>NZ_NRRN01000158.1 GCF_016583625.1 Halorhodospira abdelmalekii | reverse complement strand
CCTTGCTCGGCAGCGCCCCCTATCACGAGATCGCCCCCCATCTGGTGCTCATGGCCTTCCTGCACCGGGTGGTCAACGGCGGTGGCACCCTGGAGCGCGAATACGCAATCGGTAAGGGCCGCATGGATCTGTGTCTGCGCTACGGCCCGGTCACCTTGGGCATGGAACTCAAGGTCTGGCGCGACGGCGCCCCGGACCCGCTCGCCGAGGGGCTGGGGCAACTGGACGGCTACCTCGCCGGGCTGGGTCTGAACAGCGGCTGGCTGGTGCTCTTCGACCGGCGCTCGGGACAGCCGCCGCTCGCCGAACGCACCGCCAGTACCACCCAGATCAGCCCGCAGGGGCGCACGATTCGGGTGATCCGCGCCTGAGGCCACGGACTACTCTCAAGAATGCCGGCCCTGCCGACCGCGCGCCGAGGCCTCTCACCGGTCAGCTGCGGTG
>NZ_NRRN01000157.1 GCF_016583625.1 Halorhodospira abdelmalekii | reverse complement strand
TTTGTTGGCCTATGACGACGAGCTCGGCTGGTGCCTGATCTCCTCGCCGCGGAGCTCGCTGCCGCTGGCTTGCCCGATACAGATTCGGACCAAACAGCAGCACGTCGCCAGCCGTCTGCGGCGCCTGCATGCCATCACGCCGCACTTCATGTTGTTCGAGCTGGACGCGATGAAGCCGTGTCTGGCGACTCCCAGCTATCCAAGCGCGCGCCGCCGCTACCGCCAAGGCCGCATGGGAGCCTCCAGCCATAGAGCTGGCGTCGCCGAGCCCGTCGACGAGGTCCGCCGCACGCGCCGCAACGCCAGCTGAAGGGCCCTGCAACGTCGACGCCTGCCCGAGCCCGCGCTGTCTGGCCTCAGGCCCGAGTGCCGGCACGGCCACGACCGCCGGTCTTGACTCCGCCCGCGTGTGCAGACCAGGTGACGTCGCCAACGCTGCCAAAGGTCACACCGTTGGCAAAACCTCCTGTCCCGTTTCGCAGAGCCTCTTGTCCCGTTGTATCC
>NZ_NRRN01000156.1 GCF_016583625.1 Halorhodospira abdelmalekii | reverse complement strand
CGATCACACCGGTCGCGCCATCAACCCCAAAAAACGCGGCGCCATCGCCCAAAACGCCCCACCCATCCTGCAGCGTCTCGGACTCGCCAACGAGCAGTGGCTAGAGCAGGCCACGCGATTTGAAGCCCTCTATCGGCGAAAGGGCCGGGATCATCTCAACGCCCTCAGCGGCAAGCGTGACCGGGCCGATCAAGACCGTGCCGGCCAATGCAGTGTCGGAGAAGCGGACAGCAGCAAATCCCGTCACCAGGCAACGCGCGGACCCGACTGAGAGATCACCATCGCTCAACCGTTCGCCAGCGCTAGCTTAAACGCCACTGGCTCCGTCGAACCGCCCAACGCCTCTCCCACCCTTCAGCAATCCGACTGAAACGGGCCGCCGTGCCCAGCGCTTCCTGCTCCTTGCCGCTTGTAGGCCGCAAGAGCGGAAAACCGACCTCCTGAGCCCCCAAATCCTTGAGCGATCGCAATCCTTGCCTTTTTACATAAGACCCATTATGCGAAACAG
>NZ_NRRN01000155.1 GCF_016583625.1 Halorhodospira abdelmalekii | reverse complement strand
TGCCCGAACTGATGTCTCCCTTATCCTTCAATCCATCCTAGCTGTCCTTCTTTGGACCTCTGCGCTCGTCGTGAGCCCACCGACCTTCGCCTATGAATTTGCTGGAAGCTTCGGTCTCGAAACGGAATTTTCTGATAACATCAACCTAACCAAGGACAAGCAATCCGACCTCGTAACTGAACTCTTTATCGGGTTTTCGTACCAGGATCGATCTCCGACGATCGAGGGCCTGGTGGCTGGCCGTCTTGGTTACCGGACATTTCTCCACGGCAACGCCGCGGATGAGCTTCGTCCGAATATTCGCGGCAACCTCTTGTTCCACCTGCGCCCCGAACGCTTCTCCTGGGCCCTCGACGGGGCCTGGGAACAACTCCGAACGGAACCATTAGGTCCCGAGGCTCCGGGCAATCTGGAGAATCAGTTCGTCCTTTCCACTGGACCGGACGTGCG
>NZ_NRRN01000154.1 GCF_016583625.1 Halorhodospira abdelmalekii | reverse complement strand
GGTCGCACACCTCCAAGCCGTGATCCTGACGCACGTGCATATCGATCATGTCGGGCGCCTGCCACATCTCCTGGCGGCTGGATTTCGTGGGCCGATCCTGTGCAGCGAGGCGTCGGCCGAGCTGCTTCCCTTGGTGCTGGAGGATGCCCTGAAGGTTGGGGTCACGCGCGAGGCCCGCTTGATCGAGGCGGTCTTGCGACTGCTGAAGACACGACTGGTGCCCTTGCGTTATGGTGAGTGGCATTCCCTCATCGCCGGTGATCCAGGTCTGCGCATCCGCTTGCAGCAGGCCGGACACATCCTCGGGTCGGCCTATGTGGAATGCGATCTGAGCCACGGCGGATCACGCACGCGGGTGCTGTTTTCCGGTGACCTGGGCGCGCCCCACACCCCCTTGCTGCCGGATCCGACGCCGCCTGAGTCAGCCGACATCGTCGTGCTTGAGAGTACCTATGGGGA
>NZ_NRRN01000153.1 GCF_016583625.1 Halorhodospira abdelmalekii | reverse complement strand
CACTGCCACATCGTCGTCAAACTTGACCCCAGTCAGACCGAAGAGTGGTCCGATGAGGAGGTCATCGAGCGCTGGCGTGCCGTCTATAAAGGCGCACCCGTGATGCAGAAGCATCTGGCCGGCAAGCCACTCGATGCCATTGAGGAGATCGAACTCGCCGAGTGGATCGAGACCTACCGGGAGCGACTGGGGGATTTGAGCTGGTTTATGCGCTGCCTCAACGAGCCCATCGCCCGACAGGCCAACAAAGAAGACGGCTGTAAGGGCCACTTCTGGGAAGCGCGCTTCAAGTCGCAAGCCCTCTGCGGCGATGCTGCACTGCTCGCCTGCATGGCGTACGTCGATCTCAATCCCGTACGCGCAGCCATCGCACCAACGCCCGAGGAGTCCGAGCACACCGGGCTGCGTGAGCGCATCGAGCCGCGCTTCGATCTCGACAAAGCACTGCGAGAGCGGTTCAATGCCGGCGTCGAGGTCGCTGGATTGCTCTCGTGCCTACAGCTGCCTGCTCCCGTTAAGCCACTGCTGCCTTTTCGGG
>NZ_NRRN01000152.1 GCF_016583625.1 Halorhodospira abdelmalekii | reverse complement strand
CCAGATGAATCCGCCCGGCCAATCCGGACCGCGCGAGCTTCGCCTCGAGTTCGCCACGCAGCGGACCGGCACCGAACAGCAGACCATGGAGATGCGGGCGCTCGGCCGTGAGACGCATCAGGGTCTCGAGCCACAACCCTGGACGCTTTTCGCCGGAGAGACGGAACATGCCACCGACGAGTTGCGCATCAGCCGGAATCCCGTGCTGGGCCCGGAAGGCGGCGATCCGCGCGGGCGTCGCCCGGACCAAGCCAGCGGTCTGGAGGCCATTGTAGACGATCCGAAACTGTCCAACGTCCAGCCCCAACCAGGCGGCATAATCTGCCGCGCCACCATGGCTGTTGTTGACCAGACGAATCTCCGCGCGGGTGGCCATCGCCCGATAGGCCGGACGCATGATCGGCTTCAGGATGTAGAGAAAATGGATCGGGCTGACGTTCCGTCCCGACAGCACCACCCGCGGGACCCCCGCCATTAGGGCCGCCAAACCCGCG
>NZ_NRRN01000151.1 GCF_016583625.1 Halorhodospira abdelmalekii | reverse complement strand
CCGCGACTTCACCTGCGACGCTACGTCCGCGACCACGTCCGCTCTGTGCCTGATCCATCCTCTGCTCCTCCCATTTTTCTCAAGCCACACCTCAAAGGCGGTCTGCACAGGACCGTCCAATGCCGATAACCATAACCCTGCGATAGCTTCGTGGCTGAACTCCGGCGCTCTCCGTCGCCCTTTCTCCACAAGCCTATCGTAGCAAGCTGGATTCTCCGCAAGCCGCCTAATCTCACTCCGCAGCTCGGTAATAGATGCCACGCGGATGTACTCCGCTCCCGGTCGCGCTACCGCCGAGTATGCGCTATCCCAACCACCGATGAAAGGTATACCCGATCGCCATGCATGAATCATCTTACTTGGCGGCTTGCTGGGGTACTGTTTACGGTCGAAGGATCGTACGCCGACCAAGACGTCAACCGCTGACATGTCGTGCCACTCGTCTGGCGGAATCACGCGTAATTCAACCTTGCCGAGATCCAGTGGGTTCGCACCG
>NZ_NRRN01000150.1 GCF_016583625.1 Halorhodospira abdelmalekii | reverse complement strand
GCCGCCGGCGTCGGGGCCGGCGCTTGTGCCGGCCCTGCGTCGGGCGCCTGCGGCGATGCCGGCGCCGTGAGCGCTGTCTCTGCCGCCGTCTCCGGTGGCGGGTCCGCGGGCTCTGCTGGTGGCGCCGAGGGGGGCTCTGGCTTTGACGGGCTTTGGCCAGCGGATGCGCGCTGCTGTGCCAGCGGCACCCGCTCACCGTCGGTGAGGCTGTAGAGGAGGAAGAGGCCGCCGGCGAAGAGCGCGGCGAGCACACCGAGCACGATGCCGTTGCGCAGCAGCGCTCGGCTCGGTTTGACGGTGGCCGGTGTCGGGCTGGGGTGATTCATGGCTTTCTGTCTCCGTGCTGAGTGTTGGCTGGCGTGACGGCTGCGGCGGGTCCGATGCTGAAGATCAGCCGGCGCGCCGGCGCGCGGCTCACTCCGGCAGGCAGATGCCGCGCTCGTAGACGGCGCGTGCGGTCTGCACCAGCAGCAGCACGACGATGCCGGACAACATGGTCAGCAGCCCGAAGCCGAGATACAGGAAGCCGATCCGGCCCGTCTGCTCAGCCATCAG
>NZ_NRRN01000149.1 GCF_016583625.1 Halorhodospira abdelmalekii | reverse complement strand
TACACTTCCGAGCAGCTCAGCGCCATCGACAGCCCGCTCAGCGGCATCATCCAGGTCGAGATCGCCTCAGGCGATCGCGCCTCCCTGCAAGCCGCCGTCGATCGGCTGGTGCGCCTGATCCAGGCTGACCCCAACAAGGCCCGCCTTGACCGGCTCATTACCCGCTGGCTCAAGCGTCATCTCCAGCGCCTTGGCGCACAGATCGACCTTACCCAGATCAACTCACTCGTCGAGGACAAAGCGATGTTGGCCGAAAACCTACAACACTGGGCAGAACGCGAGCGCGAAGAAGGCCATAAAGAAGGCCAAAAAGTAGGCCAAAAGGTAGGCCGCAAGGCGGGCGTGGAGGGCACCCTCCGCAAACTCATCACCCTCAAATTCGGCGACATCCCCGAGTCGGCATCCAAACGCCTAGAGCAAGCCACAGACGAGCAACTGGACACCTGGGTCGAGCTGATCCTCACCGCCAACGCGCTCGAAGACCTCTTCACGACCAGGTGATGGCCGCGCCAGCCTCGAGC
>NZ_NRRN01000148.1 GCF_016583625.1 Halorhodospira abdelmalekii | reverse complement strand
GGGACAGGCAGAGCGCCGAGATAAATCGGTAGGAGATTGGAGGTGAAAGCCCTCTGCCCGGTAAGGGAGGCCACCGGCCGGGACCCCGAGTCATGGGCTGTTGCCCGCGAGGGCAGTGGCTAAGCGTTGACAGGGGAAGGTGCAGGCCCAGTATTGAGCTCCGAAATCAGCGTCGAGAGTGCCGACCCTGTTGCCTGGAGGGGAAGGCGATGCCGGTAGCGGCGAGGCGGCAAGTGGCTACCGAGGCTCTCCGGAGTCGTAGACCTGGAGCATGCACTGATGTCTTCTATGCGGAACTCGGGAGGTCCCGCTCACGATTCGCGCAAATCCGAGCGCGGGTCGGGTCTGGGGGAGATGGTATCGAAGCCTAGACGTTTACGTGGGCGGGAAGTCGGACAAAGCCATAAGAGCGAAGAAGCGGGCGAACAAAGGGTAAGGGAGGTGACCAGGGGGGTCAGCCGGAGCCTAGCGGAGCCTGTGGAGCGAAGGGCTTTGACAGAGAGGAAGCGGGATTAGACGGGGTGTGACGATGACGCAGAGCATCAGGCAAGCGCCGGCCGGGCTAATCCGGCTACATGAGGCATCGAGA
>NZ_NRRN01000147.1 GCF_016583625.1 Halorhodospira abdelmalekii | reverse complement strand
GAGCCGGTGCGGCAGTGCGGCGAGAAGATGGGCGGGCTCGACTGGGGCTTGGAGACCTTCGCCACTGTGGCGACCGCGCACGGCACCGAGACCATCGATAACCCCCGCCATCTTGCCGGTACTTTGGGTGCCATCCGTGGTGTACAGCGCGAGATCTCCCGCAAGGAGGAGGCGGCCAAGAAGGCATCGGGTAGGAGTCGGGGCTTCCCCATCTCCAACCGGTTGCGCAAGGCGTACGATGAGTTGCGCCGACTGCATCGTAAGGTGGCCAATCAGCGCCACGACTTTCTCCATCAGGTCTCTGCCCGACTGATCAACGAGTTCAGCGCTTTGGGCCTAGAGGCCCTGAGCATTCGGAACATGACTGCTAACGGCGGTCAATATAAGCGGGGCTTGAACCGCGGTATTCTTGATGCCGCTGGCGGGGCCTTCCATCAATTGCTCAAGCTCAAAGCGGAAGAGGCGGGTGCTTGGGCGGTGGAGGCCCCGACGCGGCAGATCAAGCCCTCACAGACCTGCCACGCCTGCGGGCAGCAGGAGAAGAAACCGCTCAGCCAGCGCTGGCACAGCTGCCCTTGCGGCGCGTCCTGTT
>NZ_NRRN01000146.1 GCF_016583625.1 Halorhodospira abdelmalekii | reverse complement strand
CCTAAACGGGTAGCATATGCTTCCCGGGTAGTAGTATATACTATCCAGACTAACCCTAATTCAATAGCATATGTTACCCAACGGGAAGCATATGCTATCGAATTAGGGTTAGTAAAAGGGTCCTAAGGAACAGCGATATCTCCCACCCCATGAGCTGTCACGGTTTTATTTACATGGGGTCAGGATTCCACGAGGGTAGTGAACCATTTTAGTCACAAGGGCAGTGGCTGAAGATCAAGGAGCGGGCAGTGAACTCTCCTGAATCTTCGCCTGCTTCTTCATTCTCCTTCGTTTAGCTAATAGAATAACTGCTGAGTTGTGAACAGTAAGGTGTATGTGAGGTGCTCGAAAACAAGGTTTCAGGTGACGCCCCCAGAATAAAATTTGGACGGGGGGTTCAGTGGTGGCATTGTGCTATGACACCAATATAACCCTCACAAACCCCTTGGGCAATAAATACTAGTGTAGGAATGAAACATTCTGAATATCTTTAACAATAGAAATCCATGGGGTGGGGACAAGCCGTAAAGACTGGATGTCCATCTCACACGAATTTATGGCTATGGGCAACACATAATCCTAGTGCAATATGA
>NZ_NRRN01000145.1 GCF_016583625.1 Halorhodospira abdelmalekii | reverse complement strand
GTGGAACGGCCCCACCACATCCGGTGGAATCGCCCCCCCACTTCCGGTGGAACAGCACACCCGCTTCGCGTGGAATCGGCACCCCACTTCCCGTGGAATGCACCCCCCACTTGAGGACTATTCCATATCGAGCTCAAAGATTGGCTGCAGGAGGGTCGCAAGAGACTCGATACCACCCGCGAGGCACTCAAGTACCTCTGCGAGCCGGTGTCGCCACCGCGCGAGATCGAAGACTATCTGCGCTACTTCTGCGGCGATGCCGACACGCCGGGTGCGCTTGATGAGACCGAGGTGCTGAGGATCTCGTTCTACAAGGCGGTCGCCAGCTTTGTGCGCGCCTTTTCCGCCATCGCTCAGGAGCTCGATGCCGCCGGCTACACGACCGATGAGGTCACTGCTCTGCAGGAGGAGGTGGCCTTCTTTAGCGAGGTGCGTGACGCCATCAAGTGTCACTCGGGCGAGGAGCTGGACATCAAGCCGTTCCTAAAACCATAGAAAACCATTCCTACGGACGTAAGCCGAACAGTGCTGCTTACGATTAGCGGGTTGGAATCGCGCCAACCGCCGGCGAATGGATCGCCGCTCGCGCCGTGCCCGGAGGGGT
>NZ_NRRN01000144.1 GCF_016583625.1 Halorhodospira abdelmalekii | reverse complement strand
CGAAGTAACGAGATAGCGGAGCGATCGGCACGAGGTGGGGGAGGTAGGGGCCATTAGTCGGTGAGGCTGTGGACCACGTTGGCGCGATGGTGCAATCTATCTATCGTCTGAACTGCGCAGCTGTGTTCACGCCCTGTTCAGGCTTGAACACAGCCGCACGCCGGATGATATGCGCTCTATCGTCGCCACCCTCAGCAAGTGGCTGGTCAAACCGGAGCAGCGCCCTATCCGACGAGAGTTTGCCATCTGGATACAGCGCGTGCTGCTGCGCCGTAAACCCTTCGCTGATTCAAAACTCTTCGATTGGGAAGAAGTGCAGGACCTTGAGGAGGTAAATGAGATGCTAGCTGAACGTATGAATGAGTGGGAGAGGGAGTGGAAACAGGAGGGTCGGCTGGAAGGTCGCCAAGAAGGTCGCCAGGAGGGTCGCCAAGAAGGCCTATTGGCTGGTGAAGGTAAATCCCTTCTTTTGCTACTCGAACAGAAGTTTGGTCAGGAAGCAGCGGAGCAATACCGCCCTGTGGTTGAGCAGGCTGATGAGCCGACAA
>NZ_NRRN01000143.1 GCF_016583625.1 Halorhodospira abdelmalekii | reverse complement strand
ACCAGTGCCGTGTCGGGTGCCGCCGTGGTTTGGGAGGAGGGATCGGCCACCGGCTCACCGGCGGGGACGTCCTGCGTTGCGGCGAGTTCGTTCAGCCGTTGACACAGACGTTCGCACAGGCCCCGACTGTTGACGAAGAGGATGGTCGAGCGATGCGCACGGATCTCACTGAGCAGGGCCGGATGGAGCGCCGACCACATCCCCTTGTCCGCGGGTGGTCGGGGCAGGGTGCGCTGATAGAGCTCACCCAGGATCGAACCGCCTTGCGCCCCGGCGTCAGTGGGCGGCTCGGGTGGCCGTTCCATATCGGGTACGGGGACCCGCACCTGAATGTCGAGCCGCGGTGGCGCGGCGGCATCCACGATTTCCACGGGGCGGACACCACCGAGATAGAGTGCCGCTTCGGATAGTGGGCGCACGGTCGCTGAGAGTCCGATGCGTTGTGGATCCTGCTCGCAGCGCGCGGTCAGGCGCTCGAGCGATAAGGCTAAGTGCGCGCCGCGTTTGGTCGCGGCGAGTGAGTGGATCTCATCGATGATGAGGGTCCGCACCCGCGCAAGATGGGTCGCG
>NZ_NRRN01000142.1 GCF_016583625.1 Halorhodospira abdelmalekii | reverse complement strand
CGCGGGTCAGCACCACCTCGCCGTTGGCGCGGATGTGGTAGTGGATCTTGTCACGCTTACTGAGCTGAAGCGCACGGCGCACGGTTTCCGGTACCGTGGTCTGGTAGCGGGCGGTCAGCGTGGACTCGGCCTCAAGGGTGGTGGCCATGATGTTCTCAGATCAAAGCAATTGATGTGCTGCATGGTAATGCATGCGCATTGCCGGCTCAATGGATGGCTTGGACGACGCAGGGGGTCGTTACCGACGAGGGTGTTCTGATGATCGGGCCGTAAAGCTTGCGCTAGTCCCGCAGCGGGACTATCTTCCAGCCATGAGGATGATTGCGATCAGCCACCTGAAAGCCTTCTGGGAGCAGCATCCAGACGCTGAGCAGCCACTCCTCGCCTGGATCGATGAGGCCAAGAAGGCCACGTGGCTGTCACCGAGCGACATCAAGGCGCAGTATCGCAACGCGAGCATTCTCAAGAGCCGCCGCGTCGTCTTCACTATCAAAGGCAACACCTACCGGCTCGTCGTCGCCGTCGCCTATCGGTACGGCGCACTTTATGTGAAATTTGTCGGCACGCACCATCAATACGATGCGATCGACGCCGACACTGTTGAAAT
>NZ_NRRN01000141.1 GCF_016583625.1 Halorhodospira abdelmalekii | reverse complement strand
CGTGGGCTCGGTGCGCGCACGCCAGCGCCGCCGTGGCGATCGCAGCGGCGATCATGTGATGCCGGTGCTGATCCATGGCGATGCCGCCTTCGCCGGCCAGGGCGTGGTCACCGAGACCTTGCAGCTCTCGCAGACCCGCAGTTATGGCACCGGCGGCACTGTCCATATCGTCATCAATAATCAGATCGGCTTTACCACCAGCAACCCGCTCGATACCCGCTCAACCTTCTATTGCACCGACGTCGCCAAGATGGTGCAGGCGCCGGTCTTCCATGTGAACGGCGATGATCCGGAGGCGGTGATCTTTGTCACCCGCTTGGCCCTCGACTACCGCAACCAGTTCAAAAAGGACGTCGTCATCGACCTGATCTGCTACCGCCGCCTCGGCCACAACGAGGCCGATGAGCCGGCGGTCACCCAGCCGATGATGTACAAGCGCATCCGCCAGCACCCCACGGCTCGGGCCATCTACGCTGATCGGCTGATCGACCGTGGCCAACTCAGTCGTGATGAGACAGGGGCGTTGATCGAGGACTACCGATCCAGCATCGAGCACGGGATCGTGGTTGCCCGTCCCGTGCTCTGCGGCCTTGAGCATAGCTACCGGGTCGACTGGAAGTCGCGCTTTGGCGATGACTGGCAC
>NZ_NRRN01000140.1 GCF_016583625.1 Halorhodospira abdelmalekii | reverse complement strand
GTACAGGTAGACATCGGCCAGCTCGCTGTTTCGGCGGGCCCGCAGACAATCGAAATCAAGTAGGCTTTTTAGGCGCTTCATCAGCAGTTCCACCTGCCATCGGGTTCGATACAGCTCCATGACCGCCTCGGTAGGCAACATTGCAGCGGGCACGGTGCTGAGTACCAACACCCAGTCAGCCAAAGTCAAGGCCTCAGCATCAGGGGTACGACCCCTTTTGCGCGCTCGGTCACGGACCTTCTGCCGCGCGAGGTTCGCCTTCTCCGGCGGCAATCGACGTGCATGCAAGTGGGCCTCAATGTAGCTTTGGCCGGAACGAATACGAACGCTGCGCGAGACGCTCGCCTCGGGTTGCTCGCGTAGCCACTGCGCCACTTTAATCGTCTGTCCGGCTTCGTCGTAAACTCGCATCCCATGGGCGTTGTAACGCACCACTACGCACACCCCACGAGCGGCCTACTCGACCAGCTCACGAGGCCGGTTGTACCCACGAGAGATGGGGGACAGGCATTGGCTTGTCCCCCTTTTGTTTGTGCTTATTGTATTTGTTCTAAGTTTTGCTGTTTCGCATAATGGGTCTTATGTAAAAAGGCAAGGATTGCGATCGCTCAAGGATTTGGGGGCTCAGGAGGTCGGTTTTCCGCTCTTGCGGCCTACAAGCGGCAAGGAGCAGGAAGCGCTGGGCAC
>NZ_NRRN01000139.1 GCF_016583625.1 Halorhodospira abdelmalekii | reverse complement strand
TGGCGGTTCAAAACAGCACCCCCTCTTGCTGTGATCTCGGCTGCTCTGCAACCTCCGAGGCGTTCAAACTGCCCGATGGCCGATTCTTTCTCTCGCGTTCGTATGTCGCCCGCGATGAACAAGGCACGTACCGATACTCGGTCCATATCCTCGAAGATATCACCGAAAAGCACGATCTCGAACAAGCCCATCACGCCGCCGAAGCAAAGTTCCAGGCAATCACCACGGCAGCGCGCGATGCCATCGTGCTGATCGATGCCGGGGATCGGCTGGTCTACTGCAACCCGGCCTTTGAGCAGTTGCTCGGCTACCGCGCCGATGAGATCGGAGACGATCCCTTCCACGATCGCTTCGTCCCCGAGCGCCACCGAGCGGCGATGCAAGCCGGCATGCGCCACTTCAGGGAGTCCGGTGGCAAGATTCGCGTGGGGCCGCAGACCGAGGTCGAAGCACTTCACCGCGACGGGCACGAGGTTCCGCTGGAGCTGACCTTGGCGCCGGTGAAGATTGCCGGCCACTGACACGCTGCGGGGATTCTGCGCGATATCAGTGAGCGCCGGACTGTGGAAGAGGCGCGCCAGCGCACACTCGACGATCAAAGGATGTTCCTCGCCGCGGTCAGCCACGACCTGCGCACACCGCTCAATGCCATCTGCGGTTTCCACGATCAGTTGGCGCACTCCGACCT
>NZ_NRRN01000138.1 GCF_016583625.1 Halorhodospira abdelmalekii | reverse complement strand
TGGCGGTTCAAAACAGCACCCCCTCTTGCTGTGATCTCGGCTGCTCTGCAACCTCCGAGGCGTTCAAACTGCCCGATGGCCGATTCTTTCTCTCGCGTTCGTATGTCGCCCGCGATGAACAAGGCACATACCGGTACTCGGTCCATATCCTCGAGGACATCACCGAGAAGCACGATCTCGAACAAGCCCATCACGCCGCCGAAGCGAAGTTCCAGGCGATCACCACGGCAGCGCGTGATGCCATCGTGCTGATCGATGCCGAGGATCGGCTGATCTACTGCAATCCGGCCTTTGAGCAGTTGCTCGGCTACCGCGCCGATGAGATCGGAGACGATCCCTTCCACGATCGCTTCGTCCCCGAGCGCCACCGAGCGGCGATGCAAGCCGGCATGCACCACTTTAGGGAGTCCGGTGGCAAGATTCGCGTGGGGCCGCAGACCGAGGTCGAAGCACTTCACCGCGACGGGCACGAGGTTCCGCTGGAGCTGACCTTGGCGCCGGTGAAGATTGCCGGCCACTGGCACGCTGCGGGGATTCTGCGCGATATCAGTGAGCGCCGGGCTGTGGAAGAGGCGCGCCAGCGCACACTCGACGATCAAAGGATGTTCCTCGCCGCGGTCAGCCACGACCTGCGCACACCGCTCAATGCCATCTGCGGTTTCCACGATCAGTTGGCGCACTCCGACCT
>NZ_NRRN01000137.1 GCF_016583625.1 Halorhodospira abdelmalekii | reverse complement strand
CGTGACAGTGGCTGGTTGCTGCGCCGTGGTCGTCTGGGAGTTCTGCCAGCAGACGCCCTCGCGCGCCAGGGCATCGCGCAATGGAGTCCATCCGGGCCGCTCCCGGGTGCCGCGCTCGCGTCCGTCCTCGCTGAGCTGCTGCCACTCTGTCACCGGGAGCGGGAGCGCCTGGACCCCGACCTAGCGAGCCTGCCGAGCGCGTTGCGCATCCGGGTGCGGCTCGCCGACACACTGCTGGCCGAGTTGATGGCGAGTGGACTCGCGGTGGCCGATCAGCGCATCGCGCTGACCCCGCTGCGCAAGCTCTGGATCGCCTGGCGCGAGAGCCGGGCCCGCGTGCCCCAACCGATCGCATGAACTCAGGAGAGACCGGTGGGGCGCGCACCGACTGATCCGCGGCTTTCAGGATCACGAACTCAACCGAATCAACGCAGAGGCGGAAACGAACATGGAGACAGCTCAACCAGGCCAGGACACGCTAGAGGGACGCGTGATCCTGATCACGGGCGCGGCGGAGGGGGTCGGGCGCGCCGTGGCCTCAGCCTGCGCACGCGCGGGCGCGAGCGTGGTGCTCTCCGAGCCCAGCGAGACCGACGTCGGCGATCTCTACGACGAGATCAAGGCTAGCGGTGGCC
>NZ_NRRN01000136.1 GCF_016583625.1 Halorhodospira abdelmalekii | reverse complement strand
GGCTTCAAATCGCGTGGCCTGCTCTAGCCACTGCTCGTTGGCGAGTCCGAGACGCTGCAGGATGGGTGGGGCGTTTTGGGCGATGGCGCCGCGTTTTTTGGGGTTGATGGCGCGACCGGTGTGATCGGGAACAGGGACAGGCACTTTGGTTTGGGTGGGCAAGGAAGGTAGTAGACAGGGAAGCATTGTCACATGGAAGTGCGGGCCATGCTGAGACTCAAACGCATTTAAGGTGGTGTGGCTTAGGATGATTGAGGAATCAGTCGGTAACGAGCGTTTCTACTTCGTCTAACGGGTCTTATGTTAAAAGGTCGGTAGGGAGTAGGGCACGGCGCCCCGTTTCAGTCGATTTGCTGAAGGTGGGGAGTAGCGTTGATCGGTTCGACTGAGCCAGTAGCGTTCAGTTAGCGCGGTCGAACGGATGAGCGATAGTGATCTCTCAGTCGGGTCCGCGCGTTGCCTGGTGACGGGATTTGCTGCTGTCCGCGTCTCCGATGCCGCTTTGGTCGGCACGGTCTTGATCGGCCCGGTCACGCTTGCCGCTGAGGGCGTTGAGATGATCCCGGCCCTTTCGTCGGTAGAGCGCTTCAAATCGAGTGGCCTGCTCGAGCCACTGCTCATCGGCGAGCCCGAGTCGCTGCAGGATGGGAGGGGCGTTTTGGGCGATGGCGCCGCGCTTTTTGGGGTCGATGGCGCGGCCGGTGTGATCGA
>NZ_NRRN01000135.1 GCF_016583625.1 Halorhodospira abdelmalekii | reverse complement strand
CACTGCCACATCGTCGTCAAACTTGACCCCAGTCAGACCGAAGAGTGGTCCGATGAGGAGGTCATCGAGCGCTGGCGTGCCGTCTATAAAGGCGCACCCGTGATGCAGAAGCATCTGGCCGGCAAGCAGCTCGATGCCATTGAGAAGATCGAACTCGCCGAGTGGATCGAGACCTATCGGGAGCGGCTGGGGGATTTGAGCTGGTTTATGCGCTGCCTCAACGAGCCCATCGCCCGACAGGCCAACATAGAAGACGGCTGTAAGGGCCACTTCTGGGAGGCACGATTTAAGTCGCAAGCCCTCGGCAGCGATGCCGCTCTGCTCGCCTGTATGGCTTACGTCGATCTCAATCCGGTGCGTGCGGCCATCGCTTCAACCCCTGAGGAGTCCGAGCACACCGGTCTACGTGAGCGCATCGAGCCGCGCTTCGATCTCGACAAAGCTCTGCAAGAGCGCTTCAATGCCGGCGTCGAGGTCGCTGGATTGCTCTCGTGCCTCCAACTGCCCGCGCCCGTCAAACCGCTACTGCCCTTTCGGGATGCGACAGCGGCGGCGGCTACACTAGCCGGCCTCCCCTGCACCTTCGAGGAGTACCTAGCACTCGTCGATCACACCGGTCGCGCCATCAACCCCAAAAAACGCGGCGCCATCGCCCAAAACGCCCCACCCATCCTGCAGCGTCTCGGACTCGCCAACGAGCAGTGGCTAGAGCAGGCCACGCGATTTGAAGCC
>NZ_NRRN01000134.1 GCF_016583625.1 Halorhodospira abdelmalekii | reverse complement strand
CCTAGGGCTGTGGGGCCGAGCAGATTGGCACGTGGCCGCTGACCCGCCGGACGCGGCGCCGGCTTGCGTCCCGCCTCCGGGACCTGCGCGCGCAAGAGACCGCGCACCAGCTGATAGAAGGTTTCATTGGCGCCCCAACACTCCTTGCGTGCATAGGCGGGCAGCTCGAGCGAAAGAACCGGAATCGGCAGCCCCATGCCGCGCGCCAGCGCACCGGGCTGATCCTGGATCAGCTCGGCGGTGCAGGCCTCGCCAACCATCAGGACTTGCGGTTTGAAGCGCTCGTAGGCATCGCTGACGCTGGCTTTGACCAGCTCGGCGGTGTCGCCACCGAGTTCGCGCGCCTGGAAGGTGGTATAGGTCACCGGCGGACGTCGCTCGGAGCGCGCGATCATGGTAAAGAGGAGATCGGCGTAGGTGTCGCCCTGGGGCGCATGCAGAACGAGGTGGACCCCGTCCAGCGACGCGGCGACGCGCATCGCGCCGATGTGTGGTGGTCCTTCGTAGGTCCAGAGTGTGAGCTGCATCGCGTTAGACCCGCAGCAGTGCGCCGCGCCGCAGCGGTCGCGCGAAGAGTTCGGCGAGATCGGCCGCCTGATCAAATCCATGCACCGGCGAGAACACCAATTCGATCGACCACTTGGTGCGCAACCCCTCGGCCTCGAGCGGATTGGCCAAG
>NZ_NRRN01000133.1 GCF_016583625.1 Halorhodospira abdelmalekii | reverse complement strand
CAGCCGCTGAGCCCCCGCCAGTGGCAAGTCTGTCATCACATTGGCACCTGCCGCACCGAGGCCCTCGGCGGCCTGCTCCTCGAATGCGACGGCTGCGGGGAGTCGGCGTTCCTCTACTATGCCTGTCGCGACCGCCATTGCCCGCGCTGTCAACGCCTGGCCTCGCTCGCCTGGTGCGAGCGCCAACGCGCCGCGATCCTGCCGGTCGCCTATCATCACCTGGTCTTCACCCTGCCCGATATCCTCAACGGCTGGGTCGAGGTTCATCCCAAGGAGATCTACGATCTGCTCTTCGAGACAGTCTGGGCGACCCTGTCGGCCTTCGGCGCCGACCCCAAGCGTCTCGATGGGCAGCTCGGGATGACCGCGGTGCTCCACACCTGGGGCCAGAACTTGGTGCGCCACGTACATCTCCATTGCCTGGTGCCCGGCGGGGCGCTCGGTACGGATGGCACCTGGCACTCGGCGAAGAGCACCTACCTGTTCCCGGTGCGGGCGCTCTCACGGCACTTTCGCGGCGGCTTCGTCAGCCGCCTGCGCCGCGCCGTCGCGGAAGGGCGCTTGGCACGACTCGATCCCGCTGAGATCGATCGGCTCCTCGACAACCTGATGGCCCGCGACTGGGTGGTCTACTCCAAGCCGTGCCTCACCCACACCGACACGGTCGTTGACTACCTCGGGCGCTACAGCCACCGCATTGCGTTGAGCGATGCGCGGATTGTCAACTTCGACGGCGAGCGTGTTGCCTTACGCTACAAGG
>NZ_NRRN01000132.1 GCF_016583625.1 Halorhodospira abdelmalekii | reverse complement strand
CAATCCCCTCTGTCTAAAGTGTGCCCGCGCCGACCGCCACGCCGTGCCGGGAGCGGATTAGTCCAACAACCGTTTATCTGGTCTGCGCGCGGGAGCCCCGCGACAACAGGCCGTCTCGGCAGCGCGCACACCAGATAAACGCTTAATCGTTAGGCCCTTAGTAGAAGGACTGTGAATGACCATTACCACAGACATCGTCAAGGCAATTGCTTGGTTAGAACAGCATCCTGTCGTGGGCACCGCAATTCTGGGCTCGCTAGGTTATACCGCTATCAGCATTTTAAGAGCCATTCATCGAGCGATAAAAAATACTAGTCCTCACATTGGACCTACGTTTTGGTCAATTGGGCGAAAATTTCGAATCTCGGCTGTTCACAAGTACCTGCCATCAGATGACCCCAGCGGCTATACGCAGGTACAGTATTCCCGTCCAGACCAGTGGCAGGAATTAATCAGTATCAAATCGAATCTATGCAACTTACGCCATAGGGTATGCCCTAAAAATCACGAAGACGTTTTGGCGGTTATAATTAGCCGGAATGGAAAAGAAAACCAAAAAGTTATCAATTTCAATCGGTAACCTGGAGCTTGGCCTAACAAGGCCAGTCACGGCGACGGCTACTACATTGCGGCTTCGCCTCCATTTCGTAGCCGCGCGTGCTGGCGGCGTTGAACTAATCCGCTCCGCGGGGCTTTGGTGCAGGACCGCATCGAAGACCTTGATTAAGCGAAGATTATAGGGCAAGCAGATCGCCCAGGACGGCCGTTCCGCGGCAGGGCTCCCGCCCATCGACC
>NZ_NRRN01000131.1 GCF_016583625.1 Halorhodospira abdelmalekii | reverse complement strand
TCGCTTAACCCAACGCCGCCAATCGAGCCAAAACACTGCCAAGTCTCGGAGCGCACCTGCCCGAGTCGTCGCGCCTGTTCGCGCAACGCCCCGACCTTGCCTTTGTTCGGGCGCTTGGCGCGCACAACCCGTGTCACCTTCATTCGGCGCTGGCCTCATCCTTGCTGAGTGCCTCGTTGAGCTTCTTGCGGTAGTTTCGCAATCCATACAACCGAGACGAAAAACAATGAACGATGGTCATCAAGTCCTGCACCAGTTCTTGCTCTGGCGAGAGCCTGGGCTTTACACACAAGTGGGCTGGCATCAGGGCGGAGCACGACCTGACCTCGCCCTTTCGAGCATAATGCAAAACATGTCGGTGATGTCATCGAGTCGCTGCAGGTCTTTCCACAGAGCCTGAGCCCCAGGCTCGCCGTCACTTTTTCGGCCCAAGAAACCACCGAGCGTGGCGACGGTTCGCGTGGCTTCCCGCAGCGTGGGCTCATCCTGGTCCTCAGGAATACCTTCGGCGCCGGTGCGCACCCATAGCGCCTTCCATTGATCTGGGGTAAAAAACACCGTACAGGGGGCGTCCGGATCTTCACGGCTCTGGTGGGTGAGCAGCGATACCCGCCAGGCGACGACCAGATCCACGCCCAGACACGCCTCGAGGCTATTGGCGCTCCCGAGCTGGCGCTCTTCAATGCGGCAGCCGGACTTGAGGGTAGAGCTGCAGTGTCCAGCCGAGATGTGTGTCAAGCCCAGGGCGAGAGCCGTTCTTGATTCAGCACCAAGATCTCGCAGCCATGCGTCTTGGCGTAATGCTCAAACCACTCAAACCCAAAGCGCGTGAGCCGATCCCTGTGGGCAAGAATCAAGGTGTGGATGCTCC
>NZ_NRRN01000130.1 GCF_016583625.1 Halorhodospira abdelmalekii | reverse complement strand
CCACACTTGGTCATGACCCAATCGGGGTCATTGACCGAGGATGCGACGATGAGCACGTTGCGCCACCGCATGATCGCGGCCATGCACATGCATGGCTTTTCTGCCCACACCCATGAGAGCTATTGGCCGGCGGTGGACTTGGAGGTGACGCTGCCCAAGCGCGCCCAGCGCATCCCGGAGCTGCTCACGCGCGCCGAGGTCGCGGCCATCCTGGCCGCTTGTGGCGACCGGCGATATCGCACCATGCTGAGCCTGTGTTACGGGGCCGGTTTGCGCTTGAGCGAAGTGCTGACGCTGCGCGTCGCTGATATCGACGGGGAACGCAAGCTCCTGCGCATTGCCCAAGGCAAGGGCGCGAAGGATCGCCTGGTGGTGCTCTCGCCAAGCCTGCTCGAGGCGCTGCGCGCCTACTGGCGCCTATACCGCCCGCGCGAGTGGTTGTTCCCGAGTCGGGACGGGACCCCGCTGAGCCCGACCAGCCTGTAGAAGGCCTTTTCCGAGGCCAAGCNACGCCACCCACCAACTGGCCGCCGGCCTCGGCGTGGAACGGCTGCAGCGCCTGATGGGCCATGCCAGCATCCACACCACGCTGCGCTACCTGCACTGGCTGCCCAGTGCCGGCGAAGGCGAAGGCGAACGATCCCCGCTGCATTGCTCGACCAGGATAAAATTCGACACCGGTTCGATAGCCACCAAGCGCATCCCATCCTGCCAGGTCTCGTCCTCAGCGATACTGAGCGTGCGGTGGGGCATCTCCCGTGCCAGCGCCTCTCGTTGCTCGTCGGCACAGGCCAGAATGTGGCTCTCTAGTTCAGCCTGAAAGGCTTGCTGCGTCCCGTAGGAAGCACCAATGAAAGACGCTAGTCCGCTGTATTCCAAGAACTCCATCACTACGCGAATGCCAGCACCGCCACGCTCACTGATGCACCAATGGGCAGCCACCAACGCCCGCTGCAGCCAAGCGATTCCCTCAGGAGTCGCGCAGAACGCAGCCAGCCCAGCAGGGGCCTCTATCCCCGCATCGGAAGCCAACCAGTGGCGCAGCGTGCCACGCGCCACGCCCACACTCGCCGCCGCTGAGCGCTCGCTCTGACCGCCCTCCTGTGCCCGAACAACCTCATCAAGCAGTTCAGCACGATGACAGCGATTATGGATTGGCGTCGGGATACGATCTAGAGTAGAGTCGTCGGCGTTGGTGGGTTTCAGTCATGGCCGCTTCCTTCGGTAGATGGGTCTCTTCCACGTGTACGCCATGCCGGCACTCCTGCCATGCCTCTGTGGTGACTGGGTTGCTCTCCTAAGTGGGCGATCTCCGCGCCTGGTGGACCAATCGATGATCAAGGCCATCCCTTGGTCCACTGGTCTGACGTGAAGCCAAGGGGCTGTCGCCCACCGGTGGCAACCGGTGATCGCCACCCCCACCGGCCGCACCGCCACCCTCCCCCATG
>NZ_NRRN01000129.1 GCF_016583625.1 Halorhodospira abdelmalekii | reverse complement strand
CGATCAGTCCATGGTCACGGAGCAGCCGGCGGTACGCCCTGGAGCAGTACTGGCTGCCACGATCCGTATGCACCAGCACCCCGGTGGGGCGACCCCGCCGGTCCACGGCCATCTGCAGGGCGTCACAAGCCAACTCAGCGCTCATGCGCTCCTGCATGGCCCAGCCGATCACCTTGCGGCCGCAAAGATCGAGCACGACGGCGAGATAGAGCCACCCTTCGCCGGTCGAGAGGTAGGTGATGTCACCGACCCATTTCTGGTTCGGCTGCTCGGCCAGAAACCCTTGAGCCAAGTGGTTCGGAGCAACCGGCAAGTTGTGGGCGGAGTTCGTCGTCACCTTGAACCGACGCGTGATACGCGCCCGAAGCCCCTGGCGGCGCATGCTCCGGGCCACCGTCTTGCGGTTGACCGTGACGCCTTGCTTGCAGAGGGAGCGCGTAAGGCGAGGTGACCCGGAGCGCTGCTTGGCGCCGTTGAAGGCCTTTTGGACCCTCTCATCGAAGATCCGCTGACGCTCTTCTCGAGCGGTGCGGGCCGCCTTATTCCGGCACCATGCGTAAAATCCGCTGCGGGCGACGCCCAGAATCCGGCACATCGCCTGGGTCCGATGCTCGTGACGGTGCTGATCGATAAATGCGTACTTCACTTCTGGTTTCTCGCGAAGTACGCCGCGGCCTTTTTTGTAATGGCCAACTCCTCGTTCGCCTCCGAGAGCTGGCGCTTGAGCCGAGCATTTTCATCGGCAAGCGCCTGCTCACGCTGCGACTGACTGGCCGCATTGCGAGCCTTGATCCTCCACTGGTAGATCTGCGCCGGCTGGAGGCCGAGCTGCTCGGCGGCCTCACTGACACCGACGCGCTCGGCCAACGCCAGGGCCTCATCGCGGTATGCCTGGCTGTAGCGCGTGCGCTTGGGCTTCGTCTTGCTCTTACTCATCGGGGTAGCTTGCCTCGTCATGGATCACCTCGTCGAATGGTAGCTATTGAGGTGTCCACTGTTGGTGGGCAAGACCA
>NZ_NRRN01000128.1 GCF_016583625.1 Halorhodospira abdelmalekii | reverse complement strand
GGCGGGTGGTGGGCTGCCAGGTGGCGGCGACTGTTGCGGTGGTGCTGCCGCTGAAACGGGTGCCTCGGGCTCGTAGACCATTTCGGCGCGGCGCCAACGCACTTGGCCGTTGTCGACGAGCAGTGCGGCGTAGAAGGAGCCCCGTGCCCAGTGAACCAGGGTCGGCTCGCGGGTCGCCTGGCCGACCAGAGCGGCGATGGCGACTTCGGCGGCGGTCAGTACCGTGGTGGGGCGGCGGTCGCGCGGCAGCGCTTCGGCGGCCAGGGCGATGTCGTCTTCGGCCATGGCGACGAGGTAGGTCTCTGCTCGCCCTCCGGAGATGCGGGTTGCTTGGGTCCGCAGGCTGTAGGCCTCGGTGAAGACCGATTCGCCGTCGAGGTAGCGGCGGGCGGCGAAGGGGACGAGGCGCCGATTGAAGGCTTCGAGGCCGATGCGCTCGAGGTGGCTCAGGGGCGAGGCGACGCTGGCCCGCAGGTAGGAGCCGGGCTGGTTGACCAGGTCGTCAACGGGGCAACGGCCGCGCTTGATGATGCGCCGGTTGCCGCGCAGCAGGGCGTAGCGCGCCTGCTGGGTGCCGTCCTCGGCGACGAGGCGGTCCATTGCGATGAGTAGGGTGTTGAGCAGTGCCATGGTCTGATTCCTTCCCTTATCCCTGAGGCTGCCGCGTGGTGCTTGGCGCTCTGTGCGTACGCATGCCGCTTACCGTCTACCGTCTATCGTCTACTGTTGTAGGAGCGGATGTAGATCCCGGCGATGGTCGCCACTCCGCCTGCGGTCACTGTGCCCATCCCCCAGAGGACTTGCCGGCCCACTTCCTCCAGTTCCATGCTGGGGTCGACCAGCAGCAGCGAGTAACCGAAGGCGATGGCGGTGACCCCGGCGAGGATGAGTAGTTTCTCTAGCATGGGCTCCGCTCGTACCTTCTGACTCCGCTGGATCGTCGCCCTCCGTGCGGGAGGGCAGGAGCGCGGTTGGCTCGATGAGCGCGCCTGCGTCCTCCGTCGCCCTCCGTGCGGGAGGGCAGGAGGGCGGACAAGCGCCTGACGCCGATTAGGCCACGGCGGCGGGGTGGGCGCAATGCGCGAGGCGTGAACTGGGCGTGAATCGGGG
>NZ_NRRN01000127.1 GCF_016583625.1 Halorhodospira abdelmalekii | reverse complement strand
ATACATGCCAAAGACAGGAGACAAATGGATGCCTTGCAGCCTGCTTGAGCCGTGTGCGGGGAAACTCGCACGCACGGTTCTGAGGGGGCGGGGAACCAGCGATGGTTCCCTGCTACCCGGCGGTGCTCAGGCAGGTGATTAGGGTATCGAAAGTAAAAAGTTTGTTATCCGGTCGGGAACCGGCCGAGGCGTGGAGGGAGGTCAGACCGGGTCATCCTCTGGATGAATCGGCACTCCCGTCGAAGCGCGAAACTCACGCCATAGCGTAAGCTTGGCGGGAGTAGTTCATAAGTTCCCCGAGGCGGTCTCCGATGGCGTGGTGCTGGATCTCAAGTACGAGGCCCGCGATGTGCCTCAGCGCCTGACCTCGCAGCAGGCGATCGACAACTGGTTCGAGCGGAAGACCAGAAACCTCAACAACTACCAGAAGGCGGCGCTGCGTCAGCGCTGGGCGACGCTGGAAGAGCTGATGAGTGCCGCCGAGCGCAAGCAGCGCATCGTCGCCGACATCATCGAAGACTTCAGCCTCAAGCCGCGCCTGAACAATGACCGTGGTACCGCCATCCTCGTAGCGGCCTCCATCTACGACGCCTGCCACTACTTCCGGCTGTTCCAGAACACACCATTCGGTCGGCACTGCGGCATCATCACCTCGTTTGAGCCCAACCACAACGCCATCTCCCGCGAACCGGCCGACAGCGACGAGCGTTACAAGTTCGATACCTACACCGAGTACGTTCTGAAGGGTGGCCAGAGCACCGCCCAGTACGAGGCCGAGATGAAGCGCCGTTTCATCGAGGAGCCGGCCAACACCAAGCTGCTGATCGTGGTGAGCAAGCTGCTGACTGGTTTCGATGCCCCCTCGTGCAGCTACATCTACCTCGACAACGAGCTGCGCGACCACAACCTCTTTCAGGCCATCTGCCGTACCAACCGCCTCGACGGCGACGACAAAGAGTACGGCCACATCGTCGATTTCAAGCAGCTCTTCGGCGATGTGCAGCAGGCTATCGCCGTCTACAGCTCCGATGAGTTGGACCTCGAAGACGGTGGCGCGGCCGAGAACAACGTCGAGCTTGGGGATTCCAGTCAAGTGGGTGGCCTGTTCCACGTGATGAGGGGTGGCCATTCCACCGGATGTGGTGGGCCCGTTCCACGGGAAGTGGTGGGGCCATTCCACTAAGCTGGGGTGCCTCTGCAGGCA
>NZ_NRRN01000126.1 GCF_016583625.1 Halorhodospira abdelmalekii | reverse complement strand
CTCGTGCGCGGGTCGAGCGATTGACCTGGCATCTGTTCTCGACCAGAGCGCTGAGCACCGACGATTTCAGCGGCTCCCCGGAAGAGGGCTTCCGGCTGCGCAAGGCGGCACGCCATACCTTCTTTTCTCGGTGGGAGGTACACGCTAAACAGCACCGCCGTTGGTTGAAGCGGGCCGCTCTTACGCTAGCGAGAGAGTGCACCCGCTACGGATCGTTGCTCGACGACAGAGACAATCCGGATGACTCAGTTTGAGCTCGTCATCCGCCGTCAAGCGCGCATTCGGCAGCTCTCGATGGCTGAGCTTGCCCGCCGCGCCGGTATCAGTCGCCAGCACCTCTACAACGTCTGTCGATGTGACCGTGGCCCCCGACTGTACACCTTTGTCCAGCTGGCTAAGGCGCTACACGTCGAGCCAACGGCTCTGTTCGCAACGTACGTGCAGAGCGTCGAGGCATCTAGGGGCGGTTGTCGGCCCGAGTCCGCCGGGGATCTTTGAATTTATAGCTAGATCAGCAGCTAATCTTCGAGTAGACTGAGCTGGTGGCTGCTTCGCTCTTTGAAAATGAG
Organism: Halorhodospira abdelmalekii; assembly: GCF_016583625.1. Lineage (GTDB taxonomy): Bacteria > Pseudomonadota > Gammaproteobacteria > Nitrococcales > Halorhodospiraceae > Halorhodospira > Halorhodospira abdelmalekii. The sequence continues at coordinate 646 of NZ_NRRN01000126.1, read as the reverse complement.
AATCGAGTCCACATGCTGCTGTATGTTAAGTTCTGGGATGCCCGAAATTCCCTCAACCCCCTTTGCAAGGGCCTGATTGTAAAAGGCTTCTGGCGTCGAGGGGTCTGAGGACTGCCCTGTTTGAGAAGGGATTAAGACAAACGCTGGCCAGAACAAAGCACGTCGATCGAGTCTGAGGACTGCCCTGTTTGAGAAGGGATTAAGACTATACTTGTCGCTTATCCCCGTGACTCTAGTGGCGTCTGAGGACTGCCCTGTTTGAGAAGGGATTAAGACTCATCGCTAGTTATCTGGCAGATGGTGATAGGTCTGAGGACTGCCCTGTTTGAGAAGGGATTAAGACCTTACTATCGCGGATAAATAGACCTAAGGATTCAAGTCTGAGGACTGCCCTGTTTGAGAAGGGATTAAGACGATATATCCCGCCTGATCCGCACTTCAGTGCGGTCTGAGGACTGCCCTGTTTGAGAAGGGATTAAGACCCATAAATAGGACCAAGACTGCCTAATTCATCTGGTCTGAGGACTGCCCTGTTTGAGAAGGGATTAAGACCTCGCATCCAGGCCTTTCAAGGTGAGTCCCTGCTGCTCATCCGCAACCGCTTGATAGGGCAGCCACCGCAGCAAGTCGGGATCGCAATTTGCTA
>NZ_NRRN01000125.1 GCF_016583625.1 Halorhodospira abdelmalekii | reverse complement strand
GGAAACGCTGAAGTAATCGGGCTTTCGGCGTGGAAAGCCGAAGATTACAGCATCGATTGATTTTTGTTCAGGTGCTGGACGTCAATTTTCCGATTTTGGGCCAAAACGGGCTTATTTTCGTGTGGTGAAGCACCTCCTGGCGCCCGATCCGCCCTCTCAGGACGGACTCCAGGCGTGTTTGGTCGCCAATCGGCGCTTTGCCAGCACCAGGTTGGCGAAGCCGAACAGCGAAAAGAGCTGCGCCTCATTCTTGGCAAGGCCGCGGTAGCGGACCTTGCGATGACCGAAGAGGTTCTTGAGCACATGGAAGGGGTGTTCGACCCGGGCGCGTATCTTCGCCTTGAGCGTCTCCATTGCATCAGCCACTCGCCCGGCGGCGTTCTGCGGCAACGCCTTGCGCTTGCTCCGCTTCATGGCAATGTGCCATTTCACCGCTGTGTCCCGGTTCTCCGGACGCTTTTCCACGCCCTGGTATCCGGCGTCACCAAACACCTCCCGCTCCTCACCGTGCAGCAACTGATTGGCCTGGGTGACATCAGCGACGTTGGCCGACGTCCCCACCACCGCGTGCACCAGCCCGGAGTGCGCATCGACACCAATGTGCGCCTTCATGCCGAAGTAATATTGGTTCCCCTTCTTGGCCTGACGCATCTCCGGATCACGCGCTTTCTTGCGGTTCTTTGTCGACGGTGCAGCGGCGATCAGGGTCGCATCCACAATGGTGCCCTCGCGCAGCATCAGCCCCTGGGCGGCAAGATGGTCGTTGATGACGGTGAAGATCTTGCGGGTCAGATTGTTACGCTCCAGCAGACGGCGGAACTTCAACAGCGTGGTGGCATCCGGCGCGTCTTCGCGCGCCAGATCAATGCCAACAAAACGCCGGATCGCCTGGCTGTCGTAGATGGCGTCCTCAATTCCTTCGTCGGACAGGCCGAAGCACTGTTGCGCGACGTACATCCGCAACATTTTGGCCAGTCCGATCGGTGGACGGCCACGCCCTTCGCCAGTGGGGTAGAAATCGTTGAGTTCCGTGAGCAGCGCGTCCCACGGTGTCAACGCTTCGATCTCGGCCAGGAACCGGTCACGACGCGTGACTTTCTTCTTGGCGGCATATTCCAGATCAGAGAAGCTCGATTGCATCGGGGGCGCACTCTCGGTTGTGGGCCAGAGCCGTATTATCTCAACTCCGGACCGACAGCGGAACGGCAGGGCCGGAATAAATCAGTGTCTCC
>NZ_NRRN01000124.1 GCF_016583625.1 Halorhodospira abdelmalekii | reverse complement strand
TACAAGGCCCGGGAACGTATTCACCGCAGCGTTGCTGATCTGCGATTACTAGCGACTCCGACTTCACGGGGTCGAGTTGCAGACCCCAATCCGAACTGAGACCGGTTTTTTGGGATTCGCTCCATCTTGCGATTTCGCAGCCCTTTGTACCGGCCATTGTAGCATGTGTGAAGCCCAAGACATAAGGGGCATGATGATTTGACGTCATCCCCACCTTCCTCCGAGTTGACCCCGGCAGTCTCCTATGAGTCCCCGCCTTTACGCGCTGGCAACATAGAACGAGGGTTGCGCTCGTTGCGGGACTTAACCCAACATCTCACGACACGAGCTGACGACAACCATGCACCACCTGTACACCGACCTTGCGGGGCACCCATCTCTGGGTGTTTCCGGTGTATGTCAAGCCTTGGTAAGGTTCTTCGCGTTGCATCGAATTAATCCGCATGCTCCGCCGCTTGTGCGGGCCCCCGTCAATTCCTTTGAGTTTTAGCCTTGCGGCCGTACTCCCCAGGCGGGGAACTTAATGCGTTAGCTGCGGCACAGACCTCGTGGAATGAGGCCCACACCTAGTTCCCAACGTTTACGGCGTGGACTACCAGGGTATCTAATCCTGTTCGCTCCCCACGCTTTCGCTTCTCAGCGTCAGTAGTGGCCCAGAGACCTGCCTTCGCCATCGGTGTTCCTCCTGATATCTGCGCATTTCACCGCTACACCAGGAATTCCAGTCTCCCCTACCACACTCTAGTCTGCCCGTACCCACCGCAAGTCCGAGGTTGAGCCTCGGATTTTCACGGCAGACGCGACAAACCGCCTACAAGCTCTTTACGCCCAATAATTCCGGACAACGCTCGCACCCTACGTATTACCGCGGCTGCTGGCACGTAGTTAGCCGGTGCTTCTTCTGCAGGTACCGTCACTTTCGCTTCTTCCCTGCTGAAAGAGGTTTACAACCCGAAGGCCTTCATCCCTCACGCGGCGTCGCTGCATCAGGCTTTCGCCCATTGTGCAATATTCCCCACTGCTGCCTCCCGTAGGAGTCTGGGCCGTGTCTCAGTCCCAGTGTGGCCGGTCGCCCTCTCAGGCCGGCTACCCGTCGTCGCCTTGGTGAGCCGTTACCTCACCAACTAGCTGATAGGCCGCGAGTCCATCCCAGACCGAAAAACTTTCCAAACGGTAGCCATGCGGCTCCGTCTCGTATCCGGTATTAGCTCCGGTTTCCCGGGGTTATTCCAGAGTCTGGGGCAGGTTACTCACGTGTTACTCACCCGTTCGCCACTGATCACCCAAGAGCAAGCTCTCGAGGTCACCGTTCGACTTGCATGT
>NZ_NRRN01000123.1 GCF_016583625.1 Halorhodospira abdelmalekii | reverse complement strand
GATGGGACGCTGGATGCGGCACTCGGCGCCTACGCCGATCTCTACGGTCAGGCCGAGCGTGCGCTCTTTGCCGACATTGCGCGCGGCTGCGATCCGGCGGCGCTGAAATCGCAGTACCTGGCGCGCTTCGGACTCACCGCGCGGCAGTTCAATGCCATCGCCATCAACCTCAAGGGTAAGGTCGCCTCAATCAAGGAGCGCCGCGACGGGCTGATCACCGAGGCCGAGAAGCGCATTAAAAAGGCCGAAAAGGTCATCAAGAGACTCGACGAGCAAATCGCCCGCGCCGAGTCTGCGCAGATTCGCCAGCGCCTGCTTAACAAGCGCCACCACAAGCAACGCCGGCTAGCACGCCTGCGCGATCGTCTCGCAGGCCTGCAGGCGGATCGTGAAGCCGATGTGGTGCGGCTCTGTTTCGGCAGCCGCAAGCTATTTCGTGCGCAGTTCGATCTGCCAGCGAACGGCTATGAGTCTTTCGATGAGTGGCGCACTGATTGGCGCCGCGCCCGCTCTAATCAGTTCGTGGTGCTGGGCTCTAAGGACGAGACCGGCGGCTGTCAGGGCTGTGTGGCTGAATATCTCGGCGAAGAGACTTTTGCGCTGCGACTGCGGCTGCCCAACGCCCTCTGTCAGGACGGTACGAAGTATGTCCGCTTTGACATCCGGCTCCCGTACGGCAGCGACGTCCTGGTCGCGGCGCTCACCCTGGAGCAGGCCATCAGCTACCGCTTCCAGCGCGATGCCAAAGGCTGGCGGGTCTTTATCACCACCCAGGCGCCTCCCTTCGAGTGCCGCAGCGACCGCCGCCTCGGGGCCATTGGAGTCGACCTCAACGCCGATCATCTGGCCGTCTGCGAAACCGACCGCAGCGGCAACCCCGTCGCCGCCTTCACCATTCCGCTCGTCACTTACGGCCTGGATCGCCACCAGACCCAGGCGCGCATCGGCGAGGCGATCAAAACCCTGATGGACTTCGCTTGTGACCGGGACAAGCCGCTGGCGATTGAGAAACTCGACTTTTCGGCCAAGAAGGCGGCGCTGGAAGCCGAGGGCGGGCGCTATGCCCGAATGCTCTCGGCCCTGGCCTATGATCGGATCGTCGCCACGCTCAAAGCGCGTGCCCACGACGCCGGTCTGGAAGTCCTCTGCCGCAACCCGGCCTATACCTCAGTCATTGGTCGGGAAAAATTCGCCGAGCGCTACGGCCTCAGCCCCCATCACGCTGCCGCGCTCGTCATCGCGCGGCGCGCCCTGAACCTCTCGGAGCGACCCAATCGCCGCGCCAGAACCGCCCGCCCCCTACCTGCAAGGAATCGGGGGCGGCACGTCTGGGCGTTTTGGAGA
>NZ_NRRN01000122.1 GCF_016583625.1 Halorhodospira abdelmalekii | reverse complement strand
TGGGGATTCCAGTCAAGTGGGTGGCCTGTTCCACGTGATGAGGGGTGGCCATTCCACCGGATGTGGTGGGCCCGTTCCACGGGAAGTGGTGGGGCCATTCCACTAAGCTGGGGTGCCTCTGCAGGCAGCAGGTCCACACCAAGCCAGCGGCTCATGGCGTCGACTCCGAGGTGGTTGCCTCGAGGGCATCCTGGGAGCGACGCATGGATTCACCCTGCATCTCGAGGCGGTAGCTGTTGTGCACGACCCGATCGAGGATGGCGTCGGCCAGCGTGGCATCGCCGATGACCTCGTACCACTGGGCGATGGGCAGCTGACTGGCGATGACCGTGGAGCGGCGTCGGTAGCGGTCCTCGAGGAGTTCCAGAAGCTCCCGTCGGTCGGTGTCATCCAGAGCCCCGAGACCGAAGTCGTCGAGCACCAGGACTTGGGCCTTGGCCAGCTCGGCAAAGCGGCGGGCATAAGTGCCATCCGCCCGGGCGAGGGTCAGCTCGCCAAGAAGCCGGGGCAGACGTGCATAGTAGGCCCGGTAGCCGTCGCGGCAGGCCTTCTGCGCCAGGGCGCAGGCGAGATACGACTTGCCGACGCCGGTTGGACCGGTGATCAGCACATTGCGCTGATCCGTGACCCATCGGCTGGTGAAAAGCGGCTCAAGCACAGCACCTGAGAGCTTGCGGCGGGCGTGGCGGTTGATCCCCTCGACGCAGGCCTCCGGATAACGCAGCTTGGCGGCACGCAGTCGGGCAGTGAGCTGGCGATCGGCACGGACCGCGGCCTCACGCTCGACAAGCAGGGCGAGGCGATCGAGAAAGGGCATCGCCTCCAGGTCCGTGCGGCCCAATTGCTCCTCGACGGCAGCGCGCATGCCATTAAGTTTTAGCGCCGAGAGCTTCTCCAAGGTCGGATGCGGTAACATGATCAGGGTCTCTCCGTGGTGGGGGCGATCAGTGGTAGTAGCCGGGGCCGCGCACATTGGTGTGCTCGATGGGCGTGGCCTCGGTTCGCCGCTCCCCATCCAGCGGCTGACGGTCCAGACCGCGACGCAGGATCGACTCCAGGTTCGTGTAGCTGCCCACCCCCAGGCTCAGTGCCCGCTCCGAGGCCGCTTCCAGGCGCTGTGGGCTGTAATGTCGGGCCAGGCGCTGGAGTCCTTCGGCCAGGCGCCTTGCACGGCGTAGGGGGCCGTTTTCGAGTTCTTGGCGCAGGAGTGTGGCGGTCGCCACACCGACGCCCTCAGCCCAACGCAGCATCTGCCCGCCGTCGAGCGCCGCGTAGGCCCGGTGGTGGGGCGGCATGTGCTCGTTCAGGGTGCTCTGCCCTGGGCCGTCGNGGCCGTCGTGGCGTGGATGGGCGGCGACGCGCAGGCTGGCGTGAAAAACCTCGAGCGCCGCGGCGGTGATCCGCAGCTCCACTTCCTGGCCGATGAGCCCGTGCGGGACGCTGTAGCTGTGCCCGGCGTGCTCGACATGGTAGGTCGGGCCGAGCTGCAGACGGCGCCAAATGGCCGGCTCGAAGGGGTGCGTCGGTAACGGGCGCAGTACCGGGCGCTCGAGTTCCTCGAAACGCTGCCGGCGACTGCCGGCACGGCGCGAGAAAGGCCGCTCATTCAGCGCATCGAGCCGCTCGCGGATCGCCGCATTGGCCTCCGCCAGGCTGAAGAAGCGCCGATCGCGCATGGGTGCGAGGATCTCTCGCTCGACAATCAGCACGGCGTTCTCGGCCAGCGCCTTATCCTTCGGGGCGCGCACCCGCGCCGGGACCACGGCGAAGCCATAGGCCGCGGCCAGCTCGGCGTAGGCCCGGTTGAGCTGCGGATCGTAGCGGTGGGGTCGCTGCACGGCGCTTTTGAGGTTGTCCGGGACGATGCACTCGGGCACACCGCCGATGTAGGTCAGCGCACGGATGTGGGCGTTGAGCCAGTCGCTGCTGCCCTGAGTCGCCGACGCCTCGGCGTAGACCAGTTGCGAGCAGCCGAGCACGGCGACAAAGACCTGCGCCGGCAGCTGCTCACCGGTCTCGCCATCATGGATCGGGAGGGTCATGCCCGCGTAGTCGACGTAGAGCGCCTCGCCGGCGGTATGGACCTGCGCCATGCTCGGCTGCTCTCGACCCAGGTGGCGGCGCAGGTGGACGCAAAACGCCGAGTAACCGTAGCCCTTCGGCTCCTGCTCGCGGTACTCAAGCCAGAGCTGGTGGCGGGTCACGCCCTTGCGCGTGAGCTCGCGGGCAACCTGCTCCCAGTCCGGCTCCGGCGGGAGGTCAGGGCGAGGACCGGCGCGATGCGGGAAAAGCAGCTGCTCCAGGGCATGATCGTCAAGATCCTCGGGCAGCGGCCATTCGAGCCCCGCGGCCTGGGCGCGGTGAAGGTATCGGTGCACGGTGTTCACGCCTAGCTGGCAGGCGGAGGCGATGCGGGGCTGGCTCAAGCTCAGCTCGTGGTGAAGCCGAAGAACCTCACGGATTTTACGCATGGACGACCTCGGGGTGGGCATGGACTCTCTCCGGAGCAGGTGGTGGGGAGAGTCCAAGTATCCCCCGATCCCGCGCCTACCACCCCATCACCGTGGAACGGCCCCACCACATCCGGTGGAATCGCCCCCCCACTTCCGGTGGAACAGCACACCCGCTTCGCGTGGAATCGGCACCCCACTTCCCGTGGAATGCACCCCCCACTTGAGGACTATTCCATA
>NZ_NRRN01000121.1 GCF_016583625.1 Halorhodospira abdelmalekii | reverse complement strand
ACGCTTAGCCACTGCCCTCGCGGGCAACAGCCCATGACTCGGGGTCCCGGCCGGTGGCCTCCCTTACCGGGCAGAGGGCTTTCACCTCCAATCTCCTACCGATTTATCTCGGCGCTCTGCCTGTCCCCCACATCCTCCCCCACATCCACTGTGTGCCGTCACGGCGTGCAGGGGTCAGGCGGGAGTCCCCTCCTCATCGGCTTCACAGGCAATCCAGCGACTCAGCCGACGCCGCAGGTCGTACAGTCTGGCCTCGGTCACCGTCCCCATTGACCCCAGCAACAAGACACCGTCCAGCACCGCAACACGTGACAGCCGAAAGACACTGGACACTTTGAGACCGGAGACAGCAAACTCCTCAGCCTCCGACATCAGTACCCAGTCGAGACCTGGCGCTGTCTGATGCAGCCGGGAGGAAATCATGCAGACGAGCCAGTCATCACGGGCGTGATCGAGCCGCCGCAGCAACAGCACGGGCCGCTTCTTGCTGTGGGTGAGATCGGTGAAAGGAAAGGGCATCAAGGCAATCTGACCGGCTCGCTTCATGGCCAGCGCTCCTTGAGATCATCCTCGGTGTAGAGGTCAGGCTCGTCCTCCAGCCCACGCATGGCTTGCTCAACGCTCAGAGTGTGAAACTGCTGATCTGACCAGTCGGCCTGATCGTCTTGCTCCGCACCGCCGTAGCGCTCTTCCAGGAAAGTCACGAAATCCAGCACCTCCTGCTGACGAAAAGCCGGCAGGCGACGTACCTTGGCAATCAGCTCATCAAGCTGCATGGCACCTTACCTCAACGCTTCATGGCCTTTGCGGCCAGCATAGCACGGGGTAGCCGCCACGGCGTGCAGGGGTCAGGCGGGCGCCCCCTCCTCGCCGGCGCCTACCCTGTCGGCGCCCTCCTCCGGCCAGGCCTCGACGGCGATCCAGCCGGCCTCGCTCAGGGCCGTGGGTGTCGCGCGGTAGCCCGCAAATCCCGTCACCAGGCTACTCGCGGACCCGGTTGAGAGATCACCATCGCTCAACCGTTCGACAGCGCTAACTGAACGCGACTAGCTCAGTCGAACCGACCAACCCCACTCCCACCCTTCAGCAATGCGGCTGAAACGGGCCGCCGTGCCCAGCGCTTCCTGCTCCTTGCCGCTTGTAGGCCGCAAGAGCGGAAAACCGACCTCCTGAGCCCCCAAATCCTTGAGCGATCGCAATTCTTGCCTTTTTACATAAGACCCATTATGCGAAACACGAAAGACTTAGAACAAATACAAAAAAGCACAAGCAAAAGGGGGACAAGCAAGTGCCGGAGAGTAAGCCGGGGCCTCACCGGCGTTTAGGCAGAAGTTGGTTTTCTCTGTTTGCCGCCTGGTTTCCCGGCGGTGCCACAATATCTCCGCCATGCGTCGGCTCGGCTCCCGGCTCCTCGCAGAA
>NZ_NRRN01000120.1 GCF_016583625.1 Halorhodospira abdelmalekii | reverse complement strand
TGCAGAACGAGTGGGCCGGGGCACAGGCGTTCAGCTCCTTCGACACCTATCTAGCGCCCTATGTCCGTAACGACCGGCTCAGCTACCCGGAGGTCCGGCAAGCGATCCAGGAGCTGATCTACAACCTGAATGTCCCCTCGCGCTGGGGCTCGCAGTCGCCCTTTATCAACCTCACCTTCGATTGGGTCTGTCCGGAGGATCTGCGCGAGCAAGTGCCGCTGATCGCGGGAGAGGAGATGCCGTTCACCTACGGCGAGCTCCAGGCCGAGATGGACATGATCAACCGTGCCTACATCGAGGTGATGACGGAGGGCGACGCCAAGGGCCGGATCTTCACCTTCCCGATCCCGACCTACAACATCACCCCCGATTTCCCATGGGAGAGCGAGAACGCCGGACGGTTGATGGCGATGACCGCCAAGTACGGGCTGCCGTACTTCCAGAACTTCGTCAACTCCGACCTCTCCCCGAACATGGTCCGCTCGATGTGCTGCCGGCTGCAGCTCGATCTGAGCGAGCTGCTCAAGCGTGGCAATGGCCTTTTCGGCTCGGCCGAGCAGACCGGATCGCTCGGTGTGGTGACGATCAACTGCGCGCGCCTCGGTTACCTGCACCGTGGCGACGAGGCGGGGCTCTTTGCGGCCCTCGATCGGCTCCTGGACCTCGGCCGCGATAGCCTGGAGATCAAGCGCAAGGTGATCCAGCGCCACATGGATGCTGGGCTTTTTCCCTATACCAAGCGCTACCTCGGCACGCTGCGCAACCACTTCTCGACCATCGGCGTGAACGGCATCCACGAACTGCTGCGCAACTTCACCGCCGACCGGGATGATCTGACCACGGCCAAAGGCCGCGATTTTGCCCTGCGGTTGCTCGATCATATCCGCGGCCGCCTGAGCGAATTCCAGGAGCAGACCGGCCACCTCTATAACCTTGAAGCGACGCCGGCCGAGGGGACGACGTACCGCTTCGCGCGCGAAGATCGCANCGACTACACCGACGACCCCTTCGAGGAACTCGAGCTGCAGGAGGCGCTGCAAGGCCGGTACACCGGCGGCACGGTGGTGCATCTCTACATGGGCGAGCGCATCTCCAGTGCTGAGGCGTGTAAGCGTCTGGTGCGTCGCGCCTTGGAAGGCTTCCGGGTGCCGTATCTGACGATCACGCCGACGTTCTCGATCTGCCCGACCCACGGCTACCTCAGCGGCGAGCACACCTTCTGCCCGCACTGTGATGATCAGCTGCGTGCGGCCGGGCACTCTGAGCCGTTGCCAGAGGAAAAGCGCACACGCTGCGAGGTCTGGACGCGGGTCATGGGCTACCACCGCCCGGTGCAGTCGTGGAATGCGGGCAAGCAGGCCGAACACCGCGAGCGGGCCTTCTTCGAGGAGCGCCGCGCGACAAAAGTCGAGGCAGCGGCGTGAGTGTGCAGGATCTGAGGGTAGGGGGCTTGTCCCCCTGCTCGACGGTCGATTTTCCTGATGCCCTGGCGGCGGTAATCTTCTGCCAGGGCTGTCCGTGGCGCTGTCACTACTGCCACAACCCGGAACTGCTGCCGGCCCGCGGCGCGCATGCGCTCGATTGGGACGATCTGCAAGCGTGGCTGCGCCGCCGTCGGGGGCTGCTCGATGCGGTGGTCTTCTCCGGCGGGGAGCCGACGATGCAGCCGGCGATCGTCGATGCCGTGCAGACGGTGCGCGCGCTCGGTTTTAAGGTCGGGCTGCACACCGCTGGCAGCTACCCGCAGCGGCTGCGCGCGTTGCTGCCGTGGCTCGACTGGGTGGCGATGGACATCAAAGGGGATTGGGCTGACTATCCAGAGGTGACAGGAGTCGCTAACAGCGCTGAGCGGGCCAAAGAGAGTATCGCGGCCGTGAAGGCGAGTGGTGTGGGGTATGAGTTGAGGGTGTTGGAGGGGGTGTTCGATGAACGACCGTGACTATTTGGCTGCCCACACGTATGTCTCTTGGCAGGATGCGGAGAACATCTTGCGCAACGCCGGCAATCGTAAGCCCAGCGTAGATGATGTGATCATTGCCCGCGCGCGAATGCGCTATGCAGAAGCCGATGCCATGCTGGTGTTGCGGGCTGAACGCGCCGAGGCTGACTCCGCATCAGGCGACGATAGCAACTAGGCTAACGGGCCAGAAAACGCGAAAGACCTGGTTGGAACTGAACTCAGGGGCGGGGTGTCATCCTCGGTAAATCAGGATGTTCCACGTGGAACAATTTTTGCGTTCTAGCGCTTAGCTTTGGAGAACGGCGTTGAGTGATCCGGCCAGCATCACTTGGTACCACGATCGCGCAGCCCAGATCGCCGAGCAGTATGAACAGCTCGACTTCGCGCAGGTCCACAACTGGCTGTGCGAGCGGCTACCGGCCAGCGGCGCCTTGGTGCTCGATGTCGGTGCCGGCTCCGGCCGTGACGCCGCCTGGCTGGCTGATCAAGGTCAAGACGTCGTAGCGGTTGAGCCGGCCGCGGCGCTGCGCGAGGAGGCAAAGCGTCGACACCCACAGCCGAGCATCCGCTGGCTCGATGACGCGTTGCCGGAGTTGGCGGCCGTGCACCGCCTCGGCACGG
>NZ_NRRN01000119.1 GCF_016583625.1 Halorhodospira abdelmalekii | reverse complement strand
TGCTCAATCCATCTGGTGACATGATTCCAAGCGTAACAGAATGGTGGCCACTTGCAAGATGCGCCGCTTCACCACCCCCTAAGCCGCTGCGCGGCTATAGGCGGAGCACTGCGGCGCGTTTTGGTAGATCATATCGCAATGTCAAGCAACAGCGCGCCCCAGCGAGTACGGTGGTTCGCGATCGTCGCAATCCGCAATTAGGCTGCATGACTACGCAACAGAGGCCAAGCTCCCTGCTTGGAGGCTTCCAAAATCACGATTTCCACGATCGTGCCGTCCTCCGCATAGCTGACATGGGTATTCCAGTCTTGTGAAGACTCCTTTGCAATGGCCTTGTCGGAAAGATGCACGACTAGAATATCGTCAGCCTCATCGTATGTAGTGCGCATAGTCAAAGTTCCCATTGGAAGTGATGCATGACGGTCTTGACGACCAGTCTATCTTCAAGCACCACGGCGGCACAGACGAGATTATCGTGGCGTCCTTCTATAGCCTTGGCAATCCATAGCCGGGTATCGTCCTTATAGCGTGTCTGACCGGTCTCCAGAAGATCGCCTAGCAACGTGTCCGTGATGCCTCGCTGCGCCATACGTTCGCTCGCGTGGCGCGTCACCTGTACTTCCAAGCCAAATCGCTAACAGATCACCAAGGTTCACCGCTGTTTCATGATGCCTCCAACGTACCATGAACAGCTCGACAGGAGCCAGCGGTTGCAAATGCCGCCTTGGGCAAGGATTCGCCCGCAGAGTGCCAGATTCACCCAGCTTGGCCAATCTTCTCCCCCGTGCTAACTTATCCTCAACTCGGCCAACGGATCAGGCTACAGGCAACGGCTAAGGAGAGCCCAACATGCCCCGCCCTCGCTGTGAGCAAATCTCGCCCACAACCCCCTACTACCACATCGTCACCCGCTGCGTGCGACGCAGCTTCCTCTGCGGTGAGGATCACGTCTCCGGCAAAAGCTACGAGCATCGGCGCCAATGGGTCGAAGATCAGCTTCGCCTGCTAAGCTCGATCTTCGCCATCGACATCGCCACCTATGCGGTCATGTCGAATCACTGCCACGTCGTCGTCAAGCTTGAGCCGAGTCAGACTGCTCATTCCGACGATGGTGACCGATGTTCCCACCGACACCACACTGGAGTGCTTTTTTACTCTGATCGGTCACGATCAGTCAATTCGAGCAAGCTGTGAGTGGTAGCGGTGAGTGGTAGCGGCAGGCCCATCTCCTCCGTTACTGCGTAACGTCATTTTCATGTCGTAGAAACCTTGTTGTTGCGCACCATCAAGGGCGCTTGAGCACCGGGCCGGTAGCCTCATCAATGATCTGCTCCACCGCCCCCCCCTGAACCGTGCCGGGATTCCCGGAGGCTCCAAACCTTGAGAGGATGGAGCTAGACTCTAGTCTTGCAAAAAATGCGCGATAGTGTACTCTTGACTCATGGAGAACACCATGAGTACAGGCAAGGCGGCGAAGCGGCTGGGTGTTTCGGTCAAGACCCTGCAGCGCTGGGACCGCGAGGGGCGCCTCATTCCAGCGGCACGGACTGACAGCAATCGTCGTCTTTACACTGAGGCCCAATTGCGGGAGTTCATCG
>NZ_NRRN01000118.1 GCF_016583625.1 Halorhodospira abdelmalekii | reverse complement strand
GGCCAGCTGCCATGGCAGCGCCTCCAGAGCCTCCAAAAAGCGCAGCGTGTCCATATAACTCGCCTCGACCTCCAGGTGGACCGGGTGGCGAAAGATCGGCGGCACTTCTCCGTCGGCATCAGCTTCCCGATGTGGCGGCCAGTCGGTGGTGCTTGTGTGCTGGCGATGGCAGTGGCGGTGACGAAGACGGTACCGGCGGTGACGCTGGATATCACGATGGTGCCGACGATGACGACAGCGATGGCACCCTGTTGGGGTGCCACCGTCGAGTAGTCGCCGATGGATCTCGGTCTGTCTCAGTGCGGCTTCAATATCGCTTCGATGTGGCCCGGCACGATCTGCCGCCACGCCACGAACGGGCACCACCGCCACCCTGCTGTTCCACCGCGCTGCTGTGCTAAGCTGCTGACGAAAGCCGATTGCCACATCAATCACTGTGCTATGCCGCCATGAGCCAACTACTCGCCCCCACGAATGATTACGTCTTTAAGCGCCTATTCGCCGAAGCACCTGATTTACTTGTTGATTTGATCAATGACCTGCGCCCGGACCTGCCGGATATTGCCACTGTAGAAGTGTTGAACCCTGGGATTGAGCCGAGTGAGCTGACCGGCAAGTACATCATCCTTGATGTGCTGGCCCGCGATCGGAACGGCGACTGTTACAACGTAGAGGTTCAAGTGCGGCGCTACGGTGCGTGGCACAAGCGCGGGCTCTTCTACTTGGCTCGCACCCTGGGGGTGCAGCTTGCTGCGGGGGAAGATTATCAGGAGCTGCGTGCTGCGGTGGGGCTGCATCTTCTCGACTTTGACTTGTTCACGGCGACGGCGGCCGAGCGTGATCAGGCTGTCTGGCGCTTTGAGATGCGTGATGAGCGCCAGCCTGAGATCACGCTGGGGAACATCCTGCAGATGAACCTGATCGAACTGAAGAAAGCGGATCGGCTGGGATTGCCCGACGGGCCGCTGCGCGCTTGGATCACCTTTTTCACGCACTGGGAGGAGGAGTTCACCATGGCGAAGATTGCCCACGAGCCCGTCAAGCGGGCGATGAGCCGTATCCGCGAACTCAGTGCCGACGAGGAGGCCCGTCACTTGGCCTTTGTGCGCGAGCGGGCACTGCGGGATGAGGTCTCGCAGCTCAATGAAGCGCGGCGTGAGGGTGAGCAGCTACGCGCTGAGAAGACCGCTCGTAATCTCATCTCACTGAATGTGCTGACCGATGAGCAGATCGCTCAGGCGACGGGGTTAAGCGTGGATGATGTTGGCAAGCTGCGTAGTGAGGGGCAGGGGCAGCGTTGAGCGGCTATGCGGCCGATAGATCGTGCGCGTACCCTGACCTGTGCCGTGTTGCTGCACGGCACAGGGGGGTAGCGCGCGTTGTGAGGGCTGTGACTGATAGGGCAGTGGCAGCCCATCCCCACACTACAGGGCCTCTGCAGTGATGGGGTGCGTGGCGGTGGGCCAGAGCGAATTGAGTGGCGGTTAGAGCCGACGGGGCGGGGTGGTGTCAGTGCCGAGCCGGTGGTGCTGTATCGGGGCGGGAGTGAGCGGGCGGGCTGAATCCTTAGAGCAATTTCCTTAGAGCAATTTAACGAGTGTTACAATCAGCGCGGCTTGACCGAGCAACAGCGGCACCAGCCACTTGAGCAGATCGGCTTTAATCCGCACCACCTCG
>NZ_NRRN01000117.1 GCF_016583625.1 Halorhodospira abdelmalekii | reverse complement strand
CGCCTCACCGCCGCAGCAGGTCGCCTTTGATTAGCCAGACTAGGACGGTGAGCGGCCAAAGCAGGCCGGCGATGACACCAACGACACTCGCCACGTCGTTGCCGTGGTCGACGAACTTGACCATGGTGATGATGCAGACTAAGAGACCGATCAGGGCGTAAAGCATCCCGATAACGTAACCGATCTGGCACGCGGAGGGCACCGCTTATGGACTACAGCGTTCCCACGGCCGCAGCGATAGCGACCATCGCCGCAGCCATCGTGCTGTTTGCCTCTGGCTGCCAAGCGAGCTCACCGGCGCGCGAGGGCGGCACTGCCAGCACCTCCGCTGACCGCGGCACCTACTGGCAACACGGGCAACCCGGCGATGAGAGAACGGTCACCCCCGATGGGGTCTATCGCCACTACGGCGATCGCACCATCGGTCCCGACGGTAGCATCTATCGGCACTACGATATCCCGCACGGCGCCCGCACCACAGTAGGTCCGGAGGGCGTTTACCGCCACCACGGCGATCACAGCTATGGCCCCGATGGCCAAGTTCACGGCTATCATCCGCGCTTCGGGCCGGAGCGCCTGGATCACGACAGGAGACGCTGAACCCTTCTGGCNGAGCGCACCGCGATCTTCCTGGGCGATCTCATCGACCGTGGACCTTACCCGAGGGCGGTCGTCGATACGGTTCGGCGCATGGTCGACGCCGGATATGCCCACTGCGTTATGGGCAATCACGAGTTGAACGCCATCGCCTACCATACACGCCATCCCGAGACGGGAGAGTACCTCCGGCCCCACACTGAAAAGAACCGTCAGCAGCACGCCGCAACCCGTCGCTGCTACGCTGGTCATCGCGACCAACCACGCAGTGATCTGGAGTGGTTCAAGACGCTACCGATGTGGCTCGAATTGGATGGGCTGCGTGTGATCCACGCCGCTTGGCTGCCCGCGGAGATGGAGACGATTAGGCAACTCGATCTGCAAAGCGTACCCGACTGGCCGCTGGAGTTTCCTGAACTCTTCGACCCGGAGAGTGCCTTGGGTGCCGCCGTAGAGCGCTTGCTTAAGGGTGCCGAGTGGCCGCTGCCGTGCGGTGTGCGCTTTGCCGACAAGGATGGTCATTTGCGCAGCGAGGTGCGTGTGCGGTGGTGGGAGGCGGCGTCGGGCAAAAACTGGCGGGAGGTCGCCTTTGGTGGGGCGGATCTGCTGGAGCAGCTGCCGGATGACCCAGTACCTGCTGAGTATCCGGCCCTGAGCTACCCGGTCTCAGCGCCGCCGGTCTTTGTCGGGCACTACTGGCTGAGCGGAACACCCAAACCGCTGGCGCCCAACGTCGCATGCCTCGACTATAGCGTGGCCAAAGCAGGTCCGCTGGTGGCCTACCGCTTCGATGGTGAGTCACAGCTGCACGTTGAATCGTTTGTGGCAATTCGCGCCGAAGGAGCGAGTTGAAAGCTGCTGGAGACGTTTTCTCGGAGCTAACCACCGAGAATCATTGCGCTTCACTCCGGATCCAGATATAGTGGCTCTTGCCAGGATCAGGCCACAACATATAGGCTTGTTGGGCAGCGTGAGACACTATATTTGGCCAAGGAGCAGCCAACATGACCCAGACGCAATCTCTCCCCGCCCTCGTGCGCAAGCGCGACGGCCGCATCTTCTCTTTCTGCCAGGAGCGCATCACCACCGCTATCGCCAAAGCCGGTTCTGCTACCGGCGAGTTCGGCGCCGCGGAGGCACAGCGGTTGTCCGATCGGGTGATCGAGGCACTGCCGCGCAGTGAGCTTCCCGAAGTCGAGCAGATTCAGGACACCGTCGAGAGGGCGCTCTTCGACGCCGGCTATCTGCCGACCCTGCGTGCTTACATTGCCTATCGCGAGCAGCATCAGCGGCTGCGGGCCGATCGTAAGACGGTGCTCGATGTTGAGCAGTCGATGAACGAGTACCTCGACCGCGAAGACTGGCGAGTGGCCGCCAACGCCAACCAGGGCTACTCGCTCGGCGGGCTGATTCTGAATAGTGCCGGCAAGATGACCGCCAACTACTGGCTGAATCACGTCTACCCGCCTGAGATCGGCGAGGCTCACCGCAGCGGTGACATTCACATCCACGACCTGGATCTACTCGCCGGCTACTGCGCCGGTTGGTCGCTGCGCACCTTCCTCCACGAGGGGCTGAACGGTGTTCCCGGCCGGGTCGAGGCGGGGCCGCCGCGGCACCTATCCAGCGCCATCGGCCAGATCGTCAACTTCCTCGGCACGATGCAGAACGAGTGGGCCGGGGCACAGGCGTTCAGCTCCTTCGACACCTATCTAGCGCCCTATGTCCGTAACGACCGGCTCAGCTACCCGGAGGTCCGGCAAGCGATCCAGGAGCTGATCTACAACCT
>NZ_NRRN01000116.1 GCF_016583625.1 Halorhodospira abdelmalekii | reverse complement strand
CGGCTGTACCACGAACGGCAGGGAATAGACCATGGAGCCGATTACCAGACCGGTGAAGGTGAACGCCAGATGCCCCACCCCGATATCCTCCAGAAAGCCCCCCACGGCGCCCCGCGGCCCCAGCAGAACCAGCAGGTAGAACCCCATCACCGTGGGCGGCAGCACCAGCGGCATGGCCACCAGCGCCTCGATCATCACCTTGCCTCGCCACTGCGTATGGGCCAACCACCAAGCCAACGGGGCGCACAGCACTAGGAGAAGAGCGGTGCTGATGGTTGCTAGCTTGAGGGTGATCCACAGGGCGGTTAGATCGCTGTCGCCAATGCCGAACATGCCACTGGGCTCCTTGCGCTCCTTACGCGTCGTTCACTCCGCATCACTCGCGACCGCATCACTCGCCGGGCAGGACGAAGCCGTAGGTGCGCATGACCTCGCGGCTGCTCGGCTCGCTCATATACTCGGCAAAATGCCCGGCGGTCTCGTTGTCCGCGGCCCGACGGGTGATGATAAAGCCCTGTTTCAGCGGTTGATGCAACGCATCGTCGATCAGGTGGTAGGGCTGCTGATCCGCGATCCGAGGATTGAGCGCCAGCGACAACGCCACCACGCCGATCTGCGCGGCACCGCTCTCCACCAGCCGCAAGGCGTGGGAGATATTCTCCCCAAAGACAAGACGGGGTTCTAACTCTTCCCATAGCCCTGCGGCACGCAGGGCCTCTTCGGCCCGCTGGCCATAAGGGGCGTGGCGGGGATTGGCAATCGCGATGCGTCGAAACTCCGGCCGGGCAAGATCCTCCAGGGTCAATTCCGAGGCATCGACCGTGTTGCTCCACAAGACGATCCGGCCCGTGGCGTAGGGAATGACCTCGGAGGCCGCAAACCCGCGCTCCTTCAGTAGCCGCGGATACTCGATGTCGGCCGAAAAGTAGAGATCGAAGGGTGCGCCGTTCTCGATCTGGGCGCGGAAGCGACCGGATGAGCCGTAAACCACCTCGATCTCCCGCTCGGGATGGGCCTCCCGGTAGGTCTCCAGGATCTCGTCCATGGCAAAGCGCAAATCGGCAGCGGCGGCGATGCGGGCGGGCTCTCGCGCCTGCAGCGTGCCCATCAGAAGCGTGCTCATCAAAAGAAGTAGGACTAGGCCAAGCACGCCTCTGAATAGTAAGGGGCTCATGGCGTTGCAGGCTGCCTTGTGGCTCGCGCCGCTGGCACGCGCGGCCGCCGAGATCGAGCCGGTGGCCGCGAACCGCTCAAGCGGCCGAATCAGGGTGTTGCCGAGAAGGGGCTTGTCTTGCTGCTTGGACCAGAGCGGACCTTCGGTTTGCGGTTGCATAGGGGGCCTTTGTAGGTTGTCGTCACGTTCCTGTCTATATCACGCATGGCATACGGCAATGAATAATGCGCTGCGTGTCGAGCACTCAGAACGCCCTGTTCGCTGATCTTCGCGTTGTGATTGTCGATGAAATTCATGCCTTCGCCGGAGATGACCGCGGTTGGCACCTTATCGCCTTGCTCGGTCGTTTGGCAGCTCTCAGCTCTTACCCAGTACAGCGGCTTGGCCTGTCAGCGACTGTTGGTGACGCGGACTCCCTCTTATCCTGGTTGGTTAGTGGGGCAGGCGGCGAGAGCGAGGTGATTGCTCCAGCCGCTGGAGAGGCCGCGCCGCATAGGCGCCAAACTAAGACTGTAGAGGGTTGATATATTTAAAAAAAGATGGCAGGTTCCGGCGTGCACAAGAGTGACGTCGACCACTCACACCAAAGGAACCTGCCATCACCATGAGAGATAAC
>NZ_NRRN01000115.1 GCF_016583625.1 Halorhodospira abdelmalekii | reverse complement strand
TATTCTGGAGCGTGGTGCCGGCCAGCTCCCCCTACTAGCGACACTAGCTGATGACAGAAGAGGCTAAAACACTGCAGGCCGAGGCGATGCCGCTGCACGGCATCCACCTGATTGAGGCGAGCGCCGGCACCGGCAAGACCTTCAACATCACCCGCCTCTATCTGCGCCTGCTGCTTGAACGCGAACTCAGCGTCCAGCACATCTTGGTGATGACCTTTACCCGGGCGGCAACGGCCGAGCTCAAAGGCCGGCTGAGCGCCGAGATCGAGCGCGCGTACAGCGAGTGGGAAAGGCTCGACGAACCCTTCTATGAGTGCTTGCGAGCCCGCCTGCCCGACGCCGTGAAGGTCCGCGCCCTGCTGCGCAACGCCCAGCTGCATATGGACGAGGCGGCCATCTACACCATCCACGGCTTCTGCCGGCGCGCCTTGACGCAGGAGGCCTTTCTAAGCGGCATCAGCTTCCAAGCGGAGATGGAGGCTGAGACCCACGGCCTGGTCGTCGAGGCGCTGGAGGATTGGTATCGCGAGGTCGCCAAACAGCCCGACTTCGCTCAACTCTACGGCTACCTCGCCACCCCGGAGCAGTTCGCCGAGCGCTGGTCGCGCACCATCCTTAGCCACGAAACACTGCCCGCAGAGCCGGAGGTTCCGGCGTTCGACACCGAGTGGCAAGCCTTCTGCAACGCTTGGGCGGCGGACCAGGAGGATGGCGAGGCGGCGCACTTTATTAAGCTCAACGTCAAATCACGGCGCAACCCCGAAAAGGCGGCACAGTGGCAGGCGATCTACGAAGAACTCACCACCCTGAGCACGCAACCGGCTCCTAGCGACCCCCCAGAGCTCCTCGAAGATCCTGCACTGCTCAAGGATGGGTTCAATACCGAAAAGAAACTCGCCGCCCTCCCCGCGCTGGCCGCACTCGTCGAGCGCCTCGCCGAACGGCGCAGCGCCTTACATGCTTGGTGGGCGTGGCGCGGCATCGCCTATTGTTAACGGTGCTCCAAACCCGTAGAAAAATGGCGAAGGATTCAAAGATACGGATATCATGCTGTGCCCTGACCGCCTCCTCTCATCCTCCGCCGTTTTAGTGTTCCGCAATCCCCTCTATCGCTTTGTTCTAGTTGATTTGTTTTTCGCTGTACGGGTGGCGCTGCGCTCTTTGGCCTCCTTGAGCCGGTAGGAGTCGCCGTCGATGGTGAGGACCTCGCTGTGGTGCAGGAGGCGGTCGACGAGGGAGACGACGCAGGCGGCATTGGGGAAGACTTCGCTCCATTCGCTGAAGGGGCGGTTGGTGGTGATGATGGTGGAGCTTTTTTCGTAGCGTCGGCTGATTAGTTCGAAGAGCAAGTCGGCGTAGCGAGTGGAGTACGAGAGGTAGCCGACTTCGTCGATGAGCAGCAGCTGGGGCCGGGTGTAGCGGCCTAAGCGACGTTGCAGGAGCAGATCGCTCTGCTGTGCGGCGAGGTCGGCGAGGAGCCCACTGGCGGTGACGAAGAGCGCGGTGTGGCCGGCGATGACGGCTTGGTAGGCGAGGTTACGGGCGATCATAGTTTTGCCGACGCCGTTGCTGCCGAGGATGGCGACGTTGTTGTGTTCGGCGATGAATTCTAGGCGCATCAGGGAGTCGACCAGTTCGCGGTCGCAGGCGGTAGGCCACGCCCAGTCGAATTCGCTCATGGGCTTGAAGGGGTCGTCTCAGAAAACGGAAAAAATCGTACGCTAAGGCAGTTGCAACGCCCGTAGCGGCCTGAATTTGCCCGCGCCGATCTTGGCGCTGCTGCGCCAGAGGTAATCGCCGGTCAGGTTGATGTGC
>NZ_NRRN01000114.1 GCF_016583625.1 Halorhodospira abdelmalekii | reverse complement strand
CTCGTGCGCGGGTCGAGCGATTGACCTGGCATCTGTTCTCGACCAGAGCGCTGAGCACCGACGATTTCAGCGGCTCCCCGGAAGAGGGCTTCCGGCTGCGCAAGGCGGCACGCCATACCTTCTTTTCACGGTGGGAGGTACACGCTAAACAGCACCGCCGTTGGTTGAAGCGGGCCGCTCTTACGCTAGCGAGAGAGTGCACCCGCTACGGATCGTTGCTCGACGACGGAGACAATCCGGATGACTCAGTTTGAGCTCGTCATCCGCCGGCAAGCGCGCATTCGGCAGCTCTCGATGGCTGAGCTTGCCCGCCGCGCCGGTATCAGTCGCCAGCACCTCTACAACGTCTGTCGATGTGACCGTGGCCCCCGCCTGTACACCTTTGTCCAGCTGGCTAAGGCGCTACACGTCGAGCCAACGGCTCTGTTCGCAACGTACGTGCAGAGCGTCGAGGCATCTAGGGGCGGTTGTCGGCCTGAGTCCGCCGGGGATCTTTGAATTTATAGCTAGATCAGCAGCTAATCTTCGAGTAGACTGAGCTGGTGGCTGCTTCGCTCTTTGAAAATGAGAATCGAATCCACATGCTGCTGTATGTTAAGTTCTGGGATGCCCGAAATTCCCTCAACCCCCTTTGCAAGGGACTGATTGTAAAAGGCTTCTAGCGTCGAGGGGTTTGAGGACTGCCCTGTTTGAGAAGGGATTAAGACTTGGGACCAAGTATGGAGGTAAAACTGATGAGTGTTTGAGGACTGCCCTGTTTGAGAAGGGATTAAGACGGAATTACTTGATGTCGCGCCTCCCGTGATCCGTTTGAGGACTGCCCTGTTTGAGAAGGGATTAAGACAGTATAACTTTCATAGTCTAGTCTCCTTCGTTTAAGTTTGAGGACTGCCCTGTTTGAGAAGGGATTAAGACCAAAACCTAGCTCTGGCGTTGATCGGATCACCGGTTTGAGGACTGCCCTGTTTGAGAAGGGATTAAGACCCATATCGGATACATCGATCAACTCATCGAGTGTAGTTTGAGGACTGCCCTGTTTGAGAAGGGATTAAGACACCTCGGTGATACCCTTCGAGTTCGTCGTCCTGGTTTGAGGACTGCCCTGTTTGAGAAGGGATTAAGACTCGATACATACGCCGTATATCACATGCGGCGTATGTTTGAGGACTGCCCTGTTTGAGAAGGGATTAAGACCGAAGTATCGCGGTAACTTTGTCAAACAGACCGCGTTTGAGGACTGCCCTGTTTGAGAAGGGATTAAGACAAAGGACATGCCAGCACTTGCATCAAGTGTCCGTTTGAGGACTGCCCTGTTTGAGAAGGGATTAAGACCCATATCGGATACATCGATCAACTCATCGAGTGTAGTTTGAGGACTGCCCTGTTTGAGAAGGGATTAAGACTTGGTATAATCCTTATAAAAGTCATAGCGCTTAGTTTGAGGACTGCCCTGTTTGAGAAGGGATTAAGACAGGTACCATTTTTGTAGACTTCCCAAAGACTTTTTGAGAAGGGATTAAGACTGGATCCTAGGATTTTTATACGCTGGCGAAGCTGTTTGAGGACTACCCTGTTTGAGAAGGGATTAAGACAGGAATGAGAGCTTTTTCTTCGACGGTGCGTAGTTTGAGGACTGCCCTGTTTGAGAAGGGATTAAGACGGAGCTCCCCCGGCAGATTTTCAACATCGGGATGTTTGAGGACTGCCCTGTTTGAGAAGGGATTAAGACCTCGCATCCAGGCCTTTCAAGGTGAGTCCCTGCTGCTCATCCGCAACCGCTTGATAGGGCAGCCACCGCAGCAAGTCGGGATCGCAATTTGCTA
>NZ_NRRN01000113.1 GCF_016583625.1 Halorhodospira abdelmalekii | reverse complement strand
TTTCAACATCGGTGCTGACGTAAATTTCTAGCATGGACTCTGTTTGCTCTTGTTGATTGAGTGTCTAACTATAATCTGAATCCGTAATATCCGCCCCAGCGCTATATTTTGCACGGTGCTTGGGGGGGCCTCTAAAAACTGGCCACTGTGTGTCTATAGTCTCTGGACGTGACCGATCAGACTCGTAGAATGGATTCATCAGCATGAGCTACCGGAGACGAGGGCATGGGCAAGCATAACCGCAACTCTTTTGGTGGGGCCGTTAAACAGAGCCTTTTTGCTGCCGAGGAGCGCGAGGATCGCATCGACAAGATGGGCGATCCGCCACTGGCCATTGAGCAGGCCATCGACTCTCTGCCATCGCCGCCAGAGTTGACGAGAAGGCTCCGCGCCCGAGCCGTGCAAGTGCTCATTCCGGCGATTGTGACCGATGTTCCCACCGACACCACACTGGAGTACTTTTTCTACTCCGGTCGGTCACGATCAGTCAAATTAAGCAGGCCGTGACTGGTAGTGGCAGACCCACCTCCTTCGTTACTGCGTAACGTTATTTTCATGCCGTAGAAGTCAGCTTGTTGCGCACTAGCGAGGGTGCTGAGCACCCGGTTCGTAGCCTCATCAATGATCTGCTCCAGCAGGGCTCGCTGCGTTACGCCGTAATAGTGGGCTAGGCGTTTGAGGCCGGTCTTGGCTCCGTGGTGGGCCATCATGTTGATGCGTTCAAGCATCTCCACGTCATCATCAAACTCCTTCAGATGACGTTGGCGGTAAGCGCGTTGGCGTTGAGCGTTGGTCTTTAGCATGGCGATCTCCGTTACACTGTAACGATGCTGTGCAGGGCCACTCCTGGATCGGCCGAGCATCCGCGGTTGATTGTGGTCCCGGGGTGACCCCCTCCCCCCCTGTCGGTGCGCGCAGCCTCTCCAAGCCATCGATGCGCTGGCCTCGGGCGGCCGTACTGTGGCTGGGGAGTCGATTTTGACACGGCGACCATCGTTACGCAGTAACACCATTGTGCAAGGTACATCCGAACCGACCAAGCGCCCGTCACCGGTCGTAGATCCGGGGTAAAGTCTCCTGCCGGCGTATACAAGCCTCTCCTGGTCATCGATACATCGGCCCCAGATGGTGCCTGCTGCTGGCGGGTGCACGGTGGCTGAGTGGGGTAGTTTGACATGGCCATTTCCGTTACGCAGTAACGCTATTGTACGAAATCGCGCCACCGTCCCCTGCCTCCGCGTGGCCTTGGGACTGCTGCTTGCGCATTGATTCACCACTGAGCTTGAGCCGGTGGCCCCCGTGCAGGAGGCGGTCGAGAATGGCATCGGCGAGCGTTGCCTCGCCGATGTACTCGTGCCAATGCTCAATCGGGAGCTGACTGGCGATCAGCGAGGAGCGCCGGCCGTGGCGCTCCTCAATCACCTCCATCAGATCCTGACGCTGAGCGGCGCTCACTTTCTGCAGCCCCCAGTCGCCAAGGATCAGCAGATCCATCTTGAGTAGCCGGTTCATCAGACGAGGATAGGAGCCGTCACCATGGGCGATGCGCAGCTGCTCAAACAGCGTCGGCAAACGCAGGTAGCGTACAGAGAGCCCCTGGCGGCATGCTTGATTGCCGAGCGCACAGGCCAACCAGGTCTTGCCACAGCCAGTGGGGCCGGTGATGCAGAGGTTGTGGGCGCGGCGGATCCAGTCGCACTGCGCCAGTGCCGCCATGCTCGACTTCTCTAATCCCCGGGGGTTCAAACAGTTGCAAAAATAGATAGACGAACATGCTTGTCTATGCCAATATTCTCCGCATGAAGAGTACCAAGTTAAGCGCGTGGGCGAAACAGAAGGGGATTGCGTACCGCACGGCTTGGAA
>NZ_NRRN01000112.1 GCF_016583625.1 Halorhodospira abdelmalekii | reverse complement strand
CACCCAAGTTCCACAGTTAAAGACGTAACTTGTTGATATCCGGACGCCCGGATTTCAAAAAATGCCACAACATTGCTCAGCAGGGTTCCTTCGGCACCTCCACGCCGGCGGCCTCGAAGAGGTCGAGCTGCTCCTGGCTGGGCCGTGTCAGGCCCTCGTAGGCATGGGGGCCCACGTGGACGGTGTGCCGCTGGATTTGCCGCAGGCTGCGCAGCAGCTTCTCCGGTGAGTGCGTGCTGCCGGCCGCCTTGAGGCGCTCGCGCAGCACGCGGTAGAGCAGCAGCGCCAGGAAGCAAATCATTGCGTGCGCCCGAATGCGCTCCGGCAGCCGGTGGTAGACCGGCGCGATTTCAATCTCCGACTTGAGCACCCGAAAGCCGCGCTCGATGTCGGCCAGGGAGCGGTAGCGCTCCACCACCGCCTCGGCGTCCATGTCGGTGAGGCTGGTGACCAGCAGCAGCTTGCCGTCCAGACGCTCGGCGGCCGCCCACGCCTTTTCGTCGATGCTGTAACTGAACTGCGGCGCACCCAAATCGGTTTTGATGATGGAGCTCATGCGCTTCTCCAGCACCGCCTTGTGGAAGCGCTGGTGGGCGCTGCGGTCGCTGGAGCGCCGGCCACGACCGGGCTGGCCGGCGTCCTGGTTGTTGAGGCGCTCTGCGAGCTGAGCACCCAGCGCATCGAGCTCCTCAATGGTCTCTCGGCGCTGTGCGCTTTGCTCGGCGGCCCGCTCGGCGTTGTGGGCCACTACCAGACGGCGGCCGTTCCAGGTGGTCTCCATCACCACGTCCCGGCTCGACTCGGCCACCGCCGCCGCCAGTTGCGGATGGAGACGCTCCATCACCTCGGTGAAATCGCCATAACGCCGGGCCGGCACGGCTAGAATGTAGTCGACGGCCAGCCCCTGCTCGGCCCCCAGGGCCTCCAGGGTGTCGATGTTGTCGAAGCTGAGCAGGCCCCGGTCGGCCACCACCACCACGCGGGTGAGCGCAAAGCGCTCCAGCAGCCGCTCGATCATCGGCGCCAGGGTGCGCGTCTCGGCGACATTGCCTTCGAAGACCTCATGGGCGATGGGCAGACCCTCGGCGGTCTGCACCACACCCAGCGCGAACTGGCGGCCGATACCGGCGGTGTCCTTGCTCAAGCCGTACCGGCGGATGTCGTCTTCGACCGTCTGGGTGCCGTGAATGCGCACCGTGGTCAGATCGTAGAAGATGACGCTGAGCTCCTGGTCGAGCAGCGGCCGCAACTGACCGGCGACCGCCCGCTCCACCGCCTCCTTGTTGTCCTCCAGCGCATCCATGGCGCGCAGGAGCTGCTCGTGGTGGATTGCCGAGGCGTCCAGACCGGGAACACTGGTGTTCTCGCGCAACCACTCCAGCGTGCCGCGCTTGCTGCTCGGCTCGGCAAGGCGATTGAAGACCATGGCCCGGATGAGCACCTCGGCATCGAACTGGCGCCGAGAGGAGCGCAGGGCGCGCTGCAGGGCACCACCCAAGCCGAGCTCCTGCCAGAGCTGATGCAAGGTCCAGACATCGCCAAAGGCGCGGGCCGAATCGAAACGCGGTGCCTCCGGCAACGACTCGGGGCGACCCGCCGCCCGCTGGAGGCCCTTGATGAGGGCATCCAGATCCGAAGCCTTAAGGTGATCGAGGCGGCCGAGGCTCGCCACCACACGCTGTTTGACCTTGCCGGCGGCGTCCCGATAACCCTCGACCAGCTGAAGGTAGCGACGCGGGCCGGACTTTGTGATGCGCACATACATGGCATGACATTGTGCCGCCGGAAACTTTATACATCAAGGAGCAAGGCATTGACACGTGACACAACAAGAATTCGCGCGAAATATGGGGGTCAAACAAACCCCATCAATCACTTACACTACACCAACCCCCTCAGATCGGGAGTGAACTGTGGAACTTGGG
>NZ_NRRN01000111.1 GCF_016583625.1 Halorhodospira abdelmalekii | reverse complement strand
TAGGCGCGCGCGCGCGGCGCAAGGGGGTGCGCTCGCGCGCGCTCACCCTTGTCGATACAGGCGTCACGAAACCAGGTCTGTGACTTTGTCACGCAGCTCGGCCCCGAGCTGCTCCCATGAGCCAACTTCGTCCGCCCAGCTTGCCAAGATTCGCCCGTATTGCTGGATCAATGCCCGCCGAGCCCGTTCGGTATCACTGGGGCGCCAGACCGTCCCGATGCTCTCCGGCTCCAGTCGGTCCCATCCGATAACTTCCAGCGCGCCACAGAGCCAGCGTGAGGCGCGCCACGCATCACTAGGGCACCAGTGCCCTACCCGTTCACGATGCGCCTTGAGTGGCCTGATACGGACCTCAGCGCGCACCCAGTTCGTATCCCCTCCGGATTCGTAGCCCTTTTCATAAACAACGAGCTGCACCGGACTGGAACGAGCGCCGAGGTATAGGGTCCGACCTTCGCCGCGCACCCAGTCCCCTTGCTGATTGATCGTGATCCCGTGGGTGGCCGCGTAGTCGGCCAACTGATAGGCGATGCGATCGAATAGACCGGACTGCACCCAGTCAACACAGGAGTCGGCCCGCGTCACTCGATGCCCGCCCAGGTCCTGGAGCACGGCGGCCACCGTTGGCGCATCCTCACCCGTACCGATGACATGCACGCCCGGATTGTTACCCCACCAGACCGAAGCAAGCACATGATCGCCCCGGGCGATATTGGCACCCTGCTCGTATCCGTTCTTAGGCCGACCGGGCACGACATCGGCCAACTCCCATGCCCGGAGGAGAGCGCCTGTCACAGCCTGAGGCCGATGGTCGGGCAGCGTAGCTTGGTACCAGTCCCACCTACTGACCATCATCCACCTCCCGGAGTATCCATTGCCGTCCCGGCTCCGTCCGGTTGGCTTGCTGGAGGGCCTTCGTTGCAGCGTCCCCGGACCACGTAAGTCCCTGTTTCCACGACTCACCACTGTCGTAGTCTTCGACCCTGAACCTCCGCTCAACCCCGCGACTCCAAAAACCTGACCCCCGTGTTACTAGGGGGGGGTCGTCCGCTTCGCTTACCGGCTCGGTCCCTCCGATCAGCTTTTCCGTAACCCAGCCGATCTGCGCAGCCGCGGAGCCTTGGTTGCCGACCATCTCCCGCTCCATCTGCTCTAGAGTGGTTTGCAACCCCTTGCGCACCTGCTGGGGTGCCGAGTTCGCAGCATCGAGCAACGCAACCGTCCGCTGCAGAGGCTCGTGAATCTGCTCGATAAGCTCGCTGATTACTCGGGATTTGGGCTGGCCCGAGAGTTCGGCGAACCTCTCAATGGTCCGGTAAACCTCCGGTTCCAGCGTGAGCGCAATCCTTGGTTTCTTGGTTGCCATCGCCGCTTGCCTCTATGGTGGTACACCTTGGCCCTAAGTGTAACACCTTGCGCGTAAGGTGCAACACTTTGGTTAAAGTGTCACATATGAATCATCCGGACTGTCCTACGCTCATGCAAAGGGAGGGGGTGGAGGCTTCGCCCCCTGGGGCGGCGGCGGCTCGCTTCGCTCCCCGCCGGTAGGGGTGTGGGGGATCGGATGGGAAAAGCGTGGAATGGAGGGCGCGGATGGGACCGCCGAGGATCGTCCAGGACAGGGGCCGCGCATTGGCCGCTATGGATCGGATGGCATTGGCCCCTTCGCCTGGAAAGATACCAAGTCCCTGTATGGGGAGAACGAAGGCCGGGCGCGCGCATCCATGCGCGCCCCGGTGCCCCCGGTGAGGTCGGTAGGGAGACTCTCATCGCTAGTCGTATCAATTACCGCCACATGGTTACCCCTTAGGCGCGCGCGCGCGGCGCAAGGGGGTGCGCTCGCGCGCGCTCACCCTTGTCGATACAGGCGTCACGAAACCAGGTCTGTGACTTTGTCACGCAGCTCGGCCCCGAGCTGCTCCCATGAGCCAACT
>NZ_NRRN01000110.1 GCF_016583625.1 Halorhodospira abdelmalekii | reverse complement strand
AGCGCGCCATGTACTGCGATTTCAGCGCCGCCGGATCGCAGCCGCGCGCAATGTCGGTAAAGAGTTCACGCTCGGCCTGACCGTAGAGATCGGCGTAGGCGCCGAGTGCCGCATCCAGCGTCCCATCAGGATCGTCAAGCCGCGTTTGATAGGTGCGCTGGAGTTTAGCCGGGCGCTTGCTCACGCCTCAACCTCCGGGTCGTTCTGGCACTGTGCGACCAGCCGTTTCGCCCGGTTCGCTGCCGAGCGCCGACCGTAAAGCCGCGCGCAAAAGGACGTGAGCACCGCAATCATGTCGGCAACCAGATCGTCGGTCAGTTCCTCAGCATCGACCACCACCAGCCGTGCCCCGCGCGCGGCTAGAGCCGCCTCGACATACTCCGCTCCAAAGCGCATCAGCCTGTCGCGATGCTCCACCACGATCACATCCACCTTGGGATCGGCCAGCAAGGCCAGCAGCTTCTTGCGATGCCCGTTCAACCCCGAGCCGACCTCGGTGACGGTCTGTACTACACTCAGGCCAGCGCCATTGGCAAACGCCAGACAACGGGCAATCTGGCCATCCAGCTGCGGCTTTTGATCGTGGCTGGAGACGCGCGCATAGAGCGCGGCTCGTTCCGTCTGCACCTCGTCGTCCACTTCGACTAGGATGGTGCCCGTGGGCGTTTGATACGCATGCGCCGGCAATCGCCCGGACTTGTACCAGTTCCAAGCCGTGCGGTACGCAATCCCCTTCTGTTTCGCCCACGCGCTTAACTTGATACTCTTCATGCGGAGAATATTGGCATAGACAAGCATGTTCGTCTATCTATTTTTGCAACTGTTTGGACCCTGGAGAAACGGCGACAGATTTATTTTCTCTCAAGCGGAGCTTGGCCAGGCCCTGGCAGACGTGCTGCGCCGCCGGGAGCATCCGGTAGCCGGCGAAGGCGTAGAGCCCAAGCACCGGGAGCACCTCACCGAGTCCGCCGCCCGTCGCCCCGCCGTGGGTGGCCATGAGCACCAGGGTCAGGGCGATGATCCCGCCGAAGGCCACCGCCGGTCACCGAGTGCGTTCAGCGCGATGGGTCGAGCCTCAGCTCTGGCTGTCCAAGACCTCAGCGGCGCTGTAGGCCTGGAAGACACGGTCGGACCAAGCCCACAGGGTCTGCTCGTCGGCAGAGCGGATTCGTCCGAGTTGCTGATCGTTCAGCGGGCCGAACCGCCTTTCCAGCATTCGTGCGAGCATCTTGGCCTCGCCTTCCAATCGACCCTCCTGCCGACCTTCTTGTCGACCCTCCTGCCTTGAGCGGCTTACGATGCCGGTCATGATGGCTTCCTCCTCGGGGTAGCGCTGCCTGAACAGTTCCTGTTCATTTTCATCGAGCTGCGCGTAGTTGTCGACGAAATCCGCATACTTGAGCCGTCTGTTCGGGTCCGGCTCCAGGGTCTCGAGCCCCTGGAGTGCGCTGGCGCGGGCTTCGAGCTTCTCGTCGGTGCCTTCCCAGCAGCTGGGTGTCTTGAGACACTCACAGAACGCCAAAGAGCAAAGTCTTCAAAGGGCGGGAAGCCTCGTCCTTTAGGGCGAGGAGGAAGTCAAGCGACGTGCATAATGGGGTGGTCGGCGCGACGCGCGGCAAACTGGAGAACCGCGGTAATGTCCTCCATCTCAAGATATGGGTAGTCCTTGAGAATTTCGTCACGGCTTGCCCCGGCTGCCAGTAGGTCGAGGATATCCGTCACTCGCACACGCATGCCGCGAATGCATGGGCGCCCACCGCATAGTTCCGGATCGAAAGTGATTCGGTGAAGCTCGCTCATAGAATGCCTAGCCCGATAATGTGAAGCCGTTAGAAAACGGGGACGGTGCGGCCTGGCAAGGCCGCGTGTTCTAGCGGGTGAGAGTCCCGCCTAGGTAATCGTGAGCCGCGAGCCTAGTATCGAGCCTTGCGGCGTGACTGGCAACGGTCGTGTCGATGCGTAGGCACGAAAGCAGGCGAGGTGCAAAGGTAACGGGTGAAGCCGACCCTGAAGGTATTGAGCCCCGAAAATTTAGTCGGAGAGTGCTGACGGGTTTGTCCCCCC
>NZ_NRRN01000109.1 GCF_016583625.1 Halorhodospira abdelmalekii | reverse complement strand
TGCAGAACGAGTGGGCCGGGGCACAGGCGTTCAGCTCCTTCGACACCTATCTAGCGCCCTATGTCCGTAACGACCGGCTCAGCTACCCGGAGGTCCGGCAAGCGATCCAGGAGCTGATCTACAACCTCAATGTCCCCTCACGTTGGGGGTCGCAGTCACCGTTTATCAATCTGACCTTCGATTGGGTCTGCCCGGAGGATCTGCGCGAGCAAGTGCCGCTGATCGCCGGCGAGGAGATGCCGTTTACCTACGGCGAGCTCCAGGCCGAGATGGACATGATCAACCGTGCCTACATCGAGGTGATGACGGAGGGCGATGCCAAGGGCCGGATCTTCACTTTCCCCATCCCGACCTACAACATCACCAGCGACTTTCCCTGGGAGAGCGAGAACGCCGGGCGGTTGATGGCGATGACCGCCAAGTACGGGCTGCCGTACTTCCAGAACTTCGTCAACTCCGACCTCTCCCCGAACATGGTCCGCTCGATGTGCTGCCGGCTGCAGCTTGATCTAAGCGAGTTGCTCAAGCGCGGCAATGGCCTCTTTGGCTCGGCCGAGCAGACCGGATCGCTCGGTGTGGTGACGATCAACTGTGCGCGCCTCGGTTACCTGTACCGTGGCGACGAGGCGGGGCTCTTTGCGGCCCTCGATCGGCTCCTGGTCCTCGGCCGCGATAGCCTGGAGATTAAGCGCAAGGTGATCCAGCGCCACATGGATGCTGGGCTCTTTCCCTATACCAAGCGCTACCTCGGTACGCTGCGCAACCACTTCTCGACCATCGGCGTGAACGGCATCCACGAGCTGCTGCGCAACCTCACCGCCGACCGGGATGATCTGACCACGGCCAAGGGGCGTGAAATGGCCCTGCGGTTGCTCGATCATATCCGCGGCCGCCTGAGCGAATTCCAGGAGCAGACCGGCCACCTCTATAACCTTGAAGCGACGCCGGCCGAGGGGACGACGTACCGCTTCGCGCGCGAAGATCGCAAGCGCTACCCGGATATCCTGCAGGCCGGTACGGCCGAGGCACCGTACTACACCAACAGCTCGCAGCTGCCGGTCGACTACACCGACGACCCCTTCGAGGAACTCGAGCTGCAGGAGGCGCTGCAAGGCCGGTACACCGGCGGCACGGTGGTGCATCTCTACATGGGCGAGCGCATCTCCAGTGCTGAGGCGTGTAAGCGTTTGGTGCGTCGCGCCTTGGAAGGCTTCCGGGTGCCGTATCTGACGATCACGCCGACGTTCTCGATCTGCCCGACCCACGGCTACCTCAGCGGCGAGCACACCTTCTGCCCGCACTGTGATGACCAGCTGAGTGCGGCCGGGCACTCTGAGCCGTTGCCGGAGGAAAAGCGCACACGCTGCGAGGTCTGGACGCGGGTCATGGGCTACCACCGCCCGGTGCAGTCGTGGAACGCGGGCAAGCAGGCCGAACACCGCGAGCGGGCCTTCTTCGAGGAGCGCCGCGCGAAGAAGTTCGAGGTAGCGGCGTGAGTGTGCAGGATCTGAGGGTAGGGGGCTTGTCCCCCTGCTCAACGGTCGATTTTCCTGATGCCCTGGCGGCGGTGATCTTCTGCCAGGGCTGTCCGTGGCGCTGTCACTACTGCCATAACCCGGAACTGCTGCCGGCCCGCGGCGCGCGTGCGCTGGATTGGGCCGATCTGCAAGTGTGGCTGCGCCGCCGTCAGGGTCTGCTCGATGCGGTGGTCTTCTCCGGCGGGGAGCCGACGATGCAGCCGGCGATCGTTGATGCCGTGCAGACGGTGCGCGCGCTCGGCTTCAAGGTCGGGCTGCACACCGCTGGCAGCTACCCGCAGCGGCTGCGCGCGTTGCTGCCGTGGCTCGACTGGGTGGCGATGGACATCAAGGGGGATTGGGCCGATTATCCTGAGGTGACCGGAGTCGCCAACAGCGCTGAGCGCGCCAAAGAGAGTATCGCGGCCGTGAAGGCGAGCGGCGTGGCGTATGAGTTGAGGGTGTTGGAGGGGGTGTTCGATGAACGACCGTGACTATTTGGCTGCCCACACGTATGTCTCTTGGCAGGATGCGGAGAACATCTTGCGCAACGCCGGCAATCGTAAGCCCAGCGT
>NZ_NRRN01000108.1 GCF_016583625.1 Halorhodospira abdelmalekii | reverse complement strand
GATAACGACGGGGTACGCCAAGAATCGCAGCCTCGGCGACGCCCTCCATATCCTCTTCGAGCGTCGCCCACAGGATTTCGTTGACGATCTCCATATACTCACGCATCCGACTCGCACAGTGATCGCGGTCGGCCTGAGAAATCGCGATCTCAATGCGCGAGTCGGCACTGCTAATGAGGGGGAGACCGACACCGAAAAGGACGATCACTCCGCCCGCGATGAGACTTATCCACGCTTTTACGGCCTGCCGTCGCGACACAACCGCCAACGTCCGGGTCGAGTCGCGCTGCAAAAGCCGCTCTTTGTCATGTCCTATGTCGTCTTTCATGGAACCTCCACAAGGAAACCTGCGATTTCAATCGCGGGAGGAATTGCGGCT
This sequence comes from Halorhodospira abdelmalekii, assembly GCF_016583625.1. Classification (GTDB taxonomy): domain Bacteria; phylum Pseudomonadota; class Gammaproteobacteria; order Nitrococcales; family Halorhodospiraceae; genus Halorhodospira; species Halorhodospira abdelmalekii. The sequence continues at coordinate 1,956 of NZ_NRRN01000108.1, read as the reverse complement.
ACGGTTGTGCAACCGTCGCAATAGATGCGGGCCTTCCACCCGCTGGGCCGAGAGGCTCCGTCCCGTAAAGGACCCAGTTCAGAACTGGTACTCCATCCCCAGCCGCGCAAAGCGTCCTGGATCTGCATAGAGGGAGGTCTCATTGCCGGTATCCAATACGTTGTCGAGCGCGGCGTAGAAGCGGGTCGCGGGCCACTGCGGTGGGCGGTAATTGGCGTTGACATCAATGACGGTGTAGCGCTCGTCTTGCTCGTTATCATTAGGCGCGGTGTAGTGCTCACCCACATAGCGGGCTCGCCCCTGCAAGTGGAGGCTCTGCTGCGGCTGCCAGCGCAAAGTAACGATGGCTGCAAACTCCGGTGCGAAGGGTAAGTATTCGTAGTCCTCCTGAGTGACCCGCCGCCAAGTGGCCTCTTCCAGCCAAGTAGCCGTCAAATCGGTACCGAAGCGCGGCGACCAGTCGGTCTCCAGCGCCGCCTCTACACCGCGGGTGCGAGAGGTGCCGATATTGCGGAAAGTCCGATATTCCGGCGTCTCCTGCACCCGCTCAATGCGCTCGTCGATCTCGCTGAAAAAGGCGCTTACATCGTAGCGCAGCTGCATGGCCTGCGGCGTATTGACCCAGCCCCTGATCCCGACTTCGAAATTCTCACTCTGCTCCGGCTGCAGAGCGTGCCGCTCCTCTTTGATTCCTGGACGGACGACATCGGCTCCCAACATCCAGTCGCCGCGCGGCGATTGGGTATCGGCCGTCAGCGAACGCGGCTCAGGATATTTGAACCCCTGAGCGTAGTTGGCACGCAGACTGGCTTGCGGTGTCAGGGCGTAGACAACGCCGCCCTCGATCGAGGTGTTATCAGTACCGATCGAAGCGTCATCGTAGCGCGCGCCGTAAATCAGATCGAATTGCTGCGTAACCTGCCACTCGTGCTGAGCGAAGAGCCCAGCCTGCCAACGCGAACTGCCCTCTTGCCCGGCCACATGGTCTCGGTAGTCGTGGTCACGGTGCTCGAAGCCGACCTGAACGGTGTGCCCACTGGCCGGCATCCAGGTATTCAGCAACTCGTGCGTCCACTCCGTCAGCGTGATATCGCGCCCCTGAAAATCACTGTCGCTGCGAGCCGCAAAACCTAGATCGCGATAGTAGATTGCCGGTACGCGGCGATCTTTTTCGTAGCGGCTGTAGTGGCTACTGTAGCTTACAGCGAGTGTATCGGTCGCTTGCCAGTCGACACCTGCCGCCAATTCCCAACGCTGATTATCATCAATCCAGCTCACCGGAATATTGAAGGCCGGACGATGGCCGCCATCATTGGTCGAACTCGCGGTGTTGCTTCTCCCGCTGTTGATATAGTCGCGCTGACGCTCCTCCTTCATGTAGTTGGCGGCGACTTGGACACTGAGTAGATCGCTAAACCAATGCTCCAGCGAACCTCCGAGGGTGTAGACGTCGGCCTCGTCACGACGATACTCATCAATAGCATAGGTGTTCTGGAGGGCAACCGGATTGCCGTTCGTCGCCCAATCGAGGCCCTCCGAAGGCGCAACACGGCCGCCGCCGCCACTGCCACCACCGCTACCGCTACCGCTACCGCTGCCGCTGCTGCCACCACCGCCACCGCCACCGCCAGCAGGAACGCGCACCTCCGCTCGCTCTGTGCGGGTGTAGGCATCACGGCTATTGATTTGGCCAAACAGCGTAAACTGCGTCTCCGTGGTGCCGCCAAGCAAACTAAGCGCAGCATCGTAGCGCTGCGCCTCGCCATCTGCGGTCCGGGCACCGACCTGCAGATCAACGCTCCCTTGCAGACCCGGCTCCGGACGCTTAGGGAAACGCTGAAGTAATCGGGCTTTCGGCGTGGAAAGCCGAAGATTACAGCATCGATTGATTTTTGTTCAGGTGCTGGACGTCAATTTTCCGATTTTGGGCCAAAACGGGCTTATTTTCGTGTGGTG
>NZ_NRRN01000107.1 GCF_016583625.1 Halorhodospira abdelmalekii | reverse complement strand
TGCTAGCACGGTTGTTTGACCCGGATATTGAGCGGTTCACTCCGTTCAAGCGGGTCAAGGCGATCTTGCTGGAACGGACTGAGCGCCTCCGGTTGGGACTGCTCAACCAGGACTCCAGTTGCTCGCCTGGTCAAACCCGGGCGCTATCAACGGAGAGCGAATTACCGAATGAGCACTTTCGAGTATGAAATTCGGAGCAGCCATCCGTACAGGCATGTGTGCCGCCGACCTCCACGGTAACATCAAACTTACGGCCATACGCCGCCGCAACGATCGGCAGCGCTTGGTGCAACGTCTCCAGTGAGCGTGTGTTGAGTGCCATGGGTCGATCACCTCCATCAAGATCAAGAAGTACAGGGATGCACTCAGACGAGGGAGCGGATCATCGCCCCAACGTCTGAGCACATCCGTCACATCGGTTACACCCGCCCTACCCCGCATCTCTCCCTACATACGGACGACTGCCACCCCATCAGCACAGGGGCAGCATCAATCGGTGACGTGAGGGAGGAAGCAGCGAGGCGGATACGGGAAGGGAAGGGAAGGAACGGAACGGATCAGTCCGCCTAGAAGAAGAAACTCGGGGTCGGCTCAGAGCGAGGCGCTACGGGTGGATAGGGCTCGGTGTGCGCATCGTCATCATCACCGCTGACCGGCATTGCACCGGTGTCAGTGTCGGTGTCGAGTTCTACCTCCAGAGCGTCATCGTCCTTGATCGGAGACACCGCCGAAGATTCCACTGCATCTTGGGTCGACTTCTGAGACTGTTGGCTCCCCGTCAACTTCGGCATTGATCTCTGCACGCCAGCTACTTGCCCAGCACCGTGACGGGCCATCCGCTCGGCATCGGTCAGCAGCAGGGCCAGTCCCATGCCTTCATTGAACAGCGCCCCCTGAATCGGCGCCGTAGCCGGTAATCGCTCCAGCCATTGATCAATCGTATCGACTACCGGTTGAATACGGTCATCGATAAAGCTCAGACAGGCCAGCTTGTTACGCACACGGGTAAACGTACCCAAGGCGCGACGATGCAGCTTATCCTTACCCTCGAAGCTGCTCGTCAGATCACGAGCCATCTGCTCGACCTCAGCGAAGATGCCATCGCCAAGCTCTGATACTTCCTCCGCCAACGTCCCTGGTTCCACGGCCGGTTTGATCTCTACCAGCTGATAGCCAAACCGCAACCGACCGGCAACACTCTCTGCAGGCTCCACCGCATGACGGATCGCGGTCTCAAACGCTGGCAGGGTCTGGATCCACCGCTCCAGGTCGTAGTCATAGCTCGCCAGGAACGTCTGCACTTCGTCATTGAACGTCGCCTTGATCTGATCAAGCTCCACGGCCAGCTCAGCGGTTCGATCCTTGGGCACCGCAAAACCGCCGAGAAAGCGCGTCCCCATGCGCAGACAGGCCCGTTCTGCCGACTGCTTGAGACGGTGAAACGCCTTTAGGTGCTCAGGGTCACAGACCCGCTTCGAGCCGAGCGAGACCAACTCTTCCGGTGGGATCGCTCCATCGTCGAGGTGCAGGTCTTCAGCACGCAGTTTCTTGCGGCCTGACCAGATGCGCACGTTGAGCACCACCAGGGTAAGACGGTCGGTGATTTCGGTTATATTCGTCATCGTAAACCTCCATAGAGAGTTGATCGCCGCCCAGCACGACGCACCGACTCGCGGTGTAGCGAGCCGGTGTGCTGTCGGTGTGTTGTCGGGACAATCGATTTGGCGTGGGTATCGATAGCCCAGGCAGTAGCGACTCAGGCTCAGGCCGGACTCAGGACGCGCTGCGTTGCCAGTATTCACCGAAGACATCGGCAGCGATTTGGTGGATTGCCTCTCGCTGCTCCGGTTCAGCCCGTGCGGTCAGTGCCTGGGTCAGGGCGTACTCGAAGACGTTTGGCGCCCCTTTGAAGGTCGTCACCAGGAGCCCCCAGCGCACCAACGTCCGGGTGCTCATGGTCACAGTGAGCTGAGCCGCCCCACGCTCTTCGCCCACAAACAACCGACGCACCTCATGGGCCACCGTGAGCATCTTGGCGACGATCTCCTCGGGCAGGCTCGGTACCGCCGCTTGAACCATCTCCCACTCAACCTCAGCGTCGGGATAGTCGACCTGTATGACCCGAAAGCGATCCATGAAGGCTAAGTTTTGTCGCAGTACCCCCTGATAGAGCCCCATAGGCGCCAAAATAAGCCGGCGGGCACTCATACGTTACTGATTCCACGATCCCGACAATAGCTGATCAGCTCGTTCAATCGTGGCGGTAACTGCTGCAGTTGTCGCCGCCGGGGACGCTCAGACATGACCGCCAAGGCCTCATCCCAGCGTTCCAAGC
>NZ_NRRN01000106.1 GCF_016583625.1 Halorhodospira abdelmalekii | reverse complement strand
TGGTGAAGCGGCGCATGGCGCGCAGCGCCATTACTCTGGGGCTTCCTGTTGTTCGATGTACTGCTTCAAGACCGACAGCGGCGCACCACCGACGGTAATGATGCAGTAGCTGCGACTCCAGAATACCGGTTCGCGCCAATAATACTGCTGAAGATGCTCCCCGAACTCCTTGCGGATGAGTCGGGAGGTCACCGTCTTTAGATTGTTGACGAAAGCGGAGGGGGCGGTGCGCGGCGTCAACTCCAAGAGTAGATGCAAATGGTCGGGCTCGCCGTTGAACTCCAGCACCTCGCCTTCCCACTTTTCGGTCGTCGCCCGAGCGATTGCCTCTAAGCGGGAGAGCATCGGTTGGGTGATGCACGGGCGTCGATACTTGGTAACCACAACCAAGTGGTACTGAAGTCGGAAGGTGCAGTGATATAGTTTCTTCAGTGCTTGCGAGCCCATAACAACCAAGTATACTGAGGGCACGGTCCAACGCAAAGCCACATACCGGCTTTACCCAACAGCCGCCCAGCTTGCTGCCTTGGAACACCAGCGGTGGGTCCACTGCTTGCTGTGGAATGAGGCGCTCGCCGAGCGGCGCTGGGCTTGGAGCGAGCGGCAGGAGTCGTTGGGGTTCTCGGCACAGTGCAAGCGGCTGACCGAGTGGCGTAGCCAATCGAAACTTCTGAGTGGACTCAATGCTCAGTCTGAGCAGGTCACCCTCAAACGCCTGGATCTGGCGTTCCAGCACTTCTTTCGCCGGGTGAAGAGAGGCGAGACGCCGGGCTTCCCCCGCTTCAAGCCCCTGCACCGGTTCAAGGGCTGGGGGTACAAGACCCACGGCGATGGCTGGCGGCTGTTGACCAACGAGCAGATGCAGCACGGCACCCTGCGTCTCTCCGGCGTTAATGCGGTCGCCGTTCGGGGCAGACCCCGCACCCCTGGCACACCCAAGACCTGCGAGATCATCAAGCGCGGTGATCGCTGGTATGCCAGCATCACGCTGAACTGCGAGCCGGTGCGGCAGTGCGGCGAGAAGATGGGCGGGCTCGACTGGGGCTTGGAGACCTTCGCCACTGTGGCGACCGCGCACGGCACCGAGACCATCGATAACCCCCGCCATCTTGCCGGTACTTTGGATGCCATCCGTGGCGTACAGCGCGAGATCTCCCGCAAGGAGGAGGCGGCCAAGAAGGCGTCGGGTAGGAGTCGGGGCTTCCCCATCTCCACCCGGTTGCGCAAGGCGTACGATGAGTTGCGCCGGCTGCATCGTAAAGTAGCCAATCAGCGCCACGACTTTCTCCATCAGGTCTCTGCCCGACTGATCAACGAGTTCAGCGCTTTGGGCCTAGAGGCCCTGAGCATTCGGAACATGACCGCCAAAGGCGGTCAGCATAAGAGGGGCTTGAACCGCGGTATTCTTGATGCCGCTGGCGGGGCCTTCCATCAATTGCTCAAGCTCAAAGCGGAAGAGGCTTTGCGACACGAAGTCGCTCAAAGGAGTCGTTCTATGAACGTAGGATAGTGCTTAATCCTATCGCCACTCTCCTCGTGCGTGATGGTGACTGATCGTTCGAAGCAGGAGGGAAAGCCCAAGGGGAAACCAATCTACATGGCGGAACCGGGCGAGGCGAAGACCGGACGGGTGAACGTGAGTGAATCCTTGTTTGACGCGTCGTTACCGCTGGTTGCCGAAACGTAGATGATACGGCAATGACTCGGAGCAATTGGCTTGTCAGTAGCTTCAAGGCAAGTGGAAGCACCAAGCTCCCGGCGTACAGAGGGCACCCACCCCGGTCAAATCTCCAATGTGCGGAACGTGGCAACCCCGACTGGGTCTGCATTAGCAGTAAGCCGATCGCAAGAAAGGCCGAATTCCCGAGCGGGAGTAGGAGGACTCAAGAAGCGAAGGCCAGCGGCCGAAAGGCAACGGGAATACATAACCGGCTGGATAGAGGTGATGCCTCGCACCGAAAGGTGGCTGACGTGAGTCTGGTGGGTTGACTGAAGACCGACGTGCAAGAGCGTTAATCCAAGGGAAAAGTTAGATGCCTGACCTCTGTCAAGCAAACGTAACCGAAGAGCGGTTGGATTGGAATTCCGTCGACTGGCGGAAGACCGAATCAGTCGTGCGCAACTTGCGACACCGAATCTTCAGGGCATCCAGGGAGGGAGACCTGAAAAAGGTCAAATACCTCCAGGGGCTAATGCTGAGAAGCAAGGCGAACGCTCTCCTGAGCGTGCGCCGAGTAACTCAACTCAGCAGTGGCCGAAACACTCCTGGTGTAGATAAGCTGGTAGTGAAGACGCCGCACGCGCGAGCCAAGTTGGTGGGACACTTGCTCCAACACCAGCCATGGCGAGCGCTACCGGCACGACGGGTGTTCATCCCAAAAGCGAACGGAAAGCAGCGCCCTCTGGGGATACCAACTGTTGCTGACCGTGCGATGCAAGCCCTTGTGATGAGCGCGCTGGAACCGCAATGGGAGGCGAAGTTCGAAGCATCGAGCTACGGCTTTCGTCCTGGGCGCGGATGCCACGACGCAATCGGCAAAATCTTCTCCATCTGCTCGCCAAAGAACCGCAAGAAATGGGTGGTGGATGCCGACATCAAAGGGGCCTTCGACAACATCGGGCACGCCTCTCTGCTGAAGGCCATTGGTTCATTTCCCGCTCGGGAACTATTAAAGCAATGGCTGAAGGCAGGATACATGCAGGATGGTCGCTTCAATACGACCGACACAGGTACGCCGCAAGGCGGGGTCGTTAGCCCACTGATGGCGAACATCGCTCTCCATGGAATGGGTGAGGCGCTCGGGATGAAGTTTAATCACCAGGGTTCGTCGATCGGCAAGCGGAACTTTGTTCGCTATGCCGATGACTTCGTAATCTTCTGCGAAAGCCAAGAAGATGCAGAAGCGGCAAAGGAAGAGATGGCGGCGTGGCTGGCTCCGCGTGGGCTGGCAATCTCAGAAGAGAAGACCAAAATCGTTCACCTGAGTGAGGGGTTTGATTTTCTGGGTTTCAACATCCGCCAATACCCTGCATCTGCGACCAGCAAGTATGGATGGAAGCTCATCATTAAGCCGAGCAACGAGGCGGTGAAGAAGCTGAAGAGGAAAATGAAGGCCGTGTGGATCTCCCACAAAGGTCAGGGCGTAGGCCCAATCCTCAAAGCGCTCAACCCAATTATCCGGGGTTGGGCCAACTATTACCGCACCGTAGTATCCAAGGCGACGTTCAATCATCTAGATCACTGGATGTACGAGCGCTGCTACCGGTACGCCCGGCATAAACATCCCCTAAAGCCGTGGAAGTGGATCACGACGCGATACTGGTCTGACTATAAGGCTGGCTCGAAAAACCGGTGGGTGTTTGGCGATAAGATCTCCGGCGCACATCTTTTGATGTTCAACTGGACTCCTATTCGTCGGCACATTCTGGTTACAGGCACGGCCTCACCAGACGACCCTTCGCTGAAAGACTACTGGGAAACCAGGCGCAAGCGGAAGATTCATGATCTGCCGCCGAAGCTGATCGGCCTGGCCCGAAAACAGAAAGGGGGATGCCCCCTCTGTCGGGCCTCCTTGCTGAACGGGGAAGAGCTGCACACGCATCACGTCGTGAGGCGGAAGCATGGCGGTTCTAATGAGCGCGAAAACCTTCAACTGGTTCATCTTTTCTGCCATCAGCAGATACATGCCAAAGACAGGAGACAAATGGATGCCTTGCAGCCTGCTTGAGCCGTGTGCGGGGAAACTCGCACGCACGGTTCTGAGGGGGCGGGGAACCAGCGATGGTTCCCTGCTACCCGGCGGTGCT
>NZ_NRRN01000105.1 GCF_016583625.1 Halorhodospira abdelmalekii | reverse complement strand
GAAAAGAAGGTATGGCGTGCCGCCTTGCGCAGCCGGAAGCCCTCTTCCGGGGAGCCGCTGAAATCGTCGGTGCTCAGCGCTCTGGTCGAGAACAGATGCCAGGTCAATCGCTCGACCCGCGCACGAGCAATCTCGTTTAAATCACACGCCAGCGAGTCTCGTCCCCACGCCGGCTGATGCAGGAAGCCGATGGCCGGGTCGAGTCCGGCGGTCATGATCGCCCGGAGCGCATCGCCGTGCGCCAGGGTATAGCCGAGCGAGAGAAGGGCATTGACCGGATCGCGTGGCGGTCTGCGATTGCGGCCGTGAAAATTCAAGGAGTCCGGGAAGAGGGTAGCAAAACCGCGGAAAAAGGCAGCACTGCCCGCGCCCTCCAGACCACGCAGCTGCTCCAGTGATAGCGCTGGGTTGCGTGCTGCCGAGCGAGCGTTATCGATGGTCTGGCACGCTGACCACAGCGCGTGCCGACGATCAGGGCGCTGATGCGATGCGCAAGTGAGTAGTCGCTGCTGCCCTGCCAAGCGCAAGCGGACAAGGTTTCTGGCCCAGTAGGGATTGTTAGGGTCTGAGAGGGCGAGTTGGTACTGTCCCAGGCGGCGCGTTGCGTCGCCGTGAGTCTCTGCCCGCAGAAAGGTGCTGCGTTGCTGACCACGAGCCGGCATGAAGACGGCTCCGACCCCCGCCTCTCCGAGGCGGATTAAGACTTCGCTGGAAAGCTCGACCGGTCCGATGACCACAAGTCGCTCGATCAGGTTCAGCGGCACGGAGCGAGGCTTGCTGTCTGGTTCGCGAATCACCAGAGCCCGCTGGTTGTATTCGAGGCGGGTGCCGCGCCGATCAATACAGAGAGTGCCCAATGCTCTTTCCCCGATGGGTTACGTTGGGCAGTAGATTGGCAGAGGAATCGCCGCTCCAGCGACGTTGGCAACCTTGCCGCCTTTAATCCTCCGGAAACTGTTTTTTGAGCGTGAGCCCGGGGAGCAGCAGGCCATCGGGCACCGGCGGCGGGCCTTGATAGGTTGCTTGACCGCGCGGCTGGAGGGCATAGATGCGGATGTCGTCGACGCGCTCGTCGATCTCCTCGCGCAGCACTTCCGCCAAACGATCGCGGGCGCTGGGAACCAAGCGGCAGTAGAAGACACTGTATTGCAGCGCTACGCCCCACTTTCTCATCTGTCGATGCACTCGCCGCAGACGGCGAGGGTCGCGGATGTCGTAGCAGACGATATGGTCGATGGCGCGCTCACTCATCGGCGTCCTCACTGTCCTCGGTAACTTGCATCAGCTTCCAGCTGACGTGGTACTCGTTAGAGAGTGCACGTAGGTGGAGATGCAATTGACGGGGCATCGGGCTCGCCAGCTGCAGCTCTTGAAACTCTAAGCGTCGGCGCTCTTCCAGCGCGAGTGGTTGTTGACGACGCCAGCGCACAAAGCGCCATAGCAGCGGAATATAGAGGCACCGGTGCAGTTCGTGTTCTAAGCGCTGACCTTGGCCGGCGAGGGTGCGGCAGACAGGATGCCACCCGCAGCGATGGAGCTCCGCCTGCAGCCAGCATCGGAGATCTTCGCCGAGAGCCTCGATCTCGTGCGGCATCCAGTGCATGGGGCTCAGCTTCTTTAGATACTTCTCCATCCGTTTGCAAGCGGACTGAAAATCGCCCCGCGGTGTTTGGCGGAAGACGACGCTCCAAGCGTGCCGGCGTTGCGCATCGCGCCACCAGTGGTAAGGCCCCAGCCCGGTATGGTCGATCAGATCGGAGAGCTCCTGTACAGAATGACTCTGTGGTTCGGCGGCCGGCTGTAGCCATGCCCGTGTCTGTCCGTGGCCAGTTTGAAAGTGGATTACGGCCCCGGCTTGGGCTAGTGCGAGACAAGCACCAAGCAAGCCCTCTCCGCTGTGGCCACGAATCACCACGCGGCTGATGCGCACGATGGGGACGTATGTTGCTGCCCGGCCTGAGCGCTGTATCCGTAAGGCCGCCCCCTCGCAGCGCACGTCAACCTTTTCGGTATCGACGTAGAGGGTGCGCGGCTCTAGGCGGGACATCCTCTACCTCCCTAGCCGAAGTAGAAAAACTGCGGGTCGGCGGGTTCTTCAGCGGCACCGAGGGTCACCAGTGGCCGCCGCGGCTCTAGTGGCAGGAGGGCGAATTGGTCGACCTCCGTATCGAGCACCTCTGCCATCTCTAGGTGCAGCGCCTCGCACTCGGCCGGAGTCAGCCAGCACTCATAGGCCGACTTTTGACCGCCACTGGCGTAGCCTTTGACGACGCGCACCGCTTTAGCCAGCCGGCGCGGGCAGCGGACATCGTAGGCAGCGAGGTAGAGCTTGCGGGCCATGGTGTGCCCTCCACAGCAAGTGCTAGGGCCACAGGATGGCACCAAGCAC
>NZ_NRRN01000104.1 GCF_016583625.1 Halorhodospira abdelmalekii | reverse complement strand
GCCAAATCGGGGTGCTGCAGCGCAAATCAGTCGGTGAGATCTGGTACAGCGGCTACGAGCACCCCACTCAGACCTTCGAGGCCTGGCTCGATGCCGCCCTAGACTCGAACGCCCGCTACCGGGAGCCCACGCGCGGCCACGCCCAGCAGTTCGGCGAAATGCGCCTGACGCTCCTCCACCCGGGAAGCGAGACCCCCAACCGCAGCGTCCACGACCGCAACCTCGTCGTGCGCATCGACCGTGGCCCCTGCTCGGCGATCATCGCCGGCGACATCGAGGTCAGCGGCGAACGCGAGATCATCGCCAGCGGCATCGACGTCCGCGCCGACGTCCTCGAGCTCGGCCACCACGGCAGCCGCACCTCGACCAGCGCAGAGTGGCTCGATGCCGTCGCTCCGCAGATCGCAGTTGCCCAGTACGGCGCCAGCAATCGCTACGGCCACCCCCACGCCTCGGTCGTCGAACGCGTCACCGCGGCCGGCGTGCCGCTGCTCGGCACCGGTGCCCACGGCAGTATCCGGATGCGCTGCGGGGCTGATGGGCAGTGGCGCGTCGATACCGAGCGGCGCGGTACCGTGACTCCAGGGGATCGTGACCGGGACAGCGCCGCGGCCACCACGACTCCGAACGCACCTCTTCACAAGGTGGCAGCAGCCTCTGAATCCAGGATGAGGTGATCGAAAGGTGCGTAAATTTAGTGGGATAACGTGCTGTGGCATCGTCGGATGCAGTCAGGCTCTTGGTGTTGGCGTGGGGGGGCAACGATTAGTAAAGCCAGCGGTGCGCCGTAAGAGTGCGAAGACGAATTTCGTCTCGCCACTTCGCTACCCAGGCGGCAAGCGCAAGCTCGTCCGTTTCATTGCGGACAAGATCGTCAATGTCGTCGAGAGGCCCTTGCTGTTCATCGAACCATTCGCCGGCGGCGCAGCGGTCAGCCTCAATATGCTGGTCAAGGATCGTGCTGACCATGTAGTGCTGGCTGATCTGGATCCGCTAGTGGGCAATTTCTGGCGAGTCGTGTTCGGCCCCCAAGCGCCATTTGACGATTTGCGTCGCTGGATCGAGACTACACCGGTAACGCTCCAAGCTTGGTATGAAACCCGCGCGCTCTACTGCTCCACCCCTGTCGAGTACGCATTCAAGTGCCTGTTCCTCAATAGAACGAGCTTCAGCGGCGTCCTGAATCAGCGGGCCGGCCCTATCGGAGGCCACATGCAAGCCTCCGAATACGCAGTGGACAGCCGGTTCAACAAAGAACGTATCCTGTCTCGGATCGATACGCTGCGAGAGCATCGCCAGCGCGTGGTGTACGCCGGGGTGAAGGATTACCGCGAGGTCGCCCGCCTCAAGCGCGTGCGCGATCTGATGGTCCAGAATCAGTCCGTGGTCTGGTATCTGGATCCGCCCTTCTTCCGCAAAGCAGAGAACCTCTACAACAAGTGGTTCGATCGTGACAATCACCTCAGCCTCAAGTCTTGGATCGAGAATGACCTGGTGGGCCACTGGCTGCTGAGCTACGACAACGTGCCGGAGGCTCTGGAGGTCTGGTGCGACCACCCGGCGACCGAAGAGGTCGAGCTGGGCTACAGCACTTCGCGCAAGCCACGCCAGAACGACGCACCCCACAAGCGCAAGAAATCGGAAGAGATCGTGGTCAGCGGCTATCAGCCCTGGCCTGAGATCGCCAGGATCGTAGAACAAGCACAGAAGGGAGCTACCACCCTCCTCTGCAAAGACCGCAGAGTCACGGAGACAGCATGAGTAAATTCGTAGGCATCGTGGCTAGGCCAGCGACCCACCGACGCCTATGACACCATTCGCATGAGCTGCGGGGCTGATGAGGGGGGGGATCGTGACCGGGACAGCGCTGCAGACGCGCCCTGACCGGCCGGCTGCATCGACCTCAACCGGGCCAGTGCGAGCGAACTGGAGCGGATCGGCTACATCGGCACTGATCGGACCGAGTCGATCATCGAGCAGCGGCCATGGATGCGCGTCGATCAGTTGCGCCGGATCGACGGCATCGGCTCGGGGCGGTTGGCGGATATTGAGTGCAAGGGGCGGTGTGTATTTTTTTAGCTCAACGCGGAAGGCCATGCTATACAGAATCCGTCTTTCCTAGGAAAGGCCGACTCAGTCTAATATACTGTTGAACTAATCCGCTCCGCGGGGCTTTGGTGCAGGACCGCATCGAAGACCTTGATTAAGCGAAGATTATAGGGCAAGCAGATCGCCCAGGACGGCCGTTCCGCGGCAGGGCTCCCGCCCATCGACCACACTTGGTCATGACCCAATCGGGGTCATTGACCGAGGATGCGACGATGAGCACGTTGCGCCACCGCATGATCGCGGCCATGCACATGCATGGCTTTTCTGCCCACACCCATGAGAGCTATTGGC
>NZ_NRRN01000103.1 GCF_016583625.1 Halorhodospira abdelmalekii | reverse complement strand
GCGGCATATTCCAGATCAGAGAAGCTCGATTGCATCGGGGGCGCACTCTCGGTTGTGGGCCAGAGCCGTATTATCTCAACTCCGGACCGACAGCGGAACGGCAGGGCCGGAATAAATCAGTGTCTCCCTAAAGTTGGTTTATCCAAAGGATATGGACTCGAGTGGTAGCAAGATTTCGATACTTGCTCCTGTGGGAAGCGCTCTACTCGGCCTTTCTCAGGGAGATGAAATCGAATGGCCAAAGCCTGGCGGAGGTCTTTTGCGTGTCCGCATCGAGGAAGTCGTATATCAGCCAGCGGCTCCCGCTCTGTAGAACTCTTGGGTCAGACCCAGACCACTTCGCTCCCAACCCCCCACCAAACGCCGCCACTCACCGCGGCTACGCTGCTTACCCATGATCCCGCTCCTCTATCAGAAGCCCCTGTCCCCTGAGGAGATCCGCGCCCTGCGGGAGCGTGAGCACCTGTCTCAGCCTGTGTTTGCCCGCTACCTCAACGTCAGCAAGAACCTGGTCTCCGACTGGGAGCGTGGCGTGAAGCGACCTGGCGGTCCAGCGTTACGCTTGCTGACGCTGATCGAGAGGAACGGCATCCAAGCGGTCGCCTAAGCAAGGTGACACGCCCCTTTTATCGCGCAGGTGTCACGACCTGACTGATCATATACCGACCAGGAGGTAGGGTAAGCGGGCCGGTTAGGCTGCTTTACGGCCCTCCTCACTCCCCGCCTCCACTCCCCCTCCCCTCCAAATACCGCAACACCTGCGCCCGCTCCTCGCGCGCCTGCACCACCTCCGTCTTTGCCTCATCGCGCTGGCGTTCCAGATCGGCGCGCTGCGTCTCCATCGCCTCGCGCTGCTGTCGCCACTCCGCCTGCAGCTGCTCCAACTGCTCCCGCCACCCCCGCTGCTGCTCCTGCCACTGCCGCCGCTCTTCCGCCCACCGCTCCTCGGCCGCCTGCCATCGTTGCTGCTCGGCTTGCCACTGCACGCGCTCTTGCTCTAGGGCGCGCTGTGCGGCATCGAGTTCGGTACAGCGAGACTGTACCGCTTCGAGCTTGGTCCGTAGTTCGTCCTGCACCTTCTTATGCCGCGCCTGCGCCTCCTTGAGCGCTTGGTTTGCGGCGTCGCGGGCGTTACTGACCTCGTTAAAGCGCCCGATGTACTGCTGCTCCTGCCACTCCCGGTGCTCCCGCTCACGGGTCAGCTCGGCCTCTAACTCCTGAGCCGCGCGTTGGTGGTTGGCGATCTGCTCCTCTAGGCGCTCTCGGGTCTGCTCGTGGGTGGCGAGCCACTCCCGGCGCTCGGCCTCGTGCTCTTGGCGCAGTGCTGTGGTCTCCTGGCGGGCCTCGTCACGCTCCTGGCGCAGCTGCTCGATCTGCCGGGCTCGCTCCTCGGTGAGCTGTTCGGCCTGAATGCGCTCCTGCCGTGCCTGTTCGGTGCGAGCGTCGGCCGCCGCGATCTCGCGCCGCATCTGCTCGTGTTCGGCGTCGAGCCGCGCCCTCTCCTGCTCTAGCCGCTGTCGCTGCTCGGCGAGCTCGTCGTGAGCGACCCGCTGCGCCTCGTACCAGAAGGCCTCCAAGGGTTCGTGCAGCGCCTCGGGGAAGCCACTCGGTACGTGACCGGTGAAGTGATCGCGCAGCTCTTCGAGCACCTGCGCCCTCAACTTGAGCACGGTGGTCTTGGAGCCGTGGCCGATGCGCTCGATCAGCCGATCGGCGCTCGGCGCCTGACACTCGCCGAGGCAGGCGAGCACGGCGCTACGGACTTCTTCGAGGGTCAGGCGGGCTGCAGGCATGGCGGTGTCTCCTCGGTAGCGGCAGTGGCCGATAGGCCGTGGGGTCGGGCGGTGGCGCTCCAGACCCCAGGGGCCATAAGGGGTCGGCCTGGATCGTGCGGCGATAGCAATACTGTATATTATTTATAGTACGTACCGATATGGTATCAAAAAGGCCCACATCGCAACATAAGAAACAATGTGTTGCAATCTTAGGTCGGCACCGCCGCCACAACGCACAGAGACCTCCGCGCAGCACACGGGCTGGCGCGGAGGGACTACAGCAAAGAGAGTGGGATTCTATTAATCAGTGGGTTACGATTGGACACTGGACACGGCCGCCGCGCAGCGCGCGCCACCTTGAAAGACCTGCCCCACAACACCTTAACCAGCGCGGGTTATGATCTTTTGTCGCTGCTCCCGGTCACCAATCCAAGCGCCAGCGATCAAATCAGCAGCGAGATTAACGTCGGTCTTCTTCTCTTGGAAGTCGTGTACCCGTACTCGGTCAAGCTCTGGGTGGGGATTCCAGTCAAGTGGGTGGCCTGTTCCACGTGATGAGGGGTGGCCATTCCACCGGATGTGGTGGGCCCGTTCCACGGGAAGTGGTGGGGCCATTCCACTAAGCTGGGGTGCCTCTGCAGGCA
>NZ_NRRN01000102.1 GCF_016583625.1 Halorhodospira abdelmalekii | reverse complement strand
ACTCGCGCAGCGCCAAAGCCAGACCGTTCTGGCGTGGGTAGCTGCCGAGTTTCCTGAGCATCAGCGAAGCCGTCACCGTACCCTGCTTGATTGAAGTGGCCAGCCGCAAGATTTCGTCCCAATGGGCTCGGACGCGCTTGATGTTCAGTGTGCCACCGATCATTGGATGCAGTGCTTCGTAGGCAGCTTCGCCTTTCGGGATGTAGAGTTTGGTGTCGCCAAGGTCGCGAATGCGCGGCGCGAAGCGGAAGCCCAACAGATGCATCAGCGCGAAGACGTGATCGGTGAAGCCGGCTGTATCGGTGTAGTGCTCCTCGATGGGGTAGACCCAACAGTCGTGTCACCAGGGGCCATTTGGCTCAGTTGCGGGAGCGCCTGAGGATCCGTGCTCCGGCCCCGGAGAGAGTCATCAAGGCACTGGCTGCGCAAAGCGGCGAAATCGTCGTACCGCACGGCGCCAGTGCAGCCAACGGCCTGGGGCTGACCCAGCAGGTGCCCACCCGTGAGGTCTACCTCACCTCTGGGCGCAGCCGAAAACTGAAACTCGGCCGCTCGGAAGTGCTGGTCAAGCATGCTCCCCGCTGGATGCTGGCGCTCGGCACTGGACCGGCAGGCTCGGCGGTACGGGCGCTGGCGTGGATGGGGCCGACGCAGGTGAGTCGTTCGCTGGTTTCACTGCGGCGGTGGCTTACCTCCTAGGCGGGAGCACATCAACCTGACCGACGACTGCATCTGGCGGCAGAACAAGCAGGTCGAGCAAGGCAAGTTCCGGCCGCTACGAATGCCCGGCGAGGCTTAGCGTACGATTTTTTCCGTTTTCTGAGACGACCCCTGTCCGCTCTACCGGAGCCCATCTGGCCTTGGGTGTGGCTCGGACAGTGGCTGCACGTCGGCAAAGGGGCAGTGATGGGAATGGGGCGTTATCGTTATGCCTCGCAGGGAAGCATTTCGGAAGTAACAAATATTCAAGCTTATCATGCTGCTGGGCATGATTAATCTTTGAGCGCCCCCCTCAAGAAAAGGAGAAGTCACCATGCCGCGCGTACTTATTACTCACATCGGAAAACCGAGAGAGGAAAAAACAAACACTGAACCTTCTTCACTGGTTCCTCACTACCAAGAAACCACATATGAAATCAATGGCGAGAAATTTACTACGCCGATGATCGGCTTTGGCCTAGCAGAGACAACAAAACCTGACAGGATAATCTTTCTGGGAACCCCTGGCAGCTCATGGGCATCTCTTATAGATGTCAGCCGATTTCTAGGCAACTGCCCAAGAGAAGACGAAGAAAAAGCCCTAGAACTAATGGCAGAGCTCGAAACCTTAGAGAAAAATGACAGAGCGACCGCCAAAGACTTGGCGCCACTAGGTGAATCTTTACGCCAGTGGCTTAATTTACCAGTTATCTGCCAAATAACCCCCTACATTGAGTCTGATTCGCGCCTCGACACGGCGCGCTATCTCAAGTCTCTGGATGAAGTTATCGAACCCAAGGATTGCCTTTTGATCGACGTAACCCACGGGTTACGCTATCACCCTATGCTGGCCTTACTCTCCGCCCAATACTTCGCAATGGTCCGCGAGACCAAGTTGGAGGGTATTTTTTACGGCGCTTTTGACCGATCTTCAGCTGACGGCATCAGCCCAGTGATTTCATTGCATGGAATGCTCGATGTTTTGCAATGGGTACAAGCACTGCACAGTTTCGATAAAGACGGTGATTACGGGGTGTTTGAAAAACTTTTAGAAGAGGACTGTGTCCCGAAAGAAGTGTGCGCCTCCATGGGCCGGGCTGCATTTTTTGAGAGAACCTCCAATGCTGCAAAGGCCAAGAAACATCTAAATCCAATAAAAAATTACAAGTTCAACGAAAAAATAGAACCACTGGCCGAGTTATTTTCTTCCGCATTGCAAGAACGCTTGAACTGGTCTGATGCGACTGGCCGCGGCGATCTGGAAATTAGACTAGCACACGAATATTTGAAGCGCAGAGACTATATCCGAGCAGCTGCCTACACCCAGGAAGGATATATAAGCAAACGGCTTTATCAGGAAAAAGAAGACATCGACGACTATGAAAAAAGAAAAAAACTGTCAGACTCTGAAGAAAACGAAGATTTCAAAACCCTCAAAAAAATAAGAAACTCACTGGTTCACGGACAGCGGAACAACGGAAGAATATCTAGGCTATTAGGGGATGAAGAAAGTCTTGAAAAAGAAATCAAAAAGTTAATGAAAAAATTAAAAACCGGATAGAGAAAGCAAGTCGGCCCACGGCAAGCTTCCCGTCTCCGCCCTCCCGCAGTGCTTGGTGCCATCCTGTGGCCCTAGCACTTGCTGTGGAGGGCACACCATGGCCCGCAAGCTCTACCTCGCTGCCTACGATGTCCGCTGCCCGCGCCGGCTGGCTAAAGCGGTGCGCGTCGTCAAA
>NZ_NRRN01000101.1 GCF_016583625.1 Halorhodospira abdelmalekii | reverse complement strand
GGGTGGGGGGGGCGGGCAATCATATCTCTGGCGATTGTGGGTGCATCGTTCGTCCTCAGATCATCGGTGGCGCGGGCGTTGGCTGCCGCGCTCGCGATGGATGCGCTCGGTGGTGGGAGTGGAGGGAGTGGTGGGAGTGTTTCCGCCCCTACTAGCATATTTCACACTGCCATTTTTGGGTTCTGCAGAGGAACGATCCCACGACTCCCTCCACTCCCACCATAATGAGGAGGCGGAGGGAGCGCCTCCGCCTTCCGTGCCTCACGAGCGAGGTCACCCAGCGTGGTCGCCGACGCACTCGACCCGCCAGATCTTCGTCCCTGATCGTTTTCCATGTTCCACGACACGCTTGCCGCTGATGATCCGCCCGGCATTTCTCTCAATCCAGCGCCCGAGCTTTCGCATGTTGATCTTCTCGGGCTCCCCCGCGATTTCCCGAAGGGTGTCCATCAAGGCGCCGTAGGGTCGGACATTGCCGGGGTCATCCTGATGTTGGCCCGCTTCGGTGGCTGCCAGCTCAGCGCAGCGCTTGGGTTCCGACCCGAAGCATGCGAACCAGTTCTCAAGCAGTGCCTCTAGCTTCTGCGTCTCAGGGTCTGCTTCGTAGTTCTGCGCGATAGCATCGGCCGGGTCAGCCAGCCCAAACGGTGCCAATTCCTGGTCGCGCAGCCAAACCACACACTGACGGATCAACGTATCCCACTGCTCGTAACTGCCCATTGTGCCTTCGCCTTTTCGTGGCTGCCCTGCTGCCACGAAGCCACACAGGACGGTGAGCGCGGCAGCGCGGTAGTAGAGCCAGCGTTCGCGTACCCGCTGCACTGGATCAAAGGGAAACGCGAGGCGCTCTGGCGATTCGACGCCGTGGTCGATCGTAGAAAGCAGTACGCGGCGGGAGAGATCCCCCACCAGACCCAGGTTGTTTCCAGTGGCGAGGATCAGTACCCGTGTCGGCGCGCTGACCTCGTCGCTGGTCCCTAGACGACGATCCTTGAAACGAGAACTGGTCAGAATCGCGCAGAGTGTGTCGCTGTTCATCCGGCCAGTGATGTTGTCGAGCAAGATTGCCGACGGGCCTTCCATGAGCGAAGACATCAGTCGCTTGCGCTGCTCCTCAGCCTCTGAGGACCAAGGCGACTCAATTGGTTCCTCACCGCCGAGCCAGCCAACGGCCTTTGCAGCCTTGCTCTTTCCGCTTCCGGCCTTGTAGGCGTTGAAGCCAAACCCCGGTGCGGTCTCAATCATCGGTCGCTGCACCGCAGTCAACAACGCCGCCAGCAGGATTGACGTGTGCCACGAAGTAGCCGTGAGCAAGGAGGCTTGAGCTGCATGCTGTACCCAAGATGAGGGAGGGCCCCTCGGCATCGCCTTTCAGGAGGAGGTGTCAAACCACCCCAAGCTGCTGCGATTAAGAGTCGTGGTGGTGAGCGTTGGCGGAAAAGGCAGACGAGATCTGTCAGGTGTGGTGTACCGAGACGAACGCAAGTGAACCGCTGATTAAGCATCGAAATGTTCTAAGTGATGTCGAAACCGTGGCCCTGTCAATGGCCCGGGACGAATCCGGCAGGTGCCTGATGACTGGCCGGATGGCATCCGGTGTAGAGGCGGCGTGACGGTGCTCCAGGCTTGGGTATGGAACGTGGGAACCTGTTTGCCTCGATGCGAAGGAAGCCGGCCAAGTGGAAACCCCACAAGGCCCAGAGTACCAAAGCGAGGCGCAGGGACGGAGTGGCTCGCAGTAGTGTTGAAGCGGCTGTAATGGCCGTGGAGCGAAGGGGCCACGTCATCGCGCCTTGGTTGCTGTGACAACCGAGATACGGGAGGATCCAGTGAACGAGGCAAAGCCATTCGAGATCCCCAAACAGTGGGTCTGGGAGAGCTATCAGCAGGTGCGATCCCGTGGTGGGGCGCCCGGTTACGACGGCCAGAGCGTGGAGGATTTTGAAGAGGAGCTTCGAGACAACCTCTATAAGCTATGGAACCGTATGTCCTCAGGCAGTTACATGCCGCCGCCGGTACAACTTGTGGAGATTCCCAAGGCGGATGGCGGTCTCAGGCCATTGGGGATACCAACGGTGTCGGATCGGGTCGCACAAGCAGTGGTCAAGCGAGCACTGGAGCCGGAGTTAGAGCGGCACTTTCATGCTGACTCGTATGGGTACAGGCCCGGCAAGAGTGCCGCAGACGCATTGGATATCACCGCAAGCGGTGTTGGCGCCACCCATGGGTGGTTGACCTAGATATTCAGTCGTTTTTCGACTCGATTGACCATGAGCTGACGATGCGGGCGGTGCGCCATCATACGCAGGAGAAGTGGATACTCCTGTATATCGAGCGGTGGCTGAAAGCCGACCTGGTACTCTCCGACGGGACACGATACCCGAGGGACCGGGGAACTCCGCAGGGCGGAGTCATTAGTCCGCTGCTAGCGAATCTCTTTCT
>NZ_NRRN01000100.1 GCF_016583625.1 Halorhodospira abdelmalekii | reverse complement strand
CGTCCAGTCAAGCCCGCAATAGCCCAGGATCAAGCGCAACAACTGCGCCGCCGAGCCCAGCTTACGGGCGCGTCGCAAGGCGCCGTGCTCCCGAGCGTGCGACTCAAGATCGACCGGCAGGGCTTGTCCCGGATTATTCACCAGAGATGTTGAGATTGTCATTTTATTGCTAGCATATCAGCTAGATAGCAGCTCTCATAGGGGAGCATGGGCTTCACCTGTGAGGTGAATTGGGATGCTCCCTGAGGCAGCATGTAACCCACTGATTCTCTGTTTATATTCCAACACTCTTTGCTGCTCCGGTGAATTATCCGGGCTTGTATCAACTCAGCAAATGCGTTATCCCTCACGGTGATGGCAGGTTCCTTTGGTGTGAGTGGTCGACGTCACTCTTGTGCACGCCGGAACCTGCCATCTTTTTTTAAATATATCAACCCTCTACAGTCTTAGTTTGGCGCCTATGCGATGATCCCCCCCCGGTGGACACGCGTGCCTTTCCCATTCCGCCCACATACCCTTGAAAGGAGGAACCATATGGCTACCATCAGCCTGCACGGTCGCCAAAAAGTACGCACCTTTGAAGAGAGGCTGAGTGACTCGGCCAAAATCAACGTCCAGGTACTCCACAACGGCGCTAAGGCGGACCCGAACGAAACGCTTAGCTCGGTTCGCGTACACGATCCCAAGACAAAAGAAATAACAATCGTCGGTCAAACCAAAGTAGAGACGCTCAAACGGCGGTTTCATGACGATTTCGGACTAACGACAGAGATCCTCGACTCTGTCGGCGCCCCTGCCAACCCAAGCTGGACTATCGGAGATCTCCGACGCTCCGCGCGAGATGCTACCGCACCACCTTCCGAAGAAGCCGGCACCGTAGCGCAGAAAATCGAGAATGGTGAGATAACCAATTGGGAAGACATACCCGAGAACGTCAAGTATCACGCGGATATCCTGCTCTCGGCCTCAGAGAATCGGGTTATCAGCCCTCTTGTCTTCATCCGCGACGAAATAGACGCAGAACAACTGCAAGCAAGCCTCTCCGATAAGCCCGAGACTTCCTCGACTTTAGTCTCACTCCAACCAGAATTTCTTGACTACCTCCCCGAGCACATCCTCACCGACCCGAATTTTATAATAAGCTTGGTGAGAGCCAACAGCCTAAACAACCCGGATAAAAACAAAAGCCTAAACTATGGTGTCATCGGAAAGGCCATGGCCAACCATGCACTTTCAGGCGAAGTGACTAACCTTGAAAAGTACCTAGAATTTGCGTTTCATTGCAAACATGCTGATGACTATGTGCTCTCTCAATGCAACTTGGAAACGTTGGCAGACCCCAAGATTGCCAGTTGGTTCACAGATCCGGAGACCGGCCCAAAGATGGCTCAGCTCCTAATCCATAGCAAATTTGGTATACGTAAACGCCGGCCTCAATTAGAGGCAGATGACTTTGACAAAGTGGAGAACCTGCGGGATATATTTAAGGGTGCGCCCGGAAGAGCTATCATCGAAGATTTTCAGAACGATTTGGCTGAATGCCTGAGTGCAGAGGATGGAAAAGAACTTGTGGCGGAGCTGAGCAGAATGAACGGAAAGTTTCTTTTCCCTGCTCTCACTTTTTTTAGCGCTGATGGCGAACTGCTGAGCAATGAGAAGCTCCAATCCAGCGATTGGGATGACAACCTCTTCGCTGATCTTAAGAGCCAGCTCAGAGAAAAGGTTCTCACGCGTTTTCTTGATGATGATCGGTTTACGTGCAATTTCGGAGACGCTTTGTCTCTCACCATCCCAGACGACGTAGTAACGCTCACCAGCGGAGCGGAAGAGTTTTGTAGAGATTTACTGAAAAAGGCTGCTGCTTTCTCTCTCTCAAGAGGTTCCGTTGACGAGGAACAGGTGGAGTCGCCAGCCATACTGGGGGAGGAATTCTGGAATCCGTGGGATGTTGACCCGGAATCCGCGGAGACGATTGCCGTCACATGGGCAGAAGGAGCGGAAGAGGTCCTGATGGAGGAGATCCTGTATAGGCTTGATCCAAGTTCAATGTCCGAGGACGCCAAGGAAAAAATACTGAAACGTATTGATGAATTGAGCTCCGACGACGAGGAAGCACAAATGCTGCGTGGGGTGTTCATGGATTAGACGCGATGACGACGAAGCCGAGTGTATCGCCATGCCAGGTCGGTGAAGGCCGATCGGCGGCGGTTACCCCGAGGGTGCGGGGAGTCCCTTCACCGCTGGATCAGCAACCGCCGGCTGCGCAGTGGTTTTGTCACCAAGTGCCATTTGGGATTAGCCGGGTGGCTTACCGTGTCTGTTAGCGTTGTCGCGAAGGCTAGATAAAGTTTTGTGCGGTGGACGTTGATAAGCATTGCTAAGCACCCCACAAACCGGGCGTATTTTCCCGCTCAACCATTGGATCAACAGGATTTGACCGAAGAAGAGCTTACTCGGATGATGAGCAACCGCCGCTTCCGCGATTTTCTCTCAGCATGTTGCAGAATAGAGCGCCTTGTTCAATAGCGTCATCGAGTGCCA
This sequence comes from Halorhodospira abdelmalekii, assembly GCF_016583625.1. Classification (GTDB taxonomy): domain Bacteria; phylum Pseudomonadota; class Gammaproteobacteria; order Nitrococcales; family Halorhodospiraceae; genus Halorhodospira; species Halorhodospira abdelmalekii. Next base: position 21 of record NZ_NRRN01000100.1, on the reverse strand, counting down.
AGTGTGTGTGGGGCAGCTTGT
>NZ_NRRN01000099.1 GCF_016583625.1 Halorhodospira abdelmalekii | reverse complement strand
CATTGCCAACAACGCCCAAGCGGTGGCCGCGGCTGCCGCAGAGGCACGCCGTTTGGGTTATCGGGTGGAACAGTGGCCCGGGCCTTTAGCCGGACCGGTGGAGTCGCTGGTCGAGGCGTGGTGGCAAGCGGTAGCAGGCGTCGATCGCAGCCAGGGGCCAGTCTGTCTGCTCGGTGGAGGCGAACCGACGGTCACCTTGCCGCCGTCGCCGGGGGAGGGCGGACGCAGTCAGCACGCCGCCTTGCTATTGGCGATCCAAGCGCGAGGCCGTGATGACGTCACCTTGCTCTGTGCCGGTACCGACGGCAGCGATGGACCGACCACCGTCGCCGGGGGGTGCGTTGATGGCGGGACTGCTGCCCGTATGGAGGCAGCTGGCTACGACCCGGTTCGTGCCGCCGAATGCTTTGCCTCCGGCCCGGCGCTGGCGGCCGCCGGAGCGCAGTTGGTAACCGGACCGACCCAGACCAACGTTATGGACCTGTGGGTGGCGGTGGTGGCTTGAGCTGGCTCTCAGTGGTGTAGGGGAGCCCACTTCTAAAAAGCGCGGAAACGGTTGCAACGAGATAAAATGAACCGGTACACCTGACTCAGGTGAGGCGGTGGCATTAGGGTAATGCGGGATGATGACCGCCTCACATTCTCCCGTGCCAACGGGGATAGTCCGGTGAGTTGTTTGATATTCGATCAGGGACGATTTTTTCCCCCGCGTCAGCGGGGATTGGGTTGGCTGGGTTTGACTGTTTGGAAGGGGATTGCTAGGCGACGATTCCCTCCCGCAGCGGTGGTGCCGGAATGGCGCAGCACGGTTACTCGGCATAGATCATCCGCCGTGTCATGCCGCCGTCTGCTGCCCAAGATTGCCCCGTGATGAAGCCCGCCTCAGCGCTGAGCAGAAAGGCGGTGAGTGCAGCGATGTCCGCCGGAGTACCGACCTTACCGACCGGATGCTGTGCGTGATCGGCTGCGGTCAGCGGTTCGACGCGTTGTGTTGCCGGCGGGCGTGTATCGATCCAGCCTGGATGGATGCAGTTGACCCGCACCTGCGGCCCGGTGGAGATGGCAAGGGCGTGGGTGAAGGCCTCTAGGCCGCCCTTGGTGGCGGCGTAGGCTTCGGTGTGGGGCTCCGATTGCCAGGCGCGAGAGGAGCCGATATTCACGATGGCGCCTCGTTGGGCGCGAAGCAGGGGCAGGGCGTGCTTGCAGAGCAGGAAGGCTCCGGTGAGATTGGTATCGAGGTACGCTTGCCACTGGTCCAAACGGAGTGTTTCGACTGGCTGATGGCCGGGATCACTGATGGCGGCGTTGTTCACGAGCCCATCGAGCCTGCCATGGGCCTGCTGCACCTCGTCCAGCACCTGCTCAACACTGCACTCATCGCGCACATTGAGGGCGATCGCTGTAGCTTGGGGACCGATACGCTCTGCGGCGGTCCGGCACTCCGCCTCGTCGAGATCGCCCATGATCACATGCCAGCCGTCACCGGCTAGGCGCTGCGCGATGCCGTAGCCGATCCCGCGGGCCGCACCCGTAACCAGGCAAACCGGAAGCTCGCTCATACTCTTCTCCCTTCGGCAGCAGCGGACGCTTTGCTCCCTCAGTGATCAAGACCGCTCCCCCCACCCCAGATCGAGCCGCTCGGCCTGCTCGGCAAGACGATCGCGATCGGCATGGACGTACTGCGACAGGCTCTGCAAGGAGGCGTGGCGCGAGGCGGCGCGAGTCTCTTTGAGTGACCAGCCGTGATCGAGTCGATGGGTGATGCCGGTATGGCGCAGCCAGTGGGTTGAGGCGTGACACAGTGTTTCGGCCCCGGCCGGGTGATCGGCGGCGATGCGCTCGGCGGTCGCCAAAAAGAGCGATTTGACGATGCGATAGATCGTGGTGCGGTGGACCGGCTGCCAGCCGTCGCGCTGCGGGTAGAGGCTGACGACCATTGGGGTCTGCTCCTCGGCGGCTGGGTAGGGCGGCAGTCCGAGGTGTTCGCGGTAGCGGGCGAGCTCGCCGATCAGGGTGGAGGGGACCGGGACGTGATCGGCGGCGTCCTCCGGGCGGCGGTGCTTGCCCTTCACACGCCACCACCACTGCTCGGCGTGCGGCCGGCGCACCCGGTAGAGATCGCCCATGCGCGCCTGGGCAAACTCGCTGGCCCGGGCGAGTAGCACGTAGAGCGCCGAGAGCACCCAGCGGGCGCGGTGGTAGCGAGCCTGTTGCGTAGCCGTCTGCTGCGGAAGATCAGCCAGGGTTCGACCGACTTCGTGCCACAAACCTTCATCGAGGAAGCGCTCCTGCACCGCTGCCCGGCGGGGTGGACGTGCTAAGTGCGTGGCCCCGGCGACGGGATTGAGACGCAGATAGCCCTGCTCGACGAGGTAGCGGTAGCAGCGGCTGACCACTTGCAGCGCCTGATAGCGGCTTCTTCCCTCCAGCGGCTTACCAAAGGGTCGCCAGCGCGGGTCGTTGCGCGGGCATTCGGGGCCGTACCAGTGTGGCCACTGCTCCGGGCTGCGCAGCAGCTGCTCATAGAGCATGACATCGTCGGGGGTCGCCTCAGCCAGCGCCTTGCCGCGCTCGATGCCGAGCCAGAGCAAGTAGCGTTCGATCTCGTGCTGATACT
>NZ_NRRN01000098.1 GCF_016583625.1 Halorhodospira abdelmalekii | reverse complement strand
GTAAGCGTCCGGTAGATCCCGTGTAGCCGAACTTTACTCGGTGCTGGCATGCTCTCCGCAAGCTTGGGTTTGCGGCGCCCAGTTATAGGGCAGCAGTTCGTGGAGGCGGTTAACGGGATGGTCCTGGATGCGCTCAAGCACATCGATCAGGTAGTGACGGGGGTTAACCCCGTTCTGCTTGCAGCTTTCCAGGACGGTCAGCAGGATCGCCAAGGCGTGGCCGCCTTTCTCGGAGCCGGTGAAGTTCCAATTTCTCCGACCCACGCAGACCCCGCGCATGGCTCTTTCACCGCGGTTATTATCGGGCTCCAAGCGCCCGTCCTCGGTAAAGCGCAGCAGCGCCGGCCAGTGGTTGAGGACGTAGCTGATGGCCTTGGCGAATTCACCCCGAGGCGGCATGCTGGGCAGGATGCGATCGAGCAGCCGACGCAGGCGTTTGAGGATCGGCACCGTGCGGCGCTGGCGCTCCTGACGGATCAGTTCGGGATCCTCAATCCCTGCCTGGCGCAGGCGCGATTCCACCTGGTAGATCGCCGCGATCAGCTTCATCACCAGATGCACTCGGCCACGCTGCTTGTGCTTACGAGCGATCTTCTCGAACGGGCGGCGGGCATGGGCCCAACAGGCGCACCAGACCAGCGCGACTTGCAGCCGCTCGGCGTTGCGGTAGCCCGCATAGGCATCGGCCTGCAAATACCCTTGGTAGTCGCGCAGGTGCTCCAGCGGACCCTCCTGGGACCGGTTGGTGGTGTAGGCGTAGTACACCGGGATGATGTCGTCGTCCCGCCCGCGGCCCAAGTAGAGCCACAGGCGAGCGGTTCGGGTTGTTCGTCGTCCCTCCTCCAGCTGCGGCACCGTGGTGTCGTCGCTGTGCAGCACCGGACAGGCCAGAGCATCCTGGCGAATCAGTTCAGCGAGTGGCGCCAAGGCCGAAGCGCTCAGAAGGCTGTAGTCGCACAGCCGCTGGCGGGGAATCTCGTATCCATCCCGGGCCAGTTGTTGACTGATGCGGTTGAGCGGCAAGTGGTCGGTGAACTTACTCACCACGGTGTGGGCGAGCAGGCTGGCACCGACCTGGGCGCCGAGGATCGGCGGCGAGGGGCGCGGCGGAGAGACTACGGTGCGCTCCCCATCCTCACCCCGGACGGCGTACTTGGGTACTTCGTGGCGCTTGACGTAGAGATGCCCGGGGGCGTACTCGAGGGTCTCGGTCACCTCGGTGCCGATCTCTTCCAGCGGACCGCCGTTCTGGGCTTCCAGCTGCGCTCGGGTCTCCTCGTCGTAGTCGTAGCGCTTCGTCTCTCGCGGCAGTTCCGGCGGCAGGGGGCGACGCCCGCGGGGCGGTTGGGTCTTGCGCCGTTTTCCGGGCGCTGCGGTGCTGGTCTCTACTTCGTCGTCTTGCTGCTCGGGGACGGGCAGCTCCTGAGGATGGAATAGATCCAACTGGAGGTAGCACCCGCGCTCGGAGCTTTGCCCGAAGTGCTTGCGCTGCGTCTCGAGGATCCGATCCTTGAGAAGTTGCAGCTGCTCGCTCAGCTCATTGACCGAGGCGTCGAGCTGGGCAATATGCTGGTCTTGCTGCGCGATGACCTGGTCGCGCTCGGCTAAGGCGGCGATCAGCTGCGCCTCGCGCGGCGAGGCCGGGGATACCGGAAGCCCTTGGGAAGCATCGCTCGACATGATCGCATTATACCACGCCGAGGGCACCTAAGTTTATGACTGGCCTATAATAGCTGCTTATCAGTGGGTGGCGGTTGCAAGGCATCGTTGAGGCCTTTCCAGCCGGCGCCAGTCGATGCCCTCGAACAGCGCCTGCAACTGACTGCGCGAGAGCTGAATCTCTTCCTCGATCTTGCCGTCAACCGAATAAAGCCACTTGAAGCGCCCCCTCTCCAGGCGCTTGTAGATCATCACAAAGCCCTGGCCGTCCCAATACAGCGCTTTGAGCTTATCTCCGGCGCGGTTGCGGAAGACGAACAGCTCACCGCTGAGCGGGTCACGGCCCAAAGCCTCAACGATCTCGGTGCACAGGCCGTCGAAGGCCTTGCGGAAATCGACCGGTGCCACCGCCAAGTGGATGGCTGTATCCGTGGGCCAGCCGATCATGCCTCGAGAACCTCCACGGCCCGCTGCAGCGTCTCGGCGCAAAATCCCGGATAGAGTTCTAACCGCCGACCGTTGCTCAGGGTCACCAATACCGCTGCGCCTGTGCGAGGCAACGCGGCGACTGAATCGGGATCCGGAGTCGGGTTTGACTCTGGCTCCGCTTCCTCCTCTACCGTATGCACGGTCACAAAGCGCTGCGCCATGGCAGCCGGAGCCGGCTCTGATGGGGCGCGTTCCAGTTGCGATTGATCGGCTTCGGTCGCGGCCGCTACCCATTCCGGATATCGCGCGACCCACTGCGATAATTGCCAAGGTGGGATCCCGTGTAAACGGGCAAAGACCGCCTTGCTCTGGCCAGAGACCGCCCAACGCTGGACCAGATCCTTCCAGAAAGCGCGCTTGCGCTGTTGGATACCATCGGCCATACCGGCACATCTCCTTGGGTGAATGAGATCGTGCCGACGACGATGAAGGACTAGCCGGGACTATGGAATACGGGGTCTAGCGGACGCGTAC
>NZ_NRRN01000097.1 GCF_016583625.1 Halorhodospira abdelmalekii | reverse complement strand
GGGGGGGGTGGCGGATTTCGCAGTGGTACCAAGGGGCGCCGGCTCGTTACACTGTTGGTGGCCGCTATTGCGGCCGTGGAGGCACTCTGAGACCATCGCTTCCATCCTTGAAGCCCCTTCCCCGTTGGCTGCCAAACCTGTACGGGGGGAGGGGCTTCGTCTTTGTATGGGCCATGTATGAGCGGCGGGGGTCTCCGACAGCCTGTCCCCTTCGTCCGGACCAGATGCCTGCGCGCGCGCGGACAGCGCCCTGTCCGCACGCACGCAGGCAGGTGGCGGCCCTGGTAGTCACGAATCCTGGGACGTTTGTCGATACAGGGGTCACGACAGCCCTAGGCCGCGTCGTCAGGGGTCTCGGCGTACCAGCGCTCCATAACCTCGGTATGCAGCTGGTTGCAGACCTCGACGGCCTCCCGGTTATCAAGGGTCATCTCGTAGTTCATCGGTTCGCCCCCGCGTAGAAGAAACGCAGTTGCCCGTTCCAGACGGAGACCCCCACGGGAACCTGGACCTGCTCGCCGATATGAGGCTCCCAAGGCCGATAGTCCGGGACGGTCAGCGTCTCGGTATCCTTGCGCTGTTGGCCATTGCGGAGGGTCTTCCAGACGTCAACCTGCACCTGGTGCTGTCCCCCGTAGCGTTCGCCAGTTTCCCGGTTGGTACCCGTGGGGGTCTCCAGGACGTTGGACAGGGTGCCGTTCAGCAGTAGCCAGTTCGTATCCATCACACCACCCCCGGAAACATCTTGCGGATCATCTCGACCTGCCGCGCTCTCAGCTTCTCGTGTGTTTCCTCGTCTAGTTGGGCTTCCAGCTGCTCAAGACCGACGATCAGGACCGCCATCATCGCGTTCGTGAAGTTCATCCCGGTCTTGTCACAGATGGCCTGGACCTTGACGTAATCCCCCATCGGCATCCGTAGCTGCGCGTGCCGGGTCGGCCCCATGATGTCGAGCTTGGGGTTAGTAACGGTGCCGTTGACCACATCCGTCAGCCACTGAAGGACGTGTTCTGCTCGGTTCTCGCGCTCGGTTTGTGCTTTCTCGACCATCGCTATTATCTCCGTATTGGCGTTTGCCGGTTATTATCCCACCACAACGCCGTTAAGGCCGTCAACCTTACTCGCTTGTTGTGTTACACGTGGAACATATACAGGGGGTAAAAGCAAGGCGGAGGCTTCGCCCCCTGGGGCGGCGGCGGCTCGCTTCGCTCCCCGCCGGTAGGGGTGTGGGGGATCGGATGGGAAAAGCGTGGAATGGAGGGCGCGCAATGGGCGCATTAGCCGACCGAGGCCCTTGGCCGCGCATTGGCCGCTATGGATCGCCTGGCATTGGCCCCTTCGACCAGTAAAGATACCAAGTCCCTGTATGGGGCGACCCAAGACCGGGCACGCGCATCCATGCGCGCCCCGGTGCGGGCGGATGGGCCGAAAAAAGCCAAGGGTGGCTATGTCACGCGCCCCGGAGTGAGCGGAGCAGAGCGGTAACAGCCTCGCGGCCGCCGACCTCGGCAGCGTCAAGGGCCTCGGCGCGGGCGTCGTTACTGCGTAACAGCGCCCAATCGTCGGGGGTCAGCATCGCCAGGACGTCGGCGGTCTCCCGGTCTTCGTCGGCAAGGGCTTCGTCGCTGGTATCCAGGACCCCTAAGCGTTCCTTGAGGCCCGGCGTCCAGTAGAGCTGGCGAGCGCCTTTCATGGCCTGGACGTACTCAACGTAGCGGTGGGCGTCGCCGGGGCCTTGGCGGATCAGGAAGTGGTGAGGATGGACCCCCTTGGCGCGGCCGCCCTTGGACTTGGCCTTAGCGATCTCATGCGATGCGCCCCAGCGGCGGGAATCATCCTGCTTGGCCAGGTAGTCCCCCGCGTCCACGTCTGCACGGACGTCAACACCGTGGACCCGGAAGGCCCGGGCGCTCTCCTGGTCGTCGGGATCGAGCAGGCCGGAGCGGATGCAAGCGCGTTCCCACAGGCGGGTTAGCTCGACCTGGTAGCAGGTGCCCACGTCTGGCCGGTGGAACCAGAGTTCATGGGTATGGGGGTGCCAGCCGTTGTCACCGTGGACCACCTCAAGGGACCGGATCAGGCCCTGGAACCCGATCCGTTCCCGAAGCCGCCGGAACGGGCTTCCCTTACGAAGGTAGCGGCGGAAGGCATCGCGCTGTTGCTGGATCAGATCGGGGAGCCGGTGCCAGGACTGATGGGGGAACGTGAAGGTTACGAGGGTAACACCGAGGCCCTGGGCCTCGGCGGCGGTCATGGCGGTTTCGATCTCAAGGCGGCGGCGTTCCTGGATCTTGGCGGCGCAGACAGGGCAGGCCCAGACGCTGCCGCAAGTGGCGAGACCCCCGAAGAAGGCCGATTGATGCTCGGCGTTGTGGTTGATGGTCACGTCACCGTAACTGACCCAGCGGCAGTCCGTGGTTCGGTAGACGTCACCGGGGTACTCGGCGGCGCCAGAGTCGATCCGCGGTTGGGCATCGGCCCGGAGCCAGTGCCGGGCTTGGCTCAGTGCCTGGTACCGAAGCGCCCGTTGGAGCCGGACGTGTTCCCGGTCATCCGCGGGGGGGGTGGCGGATTTCGCAGTGGTACCAAGGGGCGCCGGCTCGTTACACTGTTGGTGGCCGCTATTGCGGCCGTGGAGGCACTCTGAGACCATCGCTTCCATCCTTGAAGCCCCTTCCCCGTTG
>NZ_NRRN01000096.1 GCF_016583625.1 Halorhodospira abdelmalekii | reverse complement strand
CAGCCGCTGAGCCCCCGCCAGTGGCAAGTCTGTCATCACATTGGCACCTGCCGCACCGAGGCCCTCGGCGGCCTGCTCCTCGAATGCGGCGGCTGCGGGGAGTCGGCGTTCCTCTACTATGCCTGTCACGACCGTCGATCGTCGGCGCAGGCAACGGTTCACCTGGGTTGACCGCTCCCCTCACCCCTAGCTCCCGACTGCTTTGGAGCTGGCAGTCGTCACCGAACCTCGCGGCGTGGTGACCCGTCCGAGGACGGAGGCTACATTGTCCCAAGCGCTTCGCACCCCAGGGTTACCCCCAGCGCACGGCCCGGTAGGGGGCTGATGGCTGAACATCAGATCTATCTCCTTGATAAATAAGCGTGCAACTTCGTGTCGCACAAACGATTAATCGTTAGCAAGATGCCAATAGGTACACATTCTGCTAGACTCGTCTCATGAAGCAAATTAACTGGAATGCTGAAAAGAACCAGCAGTTGATGAGCGAGCGCGGCGTGTCCTTTGAGGATGTTCTTTTTTCTTTTCAGTCTGGTGGTTTGCTTGATGATGGAACTCACCCCAACCGGGGCAAATATCCGAATCAGCGCCTTTTTGTGGTTCGGATCGACGACTACGCCTGGCTGGTGCCATACGTTGAGAATGATCGAGAGATCTTTCTAAAAACGGTCATCCCCAGTCGAAAGGCCACCAAGACATTTTTAGGAGGTTAGCATGCCCAAGTCCAAATTAGATCCCGAGGAGCAAGAGCTTCTGGAGGCATACGAGTCCGGAGAGTTCGAGTCAGATCTGGATGCTGATCGTCGGGGGTACTTGTCGAAGGCAGCGGAAGACGCATTCAAGAAAGACAAGCGGATTAATATACGTATCTCCAGTCGCGACTTGGAGGCACTTCAACGTCGGGCGCTGGAAGAGGGGCTTCCTTACCAGTCTCTGGTATCAAGTGTTCTGCACAAGTATGTTTCCGGCGGGCTCATGGACGTCTCTGCTAAAAAGTCAGGCCAGCGGACGCGCTAACGCGCGCCGCTGCCTTCTGCGTTGGGCATCGTAGGCGCATAGAAGCTATGAGATTCGGGGTCACGGTGATTGTTGGAGTGTCGGCACACCTGTAGTTTTCACGGGCGCAGGTAGAGGCGCGTTTCTTCAGAAGCTTAAATATGATCCCCCCATGAGTGATTCCGCTTTCGCGAGCATCCATTTAGAGTGGAGCGCATGCTGTGGGCAGTCTAAAGGCTAATTCAGCCATTTCTAGCGAACAGTTACCTATGATGGAGCGGTTCAGGCACCGCTAGCCCCGTCTACTACCGGATTGTCGTTGGCCAGCACCACCTGATTGCGACCTGATGACTTCGCGCGGTACAGGGCGAGGTCAGCGCGTTGTAGCAGGCTGCGGTAGGACTCGTCGGGTGCGAGCTCGGCCGCTCCGATCGAGGCCGTCACCATGAGGTTTAGCGGCCGTGCTCCGGCGACCGCCGCGCGGCAGCGCTCCGCGAGGTAGGCGGCTCCGTCGAGGTCGGTGTGGGGGAGCAGCGCGACCAGTTCCTCCCCGCCCCAGCGTGCCAGCAGATCCTCGCCACGCATTTCGGCCTGGATTGCCTTTGAGATTGAGACGAGCACCTGATCGCCGGCATCATGGCCATGGGAATCGTTGATGCGCTTGAAGTGGTCGAGGTCGAGCATCAGCACGGCCAGTGGCTGCCCCGAGCGTCGCGCGTTGGCGAGCTCGGCGCCGAATCGCTCCTCGGCGGCATACCGGTTCGCCAGCCCCGTTAGCGGGTCGGTCATCGCGAGGTTGGCCAGGAGATCAGCCCGCTCAAGTGCTCGGTCGATCTGCTCACGCAGCCCGGTGAGGACCCAGACCAGGACGAGCACGACCAGTAGCAGCACATGCATGCGGATTAGGGCGAACAGGAGCTCTTGGGTCGGGTGGCCCGCACTGGCCTCGCCGACGATTGTGATGGCGGTAAGCCCTGCGGATGTCGCTAGGACGAGGGTCCCGAGGATGAGCCCGCCCCAGCGTCCCAGCATGAGGAAGCCCATAATTATCAGGATCCCCAACGCCCAGTACTGCAAGCCGAGCAGTAAAGGGAGCCGGTCGAGTACTGGGCCGTCCCGCACCAACAGCAGCTCGGCGAGCCCGACGAGCACGATTACGCTGCCGGTCACGTACAGCCCGATCTCCGTTGGGAGCAGGGGCACTCGCCGGGTGAGCAGCGCCGGGAGCAGGGCCACGAGCACTAGCGCGGCACTCCACGTGACGATGTGTACCCAGTTAATGGGGGGAGCGGCCACCTGCAGCGTCACTTGCAGTGCGTTCGACCCGATCAGGCCAGCGAGCAGCACAACGCCGATGATGTAGGCCCGGCGTTTGCGTCGTTCGAGTCGCTCGAGCTCAGTCACCACGGAGTCGGACACGAGTTCAGCAGGTCGTTGGGCGAGGCTGGGTGACGTCCTGCAATGAGCCACCTCTCGCTGTGTGGTGTTCCACTACTCGCAGCGGCCGACGATTTTCGCTATGAGTTCAGAGCGCAGACACATGATCAGTGCTTCCTCGGAGGTGTCTTCGATGGTCTTCCACACAATGTCTAATGCCCAATGGCCATGCATTCACCTCATTCGGTGGCTGGGGATTCCAGTCAAGTGGGTGGCCTGTTCCACGTGATGAGGGGTGGCCATTCCACCGGATGTGGTGGGCCCGTTCCACGGGAAGTGGTGGGGCCATTCCACTAAGCTGGGGTGCCTCTGCAGGCA
>NZ_NRRN01000095.1 GCF_016583625.1 Halorhodospira abdelmalekii | reverse complement strand
GTGGAACGGCCCCACCACATCCGGTGGAATCGCCCCCCCACTTCCGGTGGAACAGCACACCCGCTTCGCGTGGAATCGGCACCCCACTTCCCGTGGAATGCACCCCCCACTTGAGGACTATTCCATACGTTACTGGATTAAGGCGCTGTTGGCGGAGTGCATGGGCCAGTGGCGGAGCACTGCAACGCCTGGGCACCTGCGCTTCGTTGCGGTGGACGGAACGACCGTTCAAGGCCCCGGTGCGAAGGAGACCTGGTATCGGCTGCATATGGCGATCGACTTGGTGCGTCTACGGCTATTGCACACCGAGCTGACGGATACGCATCAGGGCGAGCGGCTGGAGTACTACCCCTTGCAAGAGGGCGACGTGGTTGTAGCGGACCGTGGGTACAACCGGCCTTGTGAGCTGGTCGAGCAGGCCGCTCGCGGGGTGTGCGTAGTGGTGCGTTACAACGCCCATGGGATGCGAGTTTACGACGAAGCCGGACAGGCGATTAAGGTGGCGCAGTGGCTACGCGAGCAACCCGTACAAAAAAGGGGACAAGCAAGTGCCTGTCCCCCATCTTGTGTCTCTTTTACATAAGACCCATTATGCGAAACAGAAAAACCTAGAACAAATACAAAAAAGGGGACAAGCAAGTGCCTGTCCCCCATCTTGGGGACAAGCAAGTGCCTGTCCCCCATCTTTGAGCCGTTAAGCTGCGTCATACGCCGTTTCGGCCGGCGGCTTCCTAATCGTCGGCGAAGACCTCATCAATAGTCTCTGCCCGCAACAGGCGAATCGACCAAGTGCGCAGCATCGTCTCTTCGGCGCCCTCCAGCCGATCCCGGTACCGCTGCACCGCCTCCGAGCCAAACTTGTCAGTGAGCATAAGCAATAACAACTCACCCCCAGCCTCCAGGCGACCTTCTTTACGACCTTCTTGGCGACCTTCTTGGCGACCTTCTTTGTGACCCTCCTGCTTCCAGTGTTCGTGCCACTTCTCAACGCGCTCAGCCAACATCTCGTGTACCTCCTCCAAATCCTGCGCTTGATCAATAAGCTTGCGATCGGGCTCCGGCACATGCTTACGCCGCAGATAGACCCGCCGAATCCAAGTCAGAAAAGCTCGTCGTAGCCCCCGTTGCTCAGGCGCCTTGAGCCACGCCACAACCTGGGCGAGCACATGGATCAGATCCTGCTCATCCCGACTGTGCTCCAACCGAAACAGCGCATGGACCAAGTTCTTGAGCTCCTCGCTCGCCTCCTGCTCTAGGATATGACCCTCATCGAGCAAGAGATACTGCATTGAGAGCCGGTACTGCTCCAACCCTCCCGGAACCCGCTCAATCAACGCCTCAACATCCGTCGCCGCCGACCATCGCGGCTCCCCGTTGTAGAGCACCAACGGCAGAACGGGCGGCAGCGATCCGTTCTGGCTGAGCTTCTCCTGACGAATTAGATCCTGATAGAGCAGCGAGACATAGGCCGACATCCGTACCGCCATATACGGGTCGATCGTACTTTGGAACTCCAACAGCAAGTAGACGTAAAGCCACTCCTCGCCCCAGCGCACCCGCCAGACCACATCGTCGTGGCGCGAACGCACCTCATCCGTGACATAGGAGGCATTGACCTTCTCCAGGGTCGACAGATCAAGCTGACTGACCCAATCCTCCCGGACGAAACCGGTGAGCAGGTCACTGACCATCCGTGGATAGGAGAAGAGCATCTTGTACGTGTTATCGATCTCTTGAGCCACACTCACCCTCGATGCGTCCTGGCGTTCATACCGAACAGGGTAACGCACTCCTCGTCCCGGTGGCGCCTACCATAGAGCACCGTCTCATCGGCGCCCTCTAAGCGATGTCGGTCGCGCCACGCAGAATCCGGGTCAAAAGTAGCGCATGTGAACTTCAATTCTCATACACTACCGAGAGACTCGCTGAGGCTCCGATTCATCATCGCCACTGGGCTCACCAACCACGGCACCGGCCCTTTAATGAGGCCGGTGCCGATGGCAGCCACGATAGACAGGTCACTTAGTGATCCAGGAATACGTCTTCGATTCGCTCTGCATCTAGGAACCGGTCGAGCCACACCTCCAGTTCACTCATCGTAGCTCCCTCTATACGCTCGCGGTACGACTCCTTAGCCTTTTCACCAAAGCGACGCTCAAGGAAGTGCAGCAGCATCGAACTCCTCTCCTCTTGGCGACCTTCTTTGTGACCCTCCTGCACACCTTCACTCCGTGCCCGACTGATTACCGTCTCCACCTGCTTACCCTCCCGCGGATAACGCTCCCCAAAGAGCGCGCGCTCCGCCTCATCCAAACGTGCATACTGCTCGACATATTCGATGTACTTCTCCTGCCGACGCGGGTTCGTCTCCATCTCCATCACCCCCGCCACTGCACCCGCATACGCCTCGACCTTCTCATCCCGCCCCTGCCACTGCATCTGCGGCAGGCAAATCCGCGCCACGATGTTCTCGCTCTCCCGGTAAAGACTATAGTGCGACTGCGGCAACACGAACGACAAGTAGTGGAAGTGGAGATAGGTCGCCTGATCGCCGCTCAACGACAACTCCGAGGGCGCATGACCCCGATCCAGGAAGATCACCACAGGGACAACCCGCTTCAAGCCGTAGAGCTAGACTCTAGTCTTGCAAAAAATGCGCGATAGTGTACTCTTGACTCATGGAGAACACTATGAGTACAGGCAAGGCGGCGAAGCGGCTGGGTGTTTCGGTCAAGACCCTGCAGCGCTGGGACCGCGAGGGGCGCCTCATTCCAGCGGCACGGACTGACAGCAATCGTCGTCTTTACACTGAGGCCCAATTGCGGGAGTTCATCG
>NZ_NRRN01000094.1 GCF_016583625.1 Halorhodospira abdelmalekii | reverse complement strand
GCTTGGAACGCTGGGATGAGGCCTTGGCGGTCATGTCTGAGCGTCCCCGGCGGCGACAACTGCAGCAGTTACCGCCACGATTGAACGAGCTGATCAGCTATTGTCGGGATCGTGGAATCAGTAACGTGTGAGTGCTAACCGGCTTATTTTGGCGCCTATGCACCAAACCCGTAGGGCAGAATCTTCGGACATTTGGATCATCTCGTGAGTACCAAAGATAACCTGCATAGTTACGAGTGAGTTTTTTAGCGACTGTGCTTGGTACTTTTCATCGATAAGGCAAACGGGGGTGATTACAACGTACCCAAACACCCTTTGATTCACCCTCGTTTGCCCTTTTTTGCCTTCATGGAGCGTTTTTTAGATTTTGCGAGAGGCTTTTTTTAACATAGACACCGAAAACACCCTTAAAGTCGATTGAGATAGCCTGTATGTAGCTCATATAGGCGTACATATTCGACATTATTCGAGATATATCGCCTTGAGCACCTTATTATCCCTTGCTTCAAGCTGCTGATTTTTCGGATATTCCCTCAATAAAGCGAAGAGATGCATTCATAATCTCAACGAAGAACTTTCGAGTCATTCCCGTTATCCCTCATATGAAGCCACAGAGCGTCTCTCAGGAGCTTTTCCATAGCAGCACTACGTATGGGTGCACTTCTCACATAAACCGCTTAGAAGCGATCTGCGTGACTCCTAGAGGCATTCATAGATCTTAGCTACAAGGGTTTGGTTATTGATCGACGGATATTATCTTGCTTTAAGCATACTGCATCTTGATTCGGCCATATTCCACCAATCTTCATAGAGCCACACAACGGCTCTCTAAGCGATTTTCGCTGTCAACCAGTAGGGTAGCCTACATTAACCCCATAGAAGCGCTTAGAAGCGCTCTGCGTAGCTCCTAGAGGCATTTGAGCTGCTTGGTTTCGGCTATGTTTCTGCTTGCTGAGCATTAAGCGAGAAGATTCATCTTTGATTCCCCTCGATAACCCTTTGTTCCGCATCAAAAACACCATCAAGCAGCCATTGAGTTAAAAACTCAAGCCAACCTCAAGCATCCTAATCTTAAAAACCCAGACCTAAGCCCACAGATGAAGAGATACCATCTTCGACACCTCTTGCCCACCCTTGAATCAGCTCTATTTCAGCTCGATTGAAGGTAGCATCTTAGGTGTTTTCTCGATTTGCTTTCTTATTGGCTTCTTATCTTGATTGGATGGACGATCATTGAACCGTTGACTTCGACTATTTCGCGATTATACCCGTTTTGCCTCTCTAAAGCCGCAGAGCTCCTGTGAGCGATTTTCACCCCTTTAACGTAGGGTAGCCTATCACCCCCGTAGAAGCGCTGAGAAGCGCTGAGAAGCGCTTCTCGTGGCTCTCAGGGGCATTTATGCCGCTCATCGTCGACCACTTTACCGATCAGGCGCATTTATCACGTTCATTCAACTGCCACATTGAGCCTACTGCCCGATCTAAGGCTCATCTCAAGCCCTCAAAGAGCAAATCCCCATTCCAGAATACCTCACAACCCTCTCAACTGCCTCTATTTGGCTATACTCAAGACGTCATTTTACCGAATTTTTATTGATTGGCCTCCGGTTGATTTCTGTTTTTATCGATAAGGGCTTACTAAACATTGCATCAAGGTCATTTCAGCCTTATTAGCGCATTGCCTATTCTAGCTTCACAGTGCCACTCTAAGCGATTTTCGCCATTAACCAGTAGGGCAGCCTATACCTGTCCCATAGAACCGCTGAGAAGCGCTCTGTGTGGGCCCTAGAGGCATTTACATTACTACTTTCCGGCCATTTCATTACCGGCTTGGGCAGTTCTCATACATTTAGCCTTTATCACCCTCTATTTAACGCATATTAGTTCAACCATAAGGCACCCATTAACCAAAGAAACCACCCGAATCAACTTCCACGCAATTCAAACACCCACCTCAAAAGTCAAACACATCACCAACACCCCTCATAAACCACCCGATTTATGCCTACTTCACTCAACCCATTCAAAACTCCAGGCAATCGATTTCAATCATCCCTTACCAAACTCGAACGATCCCAACCGATCCATCACTTACATCACATCAAAAGTTGATTCCTGGCCGTCTTTTGACCTCTCCATTCAACATCACCCGTTACAGAAAACTCAAACCGAGTAACAATCCCCTCACATCCCTTTTCCCATTCAGACCCGTATCAAACATCCATTCGACCGGTTTTCACACATACATCATCACCGAAAACCACCACCGATCATTGACTACGGCACTGCCAATGGTATGGGCGACAACCGATTTGTTCTTCATTGCACGGACTCACACTTCAACAACTCAGGCAATGACGTACATCCGGATCGCTCACATCCATCAATACTCCATCAAGAGGAACAACACGATGCCTACTAATGATCAAAACCAATACATCCAGCTTCACTACGCCGATGAGTACAACGGTAATCCCGTAGACCAAGAGCAAGGACCACTGATTACCCGTCATCTCAACTCGCTTGAAGACTTGCTTTATCGGGTCAAAGATACGCAGCCTGAAACCTTAGCCGTGCGGTTCGATTTACACTGCCCGAACACCTTTGAAATCCGAGCGACCCTCGAATACGGCAACGGGCTCATCAGCCTCTTCTGGCAACATCTCTACAATCCGTTCTTAGACAGCACCACCAACACGTGTCCAAAGTTTCACTTCGCCTGGACGCGCGAGCATGACCGAAACACCGGACAGGTCGATTACAAAGTCCTCCTCCTGCTCAACACCTACTTCATCCAGGAGCTCTGCAACACCCGACCCGTTCCAGATGTAGGAAGAGGCGATAACCTGGCCGGCCACATCGTGCGTGCTTGGTCACACGCTTTGGGAATCCCTGACCCCGTCGTACAGCTTGTCTCTTTTCCAACGGATCCACACACCGGTGAGATCCAGACCATGCGCCTGATGACGAATGATCATAACGCATGGCAGCAGCTCTTCCTCCAATCGAGCAGCCTGTGTAAATACGAAGGCAAACCGCTGGGTCGGGGCTTCTGCGCATTCAGAACCAGCAACCGTAGATCGTCCGAAGATCGAGACGACTAATCAATCGCCTCTAATGAGTGAGAGGGAGCACCCAATCATCTCCCTCTCGCTCGTATCACGGATCAACCCGGTGCAGCACTCAGTTACAGCATAACGATAGCCGGTTCGATATCACCTCTCCCCCAGACAAGCAAGTGCCTGTCCCCCATCTCTCGGATGTGCAGGAAGAGCAAGGGAACAGGGGAACAGATCAACCGGCGACTACTCAACGATGGCACCCTCAACAGGGTGCCATCGCCATCAACGTCACCATCGTTATATCCAGCGTCACCGCCGGTACCGTCGTCACCGCCATCGCCGGCACCGCAAGCACCACCGACTGAGCCGCCACATCGGGCCATCACTGTACCGCGCTGAACCGCGCCATTGAGCCTCCCCAAGGGGTAGAGTAGACTGCACTTGGTGCCGAAGGACTCGGCCACCGATACGATCGACACAGCGCCCCAAGGCAGCTGTCGATCACCCGGCCAACGGATCAGGCCACAGGCAACGGCTAAGGAGAGCCCACCATGCCCCGCCCTCGCTGTGAACAAATCTCGCCCACAATCCCCTACTACCACATCGTCACACGCTGCGTGCGACGCAGCTTTCTCTGCGGTGAGGATCACGTCTCCGGCAAAAGCTACGAGCATCGGCGCCAATGGGTCGAGGATCAGCTTCGCCTGCTAAGCTCGATCTTCGCCATCGACATCGCCACCTATGCGGTCATGTCGAATCACTGCCACATCGTCGTCAAACTTGACCCCAGTCAGACCGAAGAGTGGTCCGATGAGGAGGTCATCGAGCGCTGGCGTGCCGTCTATAAAGGCGCACCCGTGATGCAGAAGCATCTGGCCGGCAAGC
>NZ_NRRN01000093.1 GCF_016583625.1 Halorhodospira abdelmalekii | reverse complement strand
TGCTAGCACGGTTGTTTGACCCGGATATTGAGCGGTTCACTCCGTTCAAGCGGGTCAAGGCGATCTTGCTGGAACGGACTGAGCGCCTCCGGTTGGGACTGCTCAACCAGGACTCCAGTTGCTCGCCTGGTCAAACCCGGGCGCTATCAACGGAGAGCGAATTACCGAATGAGCACTTTCGAGTATGAAATTCGGAGCAGCTCTACATGGAAGGCAAACCCTTGAAAACCATACATGGCCTTTTGAGCGTCGCGCCGATGATGGATCGGACCGATGTTTAGAGAAAAACAAAGGGAGTCATCCGGTTAGGCGACTCCCTTCGATTGATGTAGCAAAATTGTAGCACTCAGGCCGAAACTCGCCTCAGTTCCTCCCTCTCCTTGACCGCCTTGGACCGGCAGGTGTCGAGGTGGTCGGCCAGATCCGAGACTAGCACGAGCCATGGTGCCTTGCGACTTTTGGCGGCACGGAAGGCCGGAACCGGGAACGTGCCCTCGTTGGCCAGCCGCCGTGAGTGGGCCGGGGTGTAGCCCCAGTAGCGCTCCCCGGCCTCTTCGACGGTTAGCGTGGTGCGGTACTCGTGCTCAGCCATGAGCAGGAACAGGGTAGGGGAACGCATTGGTGGCCTCCTTAGACAGTTCCGCTGTGGCCGAAGCCGCCTGCGCCACGGGTTGTGTCGTCGAGCTGGTCGGATGGCTGGAAGCGAATCTGCACGCCGCGCCCGGTTTTTCTCTCGTCGCGGTTCCACATCGGCCTTCGCCGCAGGCCGTAGCGCTTAGCGGCAGTATTGAAAGCGGCGTGCGGGACATAGCGGCCTGCGGCTATAGTGGCCAGGTGCTGCAGCTGCTCGTTGAAAATCCGGCTGGTCCGGCCTGCAGCCGCATCGCGGGTCCATCGCTTGCAGAAGCGCTTGAGGCGGTTCCGGTCGCGACTCTCCATCACTAGCTCGTTTCGTTTCAGCAACTCATGGAAATAGCTGAGGTTGCCGACCCGCAGCGCAGCGAAGCACGCATCGAGTTCGCTATCGCAGGTCGTGATCACGGTGCGGGCAGGGTGGGGCAGTGCGCGGGCTACGCCCTGCGGGTCGAAGTGGCGATGGGCGAGGTGCGCCGCGAAGGCAGCTAGCTCGCCATTGGTCGGGTCGATCAGCAGCTCAAACTCTGATTCGGTCAGCCGCAGTCGTGCCAAGGAGGCTGGAGCGATGTTGAATCGCCGGTCTTCGGGCTTGAGGCTGAGCGGGTCCGGGTAGTCGGCGCAGAGCAGGACGTTGGTGTGGTTCGGCTGCTCGGTGCCAACCGACGGGGTGGGGTGGCGACGGACCAGCACCGGATCGTCGATCAGTGTATTCAGGTTCTGCATCAGTCGGTCAGCGCGGCGTGTCGCATGCGGATCGAAGGGGTCGACCACCACCAGCAGCGCGCGCTCAAGCTCGTCGACCGGTAGGCGGGCAGCGGCGAGGTCGGTCACCGTACAACGCACGACGTGCTCCGGGCCAAGGAGCGAGCGCAGCAAGTAGTCGGTGAGCAACCGCTTGCCCGTACCGGGCAGGCCGTGGAGCAGCCAGGCGGTGCCGATCCGGGTGCGGCCTTGGATTAGCAAGGCGAGCCAGTCTAGGAGGTGCTCCTGAACCTGCTCGTCGCCGCAGGTCAAGCTCTTGAGCAGCCGCTGGGTCAGCGGTGGAACCTCGGTCTGCGGTTCAGCGCGCAGGGCGTTACGCAGTAACGGCGTCGGCAGGAAGGTGTTAAGCCGTCGGTTCGCCCAATCAACCGAATAGCTGGCGTCTGGCTCGAAGCGCACGACCCAGTCGGGGATCGGGTCGGGCATCTCGATGCCGTGGTTGGCGGCGTAGAGCGCGAGGCGCCGTTCATCCTCAACGGGGATCAGCTCTTGCAGTTCGTCGCCGATCGCTGTAGCGGTATAGAACCGATCTCTGTGACAGTCACGCAGCACGAAGTTCGTCGTCCGTTGATCCATGAGCTGCCTCCTTTGTCCTGAGCGCTCCAGCGAGGGGGTTTCGCCGGAGCGCGTTGTGGTTTTTGCGAGGATTACAGACGTCGGCACAGCGGGCTTCGTCGGTGTCGAATATCTGAACGGAGCAGCCTTGGAGTTGCGGGTTTTTTCGGACGCCGACGGCAGAATACGGCCTGCGTTGCTGATGCAATTCGATGCTGCTGCTGTGCAATGAAGTCATTCCTCATGGTTTGTCATCTCTCCATTTTAGACCAAAGGCGGCTGGGACTACTCGGTTCGTAAGGCCGGAAGGGCAGCTTTAAGGTTCTAATTCGTAAAGGTTTTATAATTTCAGAATTAGTAAGGAAGGATTATTTTAAAAGGCCGGGTGCGGGGTGCCCGAAGGAGCCCCGAACCCGATGCTTCGTGGTGCCTCGATTAGCCAGAATGGAAGCGCCTGTATGCGGCAAGGTCTGCAAACCATTGGTCGCGGGCGAAGACGGCGCCCGAAGGGGTGAGGATTGCCTGATCGTCGCCATGGAGCGTGTCGAGGGGTATCACAGGTAAGGCAGATTGGCCGTCTATGCGCCAAGCCACAATTGGGATTCGCTCGATGCCGAGGCCGTCGATCGCATCCTCGTCTGGGAACAACTCGACGACTTCGTAACCGGGCGTGGACGGGATGACGGGTAGATAATCGACAAGTGAGATAGGAACGGACGCCTGCGTCTTTGCTGGCTGCCCATCGCCACCCTGATATTCAACCATGGTGGTATGGCAGCCGCGAGGGCGAAGTGTCCGGATGATGCGGTCGGCTGGGATGACACCGTCGCTGGTGTCAATCGCGAAGGTACTCATGGGGGTATCTCCTGTTTGAGATGGGGCGAACGTAGAGTTGAGGGCGCAGTACAGCGGGCATAGGGCGTAGTGCGGCGTTCGGAGAACTGTGGGTTGCACCGCGCCTCTGGCTTATAAGGGATTGTCATGGCGGCTTTTTACTCTGCATTGGTCCTCCTTTTTGAGAAAACACGCACTGCGTGCGATGGGGTATGACTTCGGCCTTCGGACCATGGCTGAGAACTGCGTCTCCGAACTCCGAGCTTCGAGCTACGGCGATGTGGTGCGTTGCCTGCCGGTGAGGCTTAGGGCTGTCCAAGTAGGGTGGCGAGACGTCCTGCGGGGGCTACCGTTGGCAGTTGAACCCCCATGGCCCACAGCCAACCCAGCAAGCGCGCCAGCGCTCAACTGAGTGGGCGCGTTCTGACTCTGCGTCTATGTGCTTCGGGCGACGCCCTGACTCTGCGTCTAGGTCGGGGTGCTCACTCTGCGTGGCTGGGTCCCGTTGGGTCCCATATCGGAGGGGTCGGAGTTCGAGCTGAAAACTCTGAGGTCGATCGAAGTCAGGGGCCGGTTTTGTGCTGGGTGGGG
>NZ_NRRN01000092.1 GCF_016583625.1 Halorhodospira abdelmalekii | reverse complement strand
GAGGGATAGCGCATCGTGCGCAGCACGATTACGCGGCCCGGCTCGCGTCCTCCTCTCTAGGTTTGGGTTGAAGGGTATAGCCGTAGCCATCGGCCCGTTGCAGCAAGCGGCAGTAGCGGTGTGAAATACCCTGGACTACGCCCTGTCGAGTCTGGATGTTGAAACTACCGGTGGCGCGGACGGCCACCCGGCCCTGATAGGTACCGGCCTTCTTGCCGGTTGGTACATCAGCCTGAACCAGATCCCCGGTCTGAAAGCCCTGCACCTGCTTGGTTTGCATCAGATAGCCACGCGGAAAGCCAAACACGGAAATTCTCGACCCGATGAGTCGGGTGAATCCTGCCCAGTAAGGGCTCTGCCTCAGCCAGAGGACACCGGCCAGCCCGAGCACCAGCAGGCCACCCAAGCCCCAAAGCGTGATACGCAGCACACGTCTTCCGAGCGTCATCGGCTCCTCTCCCGAGCTTTTTATTCAACGCAGAGCATCTTGCCTGCGGCTCTGGGTCCGCGCAACCTCGGTTGCCTTCGCCTACCTAACCGGTGCCTGGACATGGCCAACTTGCTGCAGCGCCTTGTCATCGTGGTCGTCTGCCATCCGCGGCCAAACCACGAGCCCCATGTCCGGCAGTTCAATCGACGCAGCGGTGCCCGAACCGGTGCGTGCCGCTTGCCCGACCGTGTAGTTCGCTTACTCTGTACCGTCTTCTCCCCGCTAGGTATGCCATTTGCCGCACGGAGTTGGCGAGCGTCTCACCGTGGGAATGACGGCGCGCGCCCTCAACAGCACGACCGAGCGCGTACATGCGGTCATGCAGCAGTTGGGTGCAGTCGCTGCGCAGTTAGCGCAAGCAGTAGAGCAGATGCGCGCCCTCGCTGAGCAGTCGACGCTACAGACAGGCAGTGACAACGCCAAGAGCGGGCAGCAGGCGGTACGGGCGACGAGCGATGCCAACCAGAGCACTGCCGGCGGAGTGCGGCAGACGCAGCAGATGGTCGGCGACTTAAAGGGGCGCGCTGAAAATATCGGCACCATTGTCGAGACGATCAACTCCATCTCTGAGCAGACCAACCTATTGGCGCTCAACGCTGCGATCGAGGCAGCGCGCGCTGGTGCACAAGGGCGCGGCTTTTCGGTGGTTGCTGAGGAGGTCCGCAAGCTGGCACAGCGCACCAATCAAGCGACCGGCGAGATTCAGCAGATTGTCGAGGCGTTGCAGCACGGCGCTGACGCCGCCGATCAGGCGATGCACGACAGTGTGCAGCGGGCAGAGCAGGGCATTGAGCATGCCGATCAGGCAGCGAATGCGCTCAATTCGATTTTAGCGTCGATTGAGGAGATCGATGCGATGACGGTGCAGATCGCCGCCGCAGCGGAGCAGCAAAGTCAGGTAGCCAATGAGATCAACCAGTCGATTAATCAGGTGAACGACGGCGCCCGTGAGAGTGCTCAGCAGGCCGAGCAGCTGCGCGGCGCCGCGCAGAGCCTGGAGGATTTGGCAGCGCAGGTGCGCGGCATTGTCGGGCAGTTCCGGCTGTGACGGCAGCCGCTACGAGTGGCACGAAGGCCATGTTGAGAACCGCCCCCACGTGACATAACGCGCACCCAATGGATATGGCTCATACAATCGCCAAAGGTCGCGGCCCCTGCGGAGGTGGAAACAGCTCATTCAACTCAGCGCGCTGTTGGTCGGTAAAAGAGACCTCTAGAGCTCCCCGGTTCTCCGCGACTCGCCGCGGTGATCGCGTTTTCGGAATCACTATGACGTCCTTCTGATCAAGCAGCCAAGCTAGAGCTGCTTGGGCCGCTGTCATCCCGTAGCGTTCTGCGAACCCCGCTAGGCGCGGGTCTTGTAAGAGATTGCCTTGTCCGAGAGGGCAATAGGCCATCACAGGTATGCCCCTTTCTCTTAGCAACGGCTGGATATTCCACTCGATACCGCGCTCGTTAAGGTGGTAGAGGAGCTGATTAGTAGCGCAATCTTGGCCTCCGGGAGCCTGCCAGAGCGCCCGTATATCGTCGGCATCCAGGTTGCTGACGCCCCAATAGCGGATCTTGCCGGCGCGTTGCAGGTCCTGGAAGCCGGCCACAGTATTCGCGAGCGGTTCTCCCCCGCGCCAGTGCAGCAGGTAAAGGTCGAGATGGTCTGTGCCCAGACGGCTCAGGCTGCGCTCACAGGCGCTAATAACGCCGGCTTGGCTAGCGTTCCACGGGAACACCTTGCTGATCAAAAAGACCTCTGCCCGCCGTCCAGCGATCGCTTGAGCCACAACACGTTCAGCCCCGCCGTCACCGTACATCTCGGCGGTGTCGATGAGGCTGAGCCCTTCATCCAATCCGGCCTTGAGTGCTGCCACCTCATCGGTGCGCTCGCTGCTGCGCTCACCCATATGCCAGGTACCTTGACCGAGGGCCGGTACTTGCTCGCCGCTGGGTAGAATTACACTCTGTTGCATGGGTGTCCCTTCTAGTCTGGCTACAACTACTCATTCCGGGGATGGTGACCGCTGATTCGGCGGTGAATAAAGGGCGCGGTTGCCATCAGCCGGGCCTCGCAAAGCTCACTGCACGGTTACTCGGTGGTTACTCAGCATAGATCATCCGTCGCGTCATGCCGCCGTCTGCTGCCCAGGATTGCCCGGTGATGAAGCCCGCCTCAGCGCTGAGTAGAAAGGCGGTGAGTGCAGCGATGTCCGCCGGAGTGCCCACCCTGCCGACCGGATGCTGGGCGTGATCGGCTGCGGTCAGCGGTTCGGCGCGTTGTGTTGCCGGCGGGCGTGTATCGATCCAGCCTGGATGGATGCAGTTGACCCGCACCTGCGGCCCGGCGGAGATGGCAAGGGCGTGGGTGAAGGCCTCTAGGCCACCCTTGGTGGCGGCGTAGGCCTCGGTGTGGGGCTCCGATTGCCAGGCGCGAGAGGAGCCGATATTCACGATCGCCCCGCGTTGGGCACGGAGCATGGGCAGGGCGTGCTTGCAGAGCAGGAAGGCTCCGGTGAGATTGGTATCGAGGTACGCTTGCCACTGGTCCAAACGGAGTGTTTCGACTGGCTGATGGCCGGGATCACTGATGGCGGCGTTGTTGACGAGCCCATCGAGCCTGCCATGGGCTAGCTGCGCCTCGTTTACCGCCTGCTCAATACTGCGCTCGTCGCGCACATCCAAGGCGATCGCTGTAGCTTGGGGACCGATACGCTCTGCAGCGATCCGGCACCCCGCCTCGTCGAGATCGCCCATGATCACATGCCAGCCGTCACCGGCCAGGCGCTGCGCGATGCCGTAGCCGATCCCGCGGGCCGCACCCGTAACCAGGCAGACCGGATGCTCACTCATGGTGCCCTCTCTCCCTTACTAAACTTTGCGTAAGTAAAGCCAGTCCAAGTGGGTGGGGCGGGGTCGCTCATCCTAGCTGGTGTGCATCCGCTCGGCTAGATTGGCCTGGGTCAGTCCCGCCCGGGTCCGCGCCAGCAAAAGCCAAAGCTCCGTGCGCTCAAGCGGTTTGTGAAGGTAGGCATCGCAGCCGATGCCGAAACACTCTTGCTGAAAGTGCTCGAGTGCATGGGCAGTGACCAGTGCGATCGGTGTGCGCGGCAACTCGTGCTCTGCCTCCTGTGCCCGGATCTGACGCAGAGCCTCACGGCCATCCATTTCGGGCATTTGTAGATCGAGCAGGATGAGGTCGGGTCTCGATTCCTGCCAGTGTTCAATCGCCTCGCGGCCGTTCTCCACGCAGCTGATCTTCGTGCATCCGGCCTGTTCAAGCAGATTTCGCACAAGCAGGGCGTTAATGGGCTTATCCTCGGCGACGAGCACCTGTAGGCCAGCACCGACCGGCGCCCCTGTATCCACCTTGCCCACTTTGGATGGGGGTGCCGATGCAGCCGGTGCGACAGTCGCCAAGGCCGGCGGCATCGCCACTGTAAAGCGAAACCTCGATCCGTGGCCGGGTTCGCTTTCGACCGAGATGCGCCCTCCCATGAGTTCCACCAGCTCTTTGCAGATCTTCAACCCGAGGCCGCTGCCCTCGTGGCGCGCCAGGACGGGTCCGGCCTGGCGAAAGGCGTCAAAGATGTGGGGTTGATCCTCCTCGGGGATGCCGGCTCCGGTGTCTGTGACGGTGAAGAGAAGGTCTCCCTCGGATGAGCCGCGCTCAACATGAACGTCGATGCTGCCGGCCTCGGTAAAGCGCAGCGCGTTGCTGATCAGGTTGTAGAGCACTTGACCGAGACGCACCGGGTCACCGTGGATGCGGCACGGGAGTTCTGTGCTCAGAGACCATTCCAAGCGCAGGCCTTTCTGCTCGGCCAGCGGCGCGAGAAGCCCCAGCTGATTATCCATAAACAGGTGCAGATCAAAATCCTCCTCGCGCAGCTCAACCCGTCCGGCTTCCAGCCGCGAGAGTTCCAGGACGGTATCGATGAGTCCGAGCAGTGTCCGGGCACCGGCCTGGCATAGCTGTACATAATGATGTTGCTGTGGATCGAGGTCGGAGTGCGCCAACTGATCGTGGAAACCGCAGATGGCATTGAGCGGTGTGCGCAGGTCGTGGCTGACCGCGGCGAGGAACATCCTTTGATCGTCGAGTGTGCGCTGGCGCGCCTCTTCCACAG
>NZ_NRRN01000091.1 GCF_016583625.1 Halorhodospira abdelmalekii | reverse complement strand
CCTTGTAGCGCAAGGCAACACGCTCGCCGTCGAAGTTGACAATCCGCGCATCGCTCAACGCAATGCGGTGGCTGTAGCGCCCGAGGTAGTCAACGACCGTGTCGGTGTGGGTGAGGCACGGCTTGGAATAGACCACCTGTCAATGGCTGCCAAAATCCGTAGATATTTGGCGAAGGATTCGTCAAGACGAATCTGGGCGCGCTTGGGCAGCGTCACCTCCAAGTCCACCGCCGGCCAGGCGAGGACCTGCAGGTAGAAAAAGCGGATCCCGTTATAGGCCAAACGCACGCTGGCCGGGGCTAGCTGGCGCTCGCGCACCAGGTACTCGAAGTAGCGCTTCAGATCCGCGGGCTTTAAGGTATCGGGCGACCGGCGGGTGTACTTGGCCAGGCCGCGCACAGCGGCCAGATAGCTCTCATGGGTGTGGGCAGAAAAGCCATGCATGTGCATGGCCGCGATCATGCGGTGGCGCAACGTGCTCATCGTCGCATCCTCGGTCAATGACCCCGATTGGGTCATAACCAAGTGTGGTCGATGGGCGGGAGCCCTGCCGCGGAACGGCCGTCCTGGGCGATCTGCTTGCCCTATAATCTTCTCTTAATCATGGCCTTCGATGCGGTTCTGCACCAAAGGCCCGCGGAGCGGATTAGTTCAACGCCACAGCTCACCGGCGGCAATGGAGCGTAGCGGAATTGCCGTCCGGTGGAGCGCCTTGTTGGGCCTTTCATTGGTACGGATTACCGCGCGGCTCATGTTGTTATCATTGTGGTGTCGTCGGGAGGTGGGTTGTTTCGCAGATAATCACGCGCCTCTCTGATTATCTGTTCTGCCGTTTCATCGCGCGATCGACAGCGATCCGCCCACGGACGACCTGGATGAAGCACATCCCACCGTGGACGCAATCCCGCGTGTCGCCCTTTCCCTGGGTCATGGTTGCCGAAACCATCAATCAATTTATTCCATAACGGATCGAACTTGGCGATTAGCAATGACTCACCAAGCGGAATCCAAATGTCGTCTACAATCAGGAAACGGCAGTGGAAGTCATCAATACTCAGGTTTTCTACCTCCTCAATGCTTCGCTTGTGCTGCATAAGTCTGCTATACAGCACGCTCCCAGGGTTCGATTCCAGGTTCCCGCCTTTTCGTGCGCCCTTCGGCACTGCCTTACCAACGTAAATAGGTGCCGAAAACGCTTCGCCTCGATTTCGGTCAGCGATCAGTTCATACGCGGGGAAATCACCACAGTAGTAGATCGCATAGACTCCAGCACCATCAAAACGGGCAATCTCCGCCATCGGAGTTACCGGCTGACGGAGCATAGCCTGTCCAACGCTTTCCCCCAGATGCCGTTTGTCGAGGGGATTGAATGGAAGAACTTTTCTTTCCGTCATGCCCTCTTCCTATCCTGCTGGCCGACAAGTTTTCTGATCTCCGTCTCCGCGAGCTGCTCCGCGACGGAAGCGGCAACCTGCCGACCAAGAGAAACCGGTACCGCATTCCCCAGTTGGCGCATCGTCTCGGTCCACGACCCATGAAAAATGTAACCATCGGGAAAGGCCTGCAATCGGGCGGATTCACGGACAGTGAAGTATCGAACGGTCTCATCGTCCCTAACCATCATGTTCTCGCCACCGGGGACACCATGATCTCCCGCCTTGAGCGTCTTTGCAGGCAAATCAAGTGGGCTACCGGTGTGCCCCGGATACACCCGGGCGCCATCCTGGAATCGGTGGTTAAGAAAGTCTCGCGCGCCGGGTCGACGGGGATCTGGAACATCCTGTAACGCATCCCGCACCGTTCTCCACGGCTTCTCCTCGGACGGAATGAGCTCCGACGCCAACCGCCGAACGCGCCCCAGAAGACGATCCGGGACATTCGGGCGATGCGACTTCGCGATACGGTGGCGTTCCCAATAGTCCCCGGTGATCCATTGTGACCGCAGCAACGAGTCAAGGCTATGCGTTGACTTTGGGAAGGACCATTCAACGCCCAAGTCAGCACGGAAGCCAACGATGAAGACACGTTCCCGCTTCTGGGGTACTCCGTAATCGGCCGCATTCACCAACGTCGGAACGACGTTGTATGTGAGGCCTTTCAAGTGAAGTGCTCCGGAGGTTTTTTCCTCTTGAAGCCGTTTCAGATGATCCGGCCATGTTTCTCCATCACGCCTCACCACCTCCGGGAATTCCAACTGCAGGAGGATGTATTGGTAGTAGTTCGCGAAGCTGGATCGAGTAATCCCCTTTACGTTCTCGATAACGAAAGCCTTCGGACACAGGCGCCGCACGATGTCGACCGTCGCCGGGAACATGTCCCTCGCATCCCCGAACGCCTTGTGCCGACCACCCATGGAGAAGGGCTGACAAGGGGGGCCACCAGCGATTAGGTCGATGTCCTCCGGTATGGCGTCCCAATCGTATTCGCGAACATCGCCCTCCCAAAGGGGCCAACCCTTCACCACGGGAAACCCTCGCTGCTGGTTCTCTCGTATGGTGTCGCACGCCCACTTGTCGCGCTCTATGACAGCCAAGGATTCGAATCCAGCCAAGGATACTCCCATGGCCAGACCACCAGCCCCCGCGAAAAGCTCAACTGATTTCATTATTCAACCTCCTGTTTTTGCAGGAATTCCCTAACAACAGCGGATACTCGGTCGACATCCGCCATTTGGCATTCCCATACAATCAACACGCGCCATCCCAAGTCCTTCAACCGTCGTTGATTACGCGAATCCCGTTTCCTATTTGCCTCCAACTTTGGCCCCCAGAAGTCCAGCT
This sequence comes from Halorhodospira abdelmalekii, assembly GCF_016583625.1. GTDB lineage: Bacteria > Pseudomonadota > Gammaproteobacteria > Nitrococcales > Halorhodospiraceae > Halorhodospira > Halorhodospira abdelmalekii. Next base: position 848 of record NZ_NRRN01000091.1, on the reverse strand, counting down.
TCGATTTCGGAAGCCTTGCAAGCCTGCATCCCTTGTGGCGATGCCAAAAACATCCGTGCATGAAAATCACCGCGCGCCTTGAAGGAAACACCAAATCCGGCTTCCCGGGCAGATCCTTAATGTGTAGGCGGTAACGAAATCCCATTCCATGCACAAGTCGACGAAGTTTCATTTCCGGGGCCGTTCCTGTACCCCGGATAAGGGACATTCGCTTGCTTCGTTCTTGCGGGGAGAGTGTGTCCGCCAATTCGTTCCTCATCAAGTCGAGCCATCATCATGAATATCTATAATTTTATCTCAATCTCTCTACGGGGTCTCTTGAGGCCCAACGATTAAGCGTTTATCTGGTGTGCGCGCGCTGCCGAGACGGCCTGTTGTCGCGGGGCTCCCGCGCGCAGACCAGATAAACGGTTGTTGGACTAATCCGCTCCCGGCACGGCGTGGCGGTCGGCGCGGGCACACTTTAGACAGAGGGGATTGTATTGTCGCGGCCGGTCCACTCGGCAACGACGCGTGGGCGCAGCCGGGGGTCGAGCAGGGGGAAGAGGCGCAAAGATCGGCATGTGCGTCAGTTCCTGAGGGGTCGAAGTCGGTCTCTCTGGGTCAATCTTAAACCATTTCCCGAATTTCAGGCGAGCGCGGGCGCCGACCGTTTCGGGCCGGTCCAGCTGGAGAACCCGACGCGGTCGGTGTCAGGCGCGCAAGCTGGCACCTCCCCCGCGGTCTCGGCGCGGGGGGCTCAGGCACGCGATCACGCGCAACTGGCCAGCGCGGCATGTCGGGCACGGATAGCCATCGAAGGGGGCTCGCTCGCTGGCTTCTTCGGCCTGCGCTGTCGCGGCGGGCGC
>NZ_NRRN01000090.1 GCF_016583625.1 Halorhodospira abdelmalekii | reverse complement strand
AGAAAGAGATTCGCTAGCAGCGGACTAATGACTCCGCCCTGCGGAGTTCCCCGGTCCCTCGGGTATCGTGTCCCGTCGGAGAGTACCAGGTCGGCTTTCAGCCACCGCTCGATATACAGGAGTATCCGCTTCTCCTGCGTATGATGGCGCACCGCCCGCATCATCAGCTCATGGTCAATCGAGCGCCTCTGCCAGGCCGCGGAAAAACATCGCCCGCAGCGTGTCTTTATCGACTCGCTGACGCAGCTGCGCTATTTAATGCCCGATACAGCACAATTTCGTGCCCAAGTCCTCGCCCTGCTGCGGACCTTTACCGATCAAGGCGCAACGGTGCTCTTCACCTCAGAAGCGAGTCACGAAGCGCCCGATGACGACTTGCGTTTTCTCAGTGACGGGGTGGTGACGTTGCTGCGCTGTGCCAACGGCGCACGCACTCTCGAAGTCAGTAAACTGCGCGGCTCTGACTTCCTGCCTGGCCCACACGATGTCACCCTCGGTGCGCAAGGCATGCGGGTTCTGCCCCGGCTCATCCCGTCGCAACACAGCAGCCCCTTTGCCCCTCAGCTGATCAACTCCGGCATCCCTGAACTGGACGCCCTCGCCGGCGGTGGCGTTCACCGCGGCACTATCACGCTGCTCTCCGGCCCCAGCGGCAGCGGCAAAACCACGCTTGGAATGCAGTTTATGAAAGAGGCCGCTGGCCGCGGCGAGAGCTCCGCACTCTTTCTATTCGAGGAAGATATCGCCACTCTGCTGCACCGTGCCGATGCGCTGCGTATGCCCCTGCGAGGCATGGCCGAACGTGGCATGTTGCACTTGGAGCGCATCGAGCCACTGCACTATACGCCCATCCAGCTTGCGCACGCGCTGCGCCATCAGGTCGAACAGCGCCATGTCCAAATCGTCATGCTCGATAGCATCGCCGGCTACGGACTGGCCTTGAGCGGTCATGACCCACTCGTCGAACTCCACACGCTTTGCCAATACCTCAAAAACATGGGCGTCAGCGTCTTTATCGTCAACGAGGTCGACGCCTCGACGGCGGGCCGGCTCTCTTCCAGTACGTTCGACCTAAGCCCACTCGTCGATAACGTCTTGCTGCTGAACCTTGTCGTCGAGCAAGGCGCCCTGCGCAAGCAAGTGCGGGTGCTCAAACGACGCACTGGCGATTTCGACAAGCGACTCGCCTACATGGATTTTACCGAGCACGGCATCCGCGTTCAGCTAGCGCCACAGCCCGGGCTGGAGGCCTCTGCGTATGGCTCGCATTGCGCTGCTCATTAGCCACCGGGGCAATCACCGCCTGCTGCACGACTACTTAGGATCCGCCCACACTCTGCTCACTGCCACAGAAGTTGCCCTCAAGCAGGATCCGCCGCACCTGGTATTGACCGATCTATCGGGGCTACACCAGTGGCAGACAGCGCTCTCCGAGGCCCGCAAGGCGTGGACTCCGCTGATGATCCCCGTCTTATTGCTGGTATCCGAGCACGGAGTTCGCAAAGCACTAGCCCAATTAGGCGGCATCGTAGACGACCTTGCGAGCAAACCGCTGCGTTCAGTCGAACTCACCACTCGCATTCGCAACCTTCTCCGCCTGCGAGCCATCTCGGAGGACCTATGCGGTCGCCTAAACGATACGGCCGAATACAACAACACCCTTGAGCAGCAGATCCGCGAGCGCACCGAATCACTTCAGCGCACCCTCGGCGAGACGGTCCACCGGCTCACACGCGCCTCAGAGTTCAAAGACACCGACACCGGCAACCACATTAGACGGGTGTGCCACTACAGCCGGCTGCTTGCCGAACACATCGGCTGCAGTCAAACGCTTGCCGAGCGTATCTTCGAGACCGCCGCCCTGCACGATGTCGGCAAGATTGCCGTACCGGATCGTATCTTGCTAAAACCCGGCCCCCTCAATGCGCAAGAGTGGGCCATCATGCAGCAACATACCGTGAAGGGCGAACGTCTGCTCGCCGACTCCGACTCCCCTTACCTTCAGCTCGGCGCGCAAGTTGCCCGCTCGCACCATGAGCGCTATGACGGTGGCGGCTATCCAGACCAACTCGCCGGATCGGCCATCCCCCTCGCCGCTCGCATCGTACAGTTGGCCGATGTCTACGACGCCCTACGCACACCGCGCCCGTACAAGCCCGGATTCAGCCACCAGCAAGCCCTTCAGACCATTTGCATCGGCGATGGCCGCACCCATCCGGAGCACTTCGACCCGCAAGTGCTTGAGGCCTTCGAGGCTCGCAGTTCAGCTTTTGCTGAAATTTACGCCGCTCTCGCGGACCCGCCCCACAGTCAACCCTGACACACGGCGCCCCCCCTACTACGCCCTCATATTTTCCCTACGCCCTCTGGTTTAGTGCTATATTCGGGGTACGCAGAGGCAGGTGGCAAACTACGTCTCTGACGGGCGGTTCGCGATGCTTCCACAGATCACGGAGGCCGCCGACGGCCTCTTCCAATCGGAACCTCGACTGGAGACCTCGAAAAAAAGAGTGCCGCTGGCAGCTGGAGTGCAAAACAAATCTCCGGAGGCTGAATAGCCTCCTACGAGACACCGCACTCGCTTATCACACTCGGAGGTAGCAATCATGCACCCTTCCCACTCTCACTACACCCGGCGCGTCTGGCGCGTCTCTTGCCTGCTGGCTGGCGCGGCACTAGCCGGTTCCGTGCTGCTGCTCGCTGGCTGCCTCAACGGCGACGGTGACGACGATGGCCACTTCAATGGCGGTGGCCCACCTGTCAATGGCGGTGGCGGAACCGCTCCTAGCGGTAATGCCCAGCACGATACGGACGGGGTCTTCAACCGCCCAGTTCGACTCAATAGTATCAATGATTTCGAAGCGGCTGTTCAGTCCGTCGAGAGTGCCTTCGGGAACGCAGAGGAGCTCTTCGAGGACATTTGGGGGGAAATCAACCTCAACGGGAACGCCTCCCCGTTTGCGGCCTCTGCTTCCACTTCACACCCCTTCCCCAGTCCGAGCCTTATGGATCGGCGTTCCAGAGACTCTGACCCCCTAGCCCGAAGCGCATCGACAATGTCCAATACCCGCACATGTCCCGACGGGGGTAGCGTGACTTACAGCGTTACTGAGAACGTGAGCAACACCCGCGAGGAGTGGAGCGCAGAAGCCCGCTTCAGCAACTGCCGAGTCGATTTCGATGGCAGCAGCGGCGTGGTGAACGGCACAGCGAGCGGACAGCGCGTGGTAGACATAAGCCATAACGGTGATGAGGACGAAACAGGGAATCTGCGTATCGATTTGCAAGGAAACTTCGCTGGGCAACCGATCGTGGTCGATGTTACGGCCTCTTGGACCCACCTGTGGCGCGATCAAGCACGCACCTGGGATGAGACAAACCGCATTCCCCGTGCCGAGATTGTTCTCTTCTCAGACTACGTTGGCATCCTCGACGCCACCATTCACTGGAAAGAGCAAGGGCATAGCCACGGCACCTATACCGAAGAGGAGAATATGACTCTTACCCTGGGCAGCAGCGTCCTCAACGGGTTCGTCAACATCACCACACCAAGTACCATCGTGACCCACGACGACGGCTACTCCGACCTCTGCCCAACCCGCGGCGTACTGCAGATCGCCGGTTCCGGTACCGCTCAGATCCGCTATGGCGAGGATATGTCAGTCCCGCGCACGAACGGCGTCGATCTGGTGGTCGGCGGACAGACCAGAACTTTCACCCACTGTGATGACTTTGAGGATGAGTTCTATCTAGGCCTATAGGCCCACTGCACCCGCGCTCATCGAGAGCCCAGGAGCAGAAATAGCCTAAGCAGCCGCCGCGCCGCAGCGAGCCAATCGTGCGGCGCGGTTTCATTTTTGCCCC
>NZ_NRRN01000089.1 GCF_016583625.1 Halorhodospira abdelmalekii | reverse complement strand
GGGGGGACAAACCCGTCAGCACTCTCCGACTAACTTTTTCGGGGCTCAATACCTTCAGGGTCGGCTTCACCCGTTACCTTTGCACCTCGCCTGCTTTCGTGCCTACGCATCGACACGACCGTTGCCAGTCACGCCGCAAGGCTCGATACTAGGCTCGCGGCTCACGATTACCTAGGCGGGACTCTCACCCGCTAGAACACGCGGCCTTGCCAGGCCGCACTGTCCCCCAGCTTCCATCGCCGGCACCTAAGCCATCGCCACCACACCAAACGATCCATAAACTGCCAAATCAATCAGTGATCAAAACGAAAATTCAGACCCTCATCGCCAAACAGTTGATTCGCCGGTAGACCCGCTAGAGGGTCTTGCTGCCGCTGCGTATGAGAGCCCCCTCCAGCCAGCAGACCGAGGCGTAGGTTAGACAGCGAGAGGCGGTGGGCATGGATCAGCTCTAGGGCACCTAGACTCTGCAATCGCTTAAGCGCCTCACCATCAAGGGCGTCCAGTGCCTTGGGATCGACCATGCGCAGCCCGCCGATGTTCGCCACCGGTTGATCCTGACGCTGGATGCTCAGCTGCTCCATCTTGAACAGCCCCTGACCCTCAATCTCGCGCACCGCCTCCTGTGTGCGCTGGCGCTGCGCCTCAATGCCCTTGAGCAGCTGGATCTTAGCCTCCAGCGCTTCACTGGGGGTGCCCTGCTCAGTCAACAGCGGCTCGCCCAGATCACTCCCGAGGCAGTCCGCCTGCTCATCAAGGGCAACGGTGAAGGCATCCGCAGCCTGATCGTCACTGCGCGTCAGACTGAACGGGTAACGCCGCAGGTAGGCCGGTACGTAGCTGCCCAGCCACTGCCCATGCGGGCTTACGTAGGCGTTCTGCTCCTTCACAAAACCCAGCAGCACATGCGGTAGGTTGGTCTGGTTGTTGGGAAAGCAGATGAAATACTCCCGCACCAAGTTCGGCAGCTCCTGTAGAAAGACCGGGGCGAAGTTCTCCTGTGCCGCATAGGCATAGCCGGCATCCAGGTTCAGTCGAAGCCGGCCGTGACGGGCACTCTGGAACGGTTGCAGGTGCTTGTACATGGGGTGTTCTCCATAGCGAGGGCCGTGACTCCTAAGATGCTAGGGTCACGCCTCATAGACGGGGTCAGTGGACAGGCGGGATGCGATTCGGGCGCTTCTATCCCACCGAATACGTCGGGGCAGCGGCATGTTAAACCGGTTGCGTTACCAGCCACTGCAGCAAAACCGCTACGACCATGCGCCCCAGTCTATCAGGAGCACGGCCTCAGGCGCATCCGTGATCAGATTGACGAGGGAGAACAGCACATTGGCTCCAATCGGTTGTCGATCAGCTAGAGCGGCAACGTCAGCTTCACGACTTGTAGCGCGGCGGCAAATCGTGCTGAGTCCCATCGAACCCCGCATCGAAGCGAAATTGAGGCAGACCGAGAACAATCGGCGACTACTCGACGATGGCACCCCCAACAGGGTGCCATCACCGTCGTCATCGTCGTCATCGTCGTCATCGTCGTTATATCCATCGCCACCGCCGGTACCGTCGTCACCGCCATCGCCAGCACACAAGCACCACCGACTGAGCCGCCACCTCGGACGATCCCTGTGCCGCGCCATTGAGCCTCCCCAAGGGGTAGAGTAAACTGAGCTGTGGTGTCGAAGGATTCGGCCACCGACACGATCGACACGGCGAGTGACCCGGTTGAGGGATACCGCCTGTCGATCACCCGGCTACAGGCAACGGCTAAGGAGAGCCCAACATGCCCCGCCCTCGCTGTGAGCAAATCTCACCCTCGATCCCCTACTACCACATCGTCACGCGCTGTGTGCGACGCAGCTTCCTCTGCGGCGAGGATCACGTCTCCGGCAAAAGCTACGAGCATCGACGCCAGTGGGTCGAGGATCAGCTTCGCTTGCTAAGCTCGATCTTCGCCATCGACATCGCCACCTATGCCGTCATGTCGAATCACTGCCATATCGTCGTCAAGCTCAACCCGAGTCAGACCGAAGAGTGGTCCGATGAGGAGGTCATCGAGCGCTGGCGTGGCGTCTATAAAGGCGCACCCGTGATGCAGAAGCATCTAGCCGGCAAGCCTCTCGATGCCAGTGAGCAGATCGAACTCGCCGAGTGGATCGAGATCTACCGGGAGCGGCTAGGAGACTTGAGCTGGTTTATGCGCTGCCTCAACGAGCCCATCGCCCGGCAGGCCAACAAAGAGGATGGCTGTAAGGGCCACTTCTGGGAGGCACGATTTAAGTCGCAAGCCCTCTGCAGCGATACCGCCCTGCTCGCCTGCATGGCCTACGTCGATCTTAATCCCGTGCGCGCGGCCATCGCACCCACGCCCGAGGAATCCGAGCACACCGGGCTGCGGGAACGCATCGAGCCGCGCTTCGATCTCGACAAAGCACTGCGAGAGCGGTTCAATGCCGGCGTCGAGGTCGCTGGATTGCTCTCGTGCCTACAGCTGCCTGCTCCCGTTAAGCCACTGCTGCCTTTTCGGGATGCGACAGCGGCTGCCGCCGCCACCCTAGCTGGCATTCCCTGCACCTTCGAGGAGTACCTAGCGCTCGTCGATCACACCGGCCGCGCCATCGACCCCAAAAAGCGCGGCGCCATCGCCCAAAACGCCCCTCCCATCCTGCAGCGACTCGGGCTCGCCGATGAGCAGTGGCTCGAGCAGGCCACTCGATTTGAAGCCCTCTATCGCCGTAAGGGCCGGGATCATCTCAACGCCCTCAGCGGCAAAGGTGACCGGGCAGAACACAGCGGTGTCGGAGACAACGACACCAGCAAATCCCGCCACCAGGCTACTCGCGGACCCGGCTGAGAGATCACTATCGCTCATCCGTTCGACCGCGCTAACTGAACGCTACTGGCTCAGTCGAACCGATCAACGCTACTCCCCACCTTCAGCAAATAAATCGACTGAAACGGGCCGCCGTGCCCTACTCCCTACCAACCTTTTAACATAAGACCCGGTAGACGAAGTAGAAACGCTCGTTACCGACTGATTCCTCAATCATCCTAAGCCACACAGCCTTAAATGCGTCTGAGTCTCAGCATGGCCCGCCCTTCCATGTGACAATGCTTCCCTGTCTACTACCTTCCTTGCCCACCCAAACCAAAGTGCCTGTCCCTGTTCCCCGAAGCCCACTCGCGGACCCGGCTGAGAGATCACTATCGCTCATCCGTTCGACCGCGCTAACTGAACGCTACTGGCTCAGTCGAACCGATCAACGCTACTCCCCACCTTCAGCAAATAAATCGACTGAAACGGGCCGCCGTGCCCTACTCCCTACCAACCTTTTAACATAAGACCCGGTAGACGAAGTAGAAACGCTCGTTACCGACTGATTCCTCAATCATCCTAAGCCACACAGCCTTAAATGCGTCTGAGTCTCAGCATGGCCCGCCCTTCCATGTGACAATGCTTCCCTGTCTACTACCTTCCTTGCCCACCCAAACCAAAGTGCCTGTCCCTGTTCCCCGTTGGCACTCTCGACGCTGATTTCGGAGCTCAATACTGGGCCTGCACCTTCCCCTGTCAACGCTTAGCCACTGCCCTCGCGGGCAACAGCCCATGACTCGGGGTCCCGGCCGGTGGCCTCCCTTACCGGGCAGAGGGCTTTCACCTCCAATCTCCTACCGATTTATCTCGGCGCTCTGCCTGTCCGTGGCCCTTGGCCTGGCCCTTGCGTGTCCCTGGGCCTCCTTGCCCAACACAACCAAAGTGCCTGTCCGTGGGCCCTTCTCGATGCCTCATGTAGCCGGATTAGCCCGGCCGGCGCTTGCCTGATGCTCTGCGTCATCGTCACACCCCGTCTAATCCCGCTTCCTCTCTGTCAAAGCCCTTCGCTCCACAGGCTCCGCTAGGCT
>NZ_NRRN01000088.1 GCF_016583625.1 Halorhodospira abdelmalekii | reverse complement strand
GCGGCATATTCCAGATCAGAGAAGCTCGATTGCATCGGGGGCGCACTCTCGGTTGTGGGCCAGAGCCGTATTATCTCAACTCCGGACCGACAGCGGAACGGCAGGGCCGGAATAAATCAGTGTCTCCTTAGTGATGATGTTGATAACGCCGCCCAACGCATCCGAACCGTAGAGCACACTCCCTGGTCCCTTCACGATCTCAATGCGCTCAATGCGTCCGGCGGGGATCCGATTGAGTTCGTAGCGGCGACTCGGCTCACCGATGACACGGCGGCCATCGATCAAAATCACTGTATCTTCCCGCGCCGCACCCCGGAGGGCGTGTGAAAAGCCGTCAGGGCTGACGAAGAGGCTCGACTGACTGCGCAGGACTTCGTCGAGCATGGTGGCACCGCTGCGCTCTATCTGCTCAGCAGTGATCACCTCAATGCTGCCAGGGCTCTGTTTGCGCGCCCGCTCGCTGCGGGTCGGCGCCGTTACCGTAACGGGAGTCAGATCGTAAGCCTCCCCACTCGCCGCCACGGCGGGCTGGACATGGACCAAGGCGGTATTGCCGATCAGTACGGCCGCGGTAGCCGCCACGAGCCGGGCAACGGGGTAGCCGCCTCGTGAACGAGCGAAAAACGCGAGTGCAGGTGCGGGGCCGACGGGTCGATTGGCATTTTTACACAGTAATGAATAATAACTGACAAAGCGCAGTCTCATGGCCGTCCTCGGGTTATTCTCGGTTTATTGAGCTTTAGCAAATACGCCTTCTCTGCACAGCGCACACCGTGGTGCACAGAGTGGCTGGCTCACCCGAGGCGGGTTGGCTGGCTCAGCGCTCTGACTGAATGATAATCATTAACAAAGATGTGTCAACTGCCCTCTCCTGATGGCGGGGGCTTGTGATAGCGTAACCTTTGAGCCCTCCGCCGCCCGCGGCACATCAACCACCTGTAAATCAAGCGGACGACCAGTTCTCAGCGGGGTGGAAGGTGAACGCTCAGGTGATAGCAAGCTGGAATGACTAGTCAGGGGGGAAGGAGAAAAAACTAATGGACTATGCCGAAGAACGGCGCCGGCTAGTCGATTAGCTGCGAAAGCAGCTGATCGGGCCTGCGGCACCCGGTACTCTCATCGGCGTCTGGCCGATGGACCGCTACCCCACAGGCAAGCTTTTTCCTGTGATCGTTGGCGAGGGCCTCGATGCCGTCTCACTGGCGGACGAAAATGACGACGACGATACCACCGCGCCGCTTGACAACAGCAATAGCGGCGCTCAGCCGGTTCGGCGTTTGAGCTGCGCCAATGGGGCTTTCTACGGGTCGGTTCGGAGCGCGCGGTCGACGGTGTCAGCTTTACCCTCGATCACAGCGAATCGGCCACCATCGTCGGCGAGAGCGGCTGTGGCAAGAGTTCGCTGGCCCGCACCCTGCTCGGCCTCCGCCGCCCGAGTGCGGACCGCGTCACCTTCGCCGGCACCGATCTAGCGGCGCTGCGCGGCCGTGCCTTGAAGGCGTACCGCGCCGCTGTCGGTTACGTCCAGCAAGACCCCTACGGCGCCCTACCGCCCTTTATGAAGATTCGCCGGATTCTCGAAGAGCCGCTGATCGTTCACAGCGTCGGCACGCGCCGGGAGCGTGAGGAGCGGATCGCCGCCGCACTCGAAGAGGTCGGGCTAGAGCCGGCGCACGAGACGTGGCAGAAGTTTCCCCACCAGCTCAGCGGCGGACAGCAGCAGCGCGTCGTCATCGCCCGCGCCCTGCTGCTGCGCCCGAAGTTGATCATCGCCGATGAGCCGGTCTCGATGCTTGATGCCTCGGTGCGCGCCGAGATCCTCGAACTGCTGCGCACCATTCAGCGCCAGCGCCGCCTCGCGCTGCTCTACATCACCCACGATCTCTCAACCGTGCGCCACTACGCCCACCGCGCCATGGTGATGTACGCCGGGCGCATCGTCGAACAGGGACCGGTCGAACGCCTGCTCGATCGCCCGCACCACCCCTACACCCGCGCCTTGCTCGCCGCCTTAGTCGACCCAGATGCGGCCAACGCCCATCAACTGCGCCCGATCCCGGCCGGTGAGCCACCGAGCCTGCTCCACCCGCCGAGCGGCTGTCGCTTCCATCCGCGCTGCCCAGAGATTATGGTCGGACGCTGCGAGCACTTTGATACGGAGGAGGCGCAGCCACGGCCCGGCCACCGCGTCGCCTGCTGGCTGCACAGTCGCTGAGATTAAAGGCGCGTACTCTCCGGCTTGCGACGCGCTCGGTGATGATAGCTGAGGTTGCCTGACGTTCAGCGTGGCGCTTTCCCTTCCCATCTCAAGTCATACACGGTGACCTGTAGCCTGCTGTGTGATGATTGTCGGCTGTCGTTGGGCATCACCGAACTAACCATGTCTTGCACTTTTGTAGTCTAGGAACTACGTTTAACTCATGTTTGCCATAAAACAGACCGACACCTATCGAAAGTGGGAGCGTAAACTCCGTGATCAACGTGCCAAGGCGCTGATAGCGGCGCGTATCTTTCGGCTGGCCAACGGCTTGCCGGGGGACGTAAAACCGGTAGGGCAAGGTGTCAGTGAGCTGCGTATCCATCACGGTCCTGGGTATCGGGTCTACTTCAAGCAACGCGGTAACGAAATCATTCTCCTTCTGTGCGGCGGCGATAAAACCACCCAACAAGACGATATCGAGACGGCACAACGTCTGGCAACCGAGTGGGAGGCGTCATGAGCGACAAACTATACGACTACGACCCGGCAGCGGCGCTGGAGAGCGAGGAAGCCATCGCGGTATTTCTCACCGATGCGCTGGAAACCGGGGATTCCACCTATATTGCCAAGGCGATGGGTATAGTAGCCCGCGCCAAGGGCATGACAGAGCTAGCCCGTGAAACGGGACTTTCCCGTGAGCAGCTGTATCGTTCCTTCAGTGAGCAAGGTAATCCTACCTTAAAAACCTTGCTCAAGGTCATGCGCGCCTTGGACGTAGACTTAACAGTAACGGCACGCACCCAGAGAGACTCCGCTGCGTAGTGCTGCTGCTCCGAATTTCATACTCGAAAGTGCTCATTCGGTGATTCGCTCTCCGTTGATAGCACCCGGATGTGAGCGAGCGAGCAACTGGAGTCCTGGTTGAGCAGTCCCAACCGGAGGCGCTCAGTCCGTTCCAGCAAGATCGCCTTGACCCGCTTGAACGGGGTGAACCGCTCAATGTCCGGGTCGAACAACCGTGCCAGCACGTTTCGCGCACGTGTGGCGTCGTCGAGTGGTAGCCGGTCGTCCAGCAACCACTCGTACAAGAACCAGATCTGCCGTGTATACGACCCGGTCGGCTGGGACCGAATCCACCCCGAAATTGGCTCCGGCCCGACGACCTGAAAGAGCCGCTTCAGCACAGCGAGGTCGAGCCCCTCGCGCTTGAGCGCAAAGGTCAGGTGGCCCTCAAGGGTCGCCGGTGGACTGTGACGCGGCGTCAGGAGTTCCCAGCCACTCTCTCTGTAAACTCTGTGACGCTCGCCGACAGCCCGCAGCGTACGCGGCCACGGGACCTGCAAATCGTAGGCGTCGATCAGGGCCGCATACCCCACCGGCGTAGCACGCTCGGGCAGCCGGAACTCGCGAAAAACGGTTACGGCCTCTGAAAACCGCTTATTTAAGGCTGCTTCTATGAAAAGAAATTATGATGTAGGTCAGCTTGGGTCAAGGGGGCTTGATCCCCACCTTCACTAGGTTCTTCCGAATTCGCATATCCAACGCCTCTCCTTCCGCCATCTGCAAAGATGCACGGCCAGATTAGCGGCGCTATGCGAATCCCCCAAGGGGGATTCCCTCACTGGTCGTCCGCGGTGACAAACCGGTAGGTAGCATGGCATGCAACACAGCTGTTCTGAATCTGCGCCAACTGTCGCTGCGCCTGCCTAGGGTCGCCTTGTTCTCGAGCGTCGACCGCCAACTGCTGAAAGGCCCGATGCATATCGTGCATCATCTCGCGATAAGCGGTCG
>NZ_NRRN01000087.1 GCF_016583625.1 Halorhodospira abdelmalekii | reverse complement strand
CCGGCGCTCGCCTCAATCAGGTGGATGCCGTGCAGCGGCATCGCCTCGGCCTGCAGTGTTTTAGCCTCTTCTGTCATCAGCTAGTGTCGCTAGTAGGGGGAGCTGGCCGGCACCACGCTCCAGAATAAGGATTCTCGTCGTCTTATATCAGGGCTGAGTCAGGTCGATTCTGTCGAATATACTGTTGGGCGGCAAGAAGAGGAGCGTTGACTCGGCGCGAGGAGGCAGTATGATTTTGTCATATCTCTCTCGTGTTTGGGGCGCCAGCCATGAGCATGCACCGAAAAACCATCACATTGACTGAACAGCAAGACGCCTGGGTGAAAGCCCAGATTGAAAGCGGCCACTTTGGCAACGATAGTGAGTACATCCGCCATCTCATTCGAAGGGACCAGCAGGCCAAAGAACGTCTTGCCATGCTCAGGAAAGCCCTCGCTGAGGGTGAGTCAAGCGGAGATCCGAAACCGCTGGATATATCGGCTATCAAGGCTGCTGGCCGTAAGCGGATCAAGGCGGCTGATTAGTGTTTAAGTTGAACGTCACGCCGAAGGTGGAATCAGATCTCATCGGGATTTGGGTGTATACCTGTGAGGAATGGGGCGTTGATCAGGCGGATCATTACCTGGACCGGCTTGAGGCCGGAATGAAACGGCTGATTGATCATCCATCACTTGGCGCGAACTACGACCACGTTTTTTCTGGGTATCGCCGATTACAGGTCGAGCATCACGCTGTTTTTTATCAATTGTATGAATCGGATGTGCTCGTCGTTCGCGTTCTGCACGAGGATATGGATGCACCAGAGAGACTCCTAGAGTAGTGGTGGCNGTGGTGGCTATATTGAGGAACCGCTCCCTGGAGGGCTAGGCATGACCGACCAACAGCGACTCAGACTCCCCATCGGCATTCAGACCTTCTCCGAGATCCGCGAGGGGGGCTACTACTATGTGGACAAGACACCGATCATCGAGCGCCTGGTCCAGCAGAACAAGTACTACTTCCTCTCCCGCCCCCGCCGCTTCGGCAAGAGCCTGTTGCTGGATACCCTGCGCTGCCTGTTCGAGGGTCGCCAAAAGCTCTTCGAGGGGCTCTACATCCACGACCGCTGGGACTGGCAGCAGACCCACCCGGTGATTCGTCTGAGCTTTGGCAGCGGCGTCATGCGCAATCGCGAGGAACTGGACACGCGCATTCGTCACCAACTGCGCAAGGAGCGCGAGCGCTTCACCCAGACCACCGCAGCCGAGACGGATATTCCCGGCGAGTTCTCCGACCTGCTGGAACTCGCCCACCGGGAAACGGGGCAGCCGGTCGTGCTGCTGATCGATGAATACGACAAGCCAATTTTGGACAACATTCTGGAACCGGAGCGTGCTCGTGAGCTGCGCGAGGGCCTGAAGAACCTCTACAGCGTGCTCAAGGATGCCGGTCCCCATCTGCATCTGGTGCTGATCACCGGGGTCTCCAAGTTCAGCAAGGTCAGCCTGTTCTCGGGGCTGAACAACCTCAACGACATCACCCTGGATGCGCCCTACAGCACGATTTGTGGCTATACCGATGAGGACATCGACAGGGTATTCTCCGCAGAACTGGCCGGCCTGGATCGCGAAGCCATCCGCCAGTGGTACAACGGCTACCGCTGGGGTGGCCCCGAAGTCACATCGGTCTACAACCCCTTCGATGCGCTGCTACTGCTCCAGAAGCGCGAGTTCGGCCCCTACTGGTTCGAGAGCGCCACGCCGACCTTCCTGGTCAACGTCCTCAAGCAGCGGGGGGTCTTCACGCCATCGCTGGACCAGTGGGAAACGGAGTACGAGTTGCTCAGTCAGTTTGACGTTGATGACATCAGCACCGATGCGCTGCTCTTCCAGGCCGGCTACCTGACGATCCAGAAGGTCGAAGAGCCCCTGCTGGGCTACCGCCAGTACACCCTGGGCTTTCCCAACCGCGAGGTGGAAACCAGCCTGAACCATGCGCTACTCCCATCATTGGGCGTCGAGAACGGCCCACGTGAACGCCGCACCCTGTTCAAGCACTTGCAGCAGCACGACCTGGCGGGCCTGGAGGCTCACCTCAAGGCGCTCTACGCCGGCCTGCCCCACGACTGGTACCGCAACACCCCGATTGCCCAATATGAGGGTCACTACGCCAGCGTGTTCTACAGCCACTTCGCCGCCTTGGGGCTGGGTGTCACGGTGGAAGATTCAAGCCACCACGGCAAGGTGGACATGGCCGTGGACTTCAGCGGCCACATCTACCTGTTCGAGTTCAAGGTGGTGGAGCAACTCCCCGAGGGCAGGGCGCTGGCGCAGATCAAGGCCAGGGGCTATGCCGACAAGTACCGGGCCAGCGGCAAGCCGATCCACCTGATCGGCGTGGAGTTCTCCAGTGAGCAGCGTCAGATCGTGGCGTTTGAGGTGGAAACGATCTGATTGTGAATTACAGCATGTGGGACAGCAAGGCGCCGTAGCGCGCCTTCAGCGCCTCTAGGAGGCCCGAGCAGTCGATCTCATCGGTCCAAAACCACGCCAAGTAGGGGTCATCTTTGCAGCCAGCGCGGTAATCGTCGCCCTGCCACGCCTTATGGAGCTCGCGGCGCTGCTGCTCGGCGGGCTTGCCTCCGCCTTTGCCGATCAATGTGCCGAGCAGATCGGCGTGCAGCGGCAGCGGCGTGCAGAGCGCCTCGCGCCAGGTCTCTAGCAGCTGTGTCAGCTCCTCTTTGGCCGTCTGCGGAGTGAGCGCGGTCAGCTTGATCTCGGCCAACTCGCTCCCGGTGCCGCGATAGAGTCCGGTGCTGACGGTCGGCTGCTGGGTATTGGCGAGCAGGTGGGTGAGCCACAGCCGCAGGTAGTCCTTGCCCTTAGGATTGGCGAGTCGCCACAGCAGCAGTTCGCCGGGTGCGCGCAGCGGCACCGCACCGACTAGGGTCACGGCTGGCGTGAAGGCCTCGATCGTCACATCGACCGGTTGTGTCGAGATCTGGTCCGCCCCGTGTTCGCGCAGGGCGGCGGCGAACCCCTCGGCTTGAGCCGCCCAGTCGGCCAGCTCCGTTTCGATCAGGGCGTGCTCGGGCAACTCCCCGGAGAGGCGGGCGCGCTGCAGCAGCGGGGTGGTATCGGTCTCGTTCAAATAACCGGCGGTGAGGGCCTGCTGCAGCTGATAGCGCAGCAAGTGGTCGGTCGCGAAGGGTTCGCTGTCGGCCAGCTCACTGACCGAACGCAGCGATGCCGGCAGGCTGTCCTGGCCGTCCCCTAAGTAGAGGGTCAATCGCTGTTCGGCGAAGGCGCGGGCGGGGTGGGCGAGGACCCGCAGCAGCTCATCGAGCGGCAGGGTGCTCGGCCACTCCTCCGGTGTCGGCAGCTCGCAGCAGCGCGTCGGTGCCGCTCCCGGCTCGCTCAGGCGCAGCCAGCCGCGATCGAAGCTGCGCTCGTCGCCGTGGTAGTTGGCCCTGCTGAAGGGCTGCAGCGGCAATTGGCGAATGGCGCTGCGCTGCCAGGTGCTCGACTGTTCTAGGTAGTTCAGCAGTTCACTCAAGACGAGCGAGGGCTGACGCTCGCTGTTCGTCTTAACATCGCGCCCTTGGTAGCTCAGATAGAGGCGCTCGCGCGCCGAGAGCAGCGCCTCAAGAAAGAGGTAGCGATCATCACCGCGCCGGGAGCGATCACCAGGACGGGGCGGGGCGTCGGCCATCAAGTCGAAGCCGAGGGGAGGGCGCTGGCGCGGGAAGTCGTCGTCGTTGAGGCCGAGGATGGCGAGGATGCGAAAGGGGATCGAGCGCATCGGCACCATGGAGCAGACGGTGATCTGACCGGTTAAGAAGTGTCGTCCGGTGCGCCCCGGTGCCTGCAAGCTGTGCTCTAAGGCGTGGCGAATCACGGCCAGTGGCACCGGCTCGGTAAAGTCGGCCTCGCCGGCGTACTGGCCGAGCTCGCGGATGACCTCGCCGAGATCCTCCTGGACCGCTTCGTGCTCACCGCCGCTGGCAAAGAGGGCGGCGCGCAGCCGGTCGTGGAGAAACTGCTGCCACTCGGCGACGGTGCGCGGCTGGCGCATGGCGCGGCTAAGGCCTTTGAGGGTGCGCAGGAAGGCGCTCAAGCGGCCGAGGACGACGGCCTCCTCGCCCTCGATGCGCGGTAAGAGCAGCCGGTCGCGGACGATCGCCTCCTCATCGCCCCAAGCAAAGCCGAGCAGCAGTCGCTCTAGGCCCTGCTGCCAAGTGTAGCGGTCGCTGACCGGCCCACTGAGCCACTGCCCCTTATGCTCGGTATCGAGCCCCCAGTGGATGCACGCCTCTTCAAGCCACTCGGTGATGGTCGCCAGCTGCGCACTGGTGAGCTGGAAACGGGCTTGGATCGCCGGGACGCGCAGCCAGCCGATCACTTGACTGGCCTGAAAGCGGGCATCAGGGAGGCGCAGCAGCTCTAGAAAGGCGGCGACCGCCGGGTCGGCGCTGCCGAGGTGGCGATCGGCGATCGAGCAGGGCAGCGGCGGGGCGTCCTCGCGGAGCGCTTCGCCGCGTCCAGCAAAGGTCGCCTCGATAAAGGGGGCGTACTGCTCGACGTTCGGGCACATGACGACGACATCGCGCGGCGTCAGCGTCGGGTCGTCGTTGAAGCGGTGCAGCAGCCAGTCGTGGAGGGCTTGGACCTCACGCAGGGCGCTATGGGCGCTGACGATCTCGATGCTCGCATCGGCGCTGTGCGGTTCGGCGGCGTCGCGGCCATCCTGCAGCAGCAGGATATCGCGCTGGAGGGCTGCGAGCAGGGTCTCATCCGTGGGCTCTAAGAAGAGCGGTGTTTCGAGGTTGGCTGCGCCACTGAGCAGGCGGACGAACTGCTGCCCCTGTTCGCCGAGGCCG
Source organism: Halorhodospira abdelmalekii (assembly GCF_016583625.1). Taxonomy (GTDB): domain Bacteria; phylum Pseudomonadota; class Gammaproteobacteria; order Nitrococcales; family Halorhodospiraceae; genus Halorhodospira; species Halorhodospira abdelmalekii. Next base: position 23 of record NZ_NRRN01000087.1, on the reverse strand, counting down.
CTGAGGAGCGGGTTGCCGGCCTC
>NZ_NRRN01000086.1 GCF_016583625.1 Halorhodospira abdelmalekii | reverse complement strand
GTACAGGTAGACATCGGCCAGCTCGCTGTTTCGGCGGGCCCGCAGACAATCGAAATCAAGTAGGCTTTTTAGGCGCTTCATCAGCAGTTCCACCTGCCATCGGGTTCGATACAGCTCCATGACCGCCGCGGTAGGCAACATCGCAGCGGGCACGGTGCTGAGCACCAACACCCAGTCAGACAAGGTCAAGGTCTCAGCATCAGGAGTACGACCCCTTTTGCGCGCTCGCTCACGGGCCTCCTGCCGCGCGAGGTTCGCCTTCTCCGGCGGCAATCGACGTGCATGCAAGTGGGCCTCAATGTAGCTTTGGCCGGAGCGAATACGAACGCTGCGCGAGACGCTCGCCTCGGGTTGCTCGCGTAGCCACTGCGCCACCTTAATCGCCTGTCCGGCTTCGTCGTAAACTCGCATCCCATGGGCGTTGTAACGCACCACTACGCACACCCCGCGAGCGGCCTGCTCGACCAGCTCACAAGGCCGGTTGTACCCACGGTCCGCTACAACCACGTCGCCCTCTTGCAAGGGGTAGTACTCCAGCCGCTCGCCCTGATGCGTATCCGGTAGATGCCGAGATGCCGGTGGTGGTGATCGCCCCCAACGATGAGCTGCTGGAAAAGCTCAAGGCCAACATGCAGGAGGTCAGCGCCCGGGGCGGCGAGCTCTACGTCTTCGCTGACGGCTGCAGCCGGGTGGAGGCAAGTGAGGGCGTGAATGTGCTCACCATGCCGGAGCACTACGGCCTCTTGAGCCCTGTGCTGCACGTGGTGGCCCAGCAGCTGCTGGCCTACCATGTGGCGCTGGTGAAGCACCTGGCCGGGTGACCGTCAACGCTTCACGCTGGCTCATGAGCTTGGCCATGTATTGCTGGCTGGACGGTTGGCCGATAACGTGAGCGAAGAGAAGGCCTGCGATCGCTTCGCCGGGGCCTTCTTAGCCCCACAAGCTTCAGTGATACATGAGCTGGGTGAACATCGCCACCAGCCTGGAGCCGCGTGAGCTTTACCGTCTCAAGCGTCAACTACTCCCGCCTAAAGGCGGGAGCTTGTGAAAGCAGGCTGGGTTGACCAGGGAGAGTGGCCAATGTGCCGCTACGTTTGCAACAGGTCGTCAAGACCCACCGGCGGATGCTTCCTCAGTCCGCCGCTCTGGAAGGCTGGGATCATGCTGGCGAAAGGCAAAACGCCGAAGGTTCCAGCCGCCGCACACGCGGGGGCCGGTTGCAAGGCGTAGAGGTGTGAAGAGGTGTGAGACAGGCATTCACGGGTGCCTGCACGGAAAAGCATCAAAGGGGTCAGATCCAAATTAAGTGCTATGGCATGAATGAAGATTCCTGTTTGTTAATTGCAGAAAACCGATCAGGGAGAAAGCTAAACCATGAACCGTTCTTTGGATATTCGCTGGCACCAGCGCTTGCAGAATTACCAGGCTGCATTTAATGAGTTGGATGAGGCTGTTGCGTTAAGCAATCAACGGGGTCTTTCCAAGTTGGAAGAGCAGGGGCTGATTCAGGCGTTTGAGTACACCTATGAGCTAGCCTGGAATACCATTAAGGATTTTTACAAGGATCAGGGTGAAACAGGTATACAAGGCAGTCGGGATGCCATACGCTTGGCGTTTGAGCGGGGATTGATTGAAGCCGGTGATCAATGGTTTGCGATGATCAAAAGTCGTACTTTGACATCACATACCTACAACCGTGAAACAGCCCGTTTGATTGCAGATCAGATTTTGAATACCTACCATCCGTTGCTGAAATCTCTTTTAGCGGCGCTTGAGAAGCAGCGTGACAGGTCATAAGGCTTTGACTGGTTTGCCATGCGGTATATTGGAAAAGCTCCAGGCTGAGTTGAGTCATTATCCGCATGTGCAACGCGCCATCCTGTTTGGCTCCCGTGCCATGGGGACACACCGTCCTAACTCTGATATTGATCTTTGCCTTGATGCACCTGATCTGCCGTTTCAGAGCTTTCTGCAGCTTGCATCAGCACTGGATGAGTTGGTGTTACCTTATACCCTTGATCTGATACTGAAACATCATATCGACAATCCAGACCTGCTGAATCATATCCAGCGAGTTGGGCTGGTAGTGTATGCTTCTGAATAAAGGGGGGAGAGCCTGGGTAACCAAGTGAAAAAACTCACCGATCATCCCGGCTACCGGCTACGTATTGGCGATTGGCGCGTGGTCTATACCGTCAGCGCCGAAACCGTCACCGTCCATGTCATCCGGATTGCTCCGCGCGGAGGTGCCTACTAATGAGCGTGCAGATCATCGAAAAGGACGGCAGGCACTCTCGTGCCTCGGGGGTGATCATCGTTTGGTCCACTTCGCTAAACAGCACCCAACCTTTGTCCTCGGCTCCTCTGTGGCACATGTTGAAGCATGGCGATGGTCGAGCGCTTTTCCTGGGAACGCCGGCGTCCTCGCCGGCAAGCGTGAGAAGAATGCCGGCGGGGACGCCGGCGCTCCCAGGCGGCGACCGCTGCCCTCCGCCTGCAGGACCAAGGGATGATCAAGGCCCGTGCCTCAGCGTCACGTAGGCATGCAAGGCGCGCAGGCGCTCAAATACCCACGCCGTTCGGGGGCAGCGTATCGTATCGGGCGCACCGATTGTAGAGGGGGCAATCTGGCGCCCGCGCGCGGATCATGCACACCGTTGGCGCAATAACGCGGCAACAGCAGACGTGACGCGCGATGCCGTGACGCGGCGAGCCGAGCCGTTGCAACGGCCCGCCGCCGATCGGGGGCAGTTACTAGAACGTGTAGCCGACGCCGAGGTGCGCCGTGTCCTCAACCAAGTCGTCGATCTCGATGATGTCTTCGCCGCCAACGAGGTCATGGGCGTAGGTAACGTCGCCGTAATCCGAGCGTGCGGCCTCGAAACGGACGAGCATCGGCATATCCGCAGGGCGGTACTCGATACCGGCGGAGAGCCGGTGGCCTGAGGCGTCCTCGCTCATATCTTCGTCACCGACCTCGAGCGTGACCTCTCGCTCGGTATAGCCGGCCGAGGCGTAGAGCATCACATTGCCGTCACGGAGTACGGTGCCGAGCCGGCCACTGATTGCGTAGCCGTCCTCGAGTTCGAGATTTTCATCGGTCTCTTCGACGTAATCGTCATCGAAGCCGCCGAAGCGGTACCGGGCTTCGCCGCCGAAGTAGAACCCGTCGTTCTGCACACCGCCGCCGGCGAAGACGCCGCCGCCCGGAAGGGTTGCTGTGGTGCCGTATTGTTGGGTCGAGCCGATCGCGTCGACCCAGACCTCTGCCGTCCCTAGTAGATCGTCTACCTCGTCTTCTTCACCAACGATGTATTCAGCAAGCCACCCGGCATACTCGTCCGTGTAGCTCCGCTCGAAGGTCGCCGAAGAGCCAAGATCGGCCTCGACGCCGACATAGCCGCCGGTAAACGTCTGCGCGACGATGGTGCCGCTCGCGGCGGCGGCCACGCAGGTGGCCGCGGCGGCAACGATCCGGTTGGTCCACTGCATGGCGAATCCTCCCCTGCTTGATGCCTGTCCACCCCAGGCACACCCCAAGCAGATATGATGCCTAGCCCGTTCAGGTTATCGATGCGGGCACGGTCTACGGAAGCGCTCATCCCGGAATGCAACCGTGGTGCGCAAAAATGCCGCAGGCGTGCAGCGCCCCAATCAGTTGCGCGCACCGGAGTTCCGGTGCAGCTCAGGCCGGCGCGCAGCGGGCCCATCTTAGCCCCTTATACGACGCCTTATACGACGGCAATGCCCTTGACCATCGCCCACACCGGCTGCCCTGGGGACAACGCCAGTTGCCGGCAGGAGCGGGCGCTGATTCTGGCCAGCAGCTGCTGCTCGCCCGCTGCCAGGCTCAGGATGACGTGCCCCGGGTGGGGGTCGTCGCTGATCTGGGTGATCGTGACCGGAATCGCATTGAGCAGACTGCTGGAGTCCGGACGTTCCAGGGCCACGGAGACATCCCGTGCCAAGATGCGCAGCCGCTGCGGGGCGCCGATGGGGTGGTCCTGATGCGAGATGAGCAGACGGCCCCCGGAGAAGGCCACTTCGGTCAGGTGATCGGACGTATGCTGAGCAGCCACCGTGCCCTCAATCACTGCCGCGGCCTGTTCACTGTGGGCCAGCGGCAGGTCGGTGCGGGTGAGCAGGGTCTGCAGCGGCCCTTGAGCCAACGCGCGCCCACTCTCCAGCAGCACCATATGGTCCGCTAGGCGGCTCACCTCCTCGATGGTGTGACTCACATAGATCACCGGGATGGACAACTCATCCCGCAGCCGCTCCAGGTAGGGCAGGATCTCCCCCTTGCTGACCCCATCCAGCGAGGCCAGTGGCTCGTCTGCGAGCAACAATCGCGGACTGGTGAGCAGGGCCCGCCCGATCGAGACCCGTTGACGCTGCCCCCCGGAGAGCTCATCCGGATAGCGTGCCAGCAGCTCCGTAAGGCCCAGCAGGTTGACCACCTCATCCAACTCCAGGCGGCGCTGCTCGGCGGGCAGGCGCTTGAAGCCGTAGAGCAGATTGTCCCGCACCCTAAGATGAGGAAAGAGACTGGCCTCCTGGAAGACGTAGCCCAGCGGCCGTTTGTGTACGGGCAGCCAGCGCTGCCCATCCTGCCAGATCTCGCCGTTGAAGGTGAGCCGGCCCTCACGAATGCGCTCCAGTCCCGCTAGACAGCGCAGCAACGTGGTCTTGCCGGAACCGGAGCGACCGAACAGCGCCGTTACGCCCTGCCCGGGGATCTCCAGATCGATATCGAGGGTGAAGTCCCCGCGATCGAGAAAGAAGCGTGCCTGGATGCTCATCACGCCACCCCCACGACCTTAAAGCGTCGATTCAGCCCGTATACGCTCATCAACAGAATGAAGGCCAGCGCAACCAATAGCAGGGAGAGGGCATGAGCCGAGGCGTAGTCCATGGCCTCGACGTGGTCGTAGATGGCGATGGAGGCGACCTGGGTCTGACCGGGGATGTTGCCGCCGATCATCAGGATCATGCCGAATTCACCCAGAGTATGGGCGAACGAGAGCACCGCTGCGGTGAGGATGCCGCGGCGCGCTAAGGGCAGCACCACTGTAACAAAGCGGT
>NZ_NRRN01000085.1 GCF_016583625.1 Halorhodospira abdelmalekii | reverse complement strand
GTGGAACGGCCCCACCACATCCGGTGGAATCGCCCCCCCACTTCCGGTGGAACAGCACACCCGCTTCGCGTGGAATCGGCACCCCACTTCCCGTGGAATGCACCCCCCACTTGAGGACTATTCCATAGTCCCTAACATCACCGGCAAAAAACTCGAACAGCGCATTGAGAAAACGTTGTGCTACCTCATCGCCGCTTGCTGTAGCATCGATAAGAATTGACGGATCTTCGTGCAACAGGTCGAATATGGCGATCAGTCGATGGCCGAGTCGGTCGCCTAGGGTCGCGAACAGCGCTCGGCGCTCCTCCTCGGTGCCAGCCAGTCGTCCCCGTCCTGGATCGACTCGAAACTCCCTGCAGTTCAGTAGCCAGCCGCTTTGTACAGACTCCTCCAACGGCGCCATCAGCCAAAGTCGTGGTGTTTCCGGCGAGGCTGCTGCAGGACCGTAGGCATCCAACGGGATGAATAGCGTCGTTTCATCACCTAGATCCAGCGCAAGAGCGCGTCCGGGCTCGGGGCCGATTAGACGAACGACCCCAATGCCATCAACCAGGGAATCGTATTCAACGTGCCGTGGAGCATCTCCAGCGATCTCAATAGAGCGTATCGCCCGGCTCATGGCTGGCAGCCAACGCGCTGCGAGCCGAAACGCCGAAACGGCATCATTTGTAGCGGTATTAGAATCCAGTTCGAGGTCTATTACAGTGGCAGCACGCGAACCTTGCTGATATTGGAATGAAAGTTCGCGGCCGCCGCTCCAGGAATCTGGAAGCATCCCACCATGCACGCGGCAAGCAACAAAGCGGCTAGCAATACCGACTTCGCCAGCAATCAAATGCACACACTTGAAGCCAAGACCAAAACGGCCGGTAACGCCATCCGCTTTGTCCGACACATTCAACAGTAACATATTCAGAAGATCGTTCGACCATCCTTCCCTTGCGCCCTTTTCTCGTGATGGACCGTGGTGGTTCAGTTCCCGTCCCCAGTGCAGGGTTCTGATGCGGGATTCTCCTGCCTCAAGGCGAAAACGTGTTTCGCCCACTGGGGGATGCTGAGAGGTTGCATCATCTGCGTTTTGGAACAGCTCAAACAAGACGCGCTTAGCATCGTACCCGTAGTCTTCGATCCGCCCGCGCACCGCGGCTAGGAGCTCGTTCCGCGTCCCTGGTTCATTCACCGCTTGCCATAATGCCTCTTTTGCACGTTGCCGCGCGGACTCGCGCGCTTCGCCGCAAGGTATCGCTGAGATCTCCTGCTTATAGGTATCTCGCGCCTGGCGCAAATGCGTTTCGCGCCGCGGCTTTAACTCGTCGAGAATGCTAGGCAAACGATCCTCAAGCTCGTCACGTACGCTCTCGACCAAGGTCTGCTCGACCCGATTACAGCTTTCAGCGAGTGCATCAAGCGCGATGAACGCATCAGACTGCTCACTGCGATATCCGATTATGATCTCAGCCAGTGCGAGGCAGAGATCATGCACGCTTTGCGCGGAGGGCGTGCGATCGGCCGGAATTCCGATCTTGATCGGTTGTCGCCGTAGCATCCCCGGACCGCGGGTATAGGTGAATCCACTCTGGTGCAGATCACCGAGCACACCGAGCGGCGTGAGATCGGCGACGGGAAGTTCCTGCGTCTCGCCAGATAGTGTCTCGACCTTTAGATTACTTGGCGCTTGACGCACCGGTACGGGAATAACGAAGATCTCCTTCCTCCGGTCCTGAAGGGAGGCGTGCTTATTCGTGGGGCGGAAAACTTTTGCAACCTCATCGTCGAGCCGCCGCCATATACGCTTGAGATCGGCCTCGGATCCGTCAATGGCGTCTCGTGCAAGCTCGGCAAAGCCTTCCGAACATCCAAGCAATCCGACCAGTAGGATGAGAAGATCCGGCGGCACATGAGGCTTGGCATATTCAAGGATGTCACGTAGACCTTCGATCGCCTCCTTTTCGAACGCTTGGAGGTTCGCTTCGCGCGGAGGGCGAGGGTCAACTATCCCAGTTGAGCCGATCTCAGTACCACCGCCACTTGCACGCTCCTGAAGGAGAGCACCAAGCTCTTGGTGGAGTAAGCGCGACGCGGCCACACCGCCGCCTTGCACTGATACTTCTCTGCCCAGTCGCCACGTCGCGTCTTGTGTTCGCACCAACGCATTGCCGAGCGTCGCCCGACGTGCCCCCCCTGCCCACAAGGCGACCGTTTTGAAGGTCGCAACATACACAGTCCATGCCTCCTCGCTCCCATCTGTGGCGAGTTTTGCAAGGGCAGAGAGCGCATCTGCTGCGAGGTCAGGGGATTCATGCTCTATCTGGCCGAACGCTTCGATAATTTGCTGGCGATGCTCTGAGGAGCTGCGCAACAGGGCGGCGAGCAACGGCCAGCCCGGCAGCCGAAGATTGGCCTCAGAAGATGCGAGCCTGGCTAGTGCGCGTGAGGATGTAGCTGTGCGCCACTCACTGAAGATCGCAACAGGGCGTACAATTTTGATTCGCTGGATGAGCTCAGACTCCATGCGTTGGGCATCAAAGAGCACGCCTGTGTCACGCAAGATCTGGGCTGTTTCGGGTTCACGTAATATGGGTGCGAGGTCGTCGAGCGGCAAAAATCGTGTGGCGTTGTTACCTTGTGCGAGAGTTGTCCGAGCGACCTCCATCACCTCTGCTGGTAGGTCGAGTATTTCGATTGGCTTCCAAGGCCGACCGTGGTGATCCCGGAGCCAAGCCGTGTGGCGTAGCGAATCCAGATCATTCGGGGCTGTTTTCGCCAGTGCAGAGACTATCTCGTTAGCAAAGTGATGAGGCTCGGGTTGCTCCAGTGCAATACGGATCTGCGCCGCAGGCGACCAAGCGTCGATCAGCTGTTCGACTCTCGTCTGGATCAATTTCGCTGTGGACGGAGCCAAAACAGGGACCACACCGCGCATGCTCTCGGGGATCGGAGCATCGGGCGTATCTCGCCAGATCTCGTCGCCGCATCGGCGCTGTCCAGAAGTGTCTGTAAACAGTGGCAGTGCCCGAAGATCTGCATCTTCAAGATTCGAATTAAATAACGCTTTCAGCATAGAACTATCTAATGGTCGGTCACGCAGTCGTTGCGCATTCCGTCTAAGCAATTCACCGAGAGCGGCCGCGTCCAAATCTTCGATGCCGAGGCTCTGCTTGCGCCGGTAACCAATATCCATAGTGATCGCTGCTGGCACCACGAGAGTATCCGTATCCTCATCGATCAGGTCGCGTACAAGACGATCCAAAACCCCTAAACCATTGCCTAGGGCAATGAGTGAAATCTGCTTATTCGCTGCGCGGTGGTCACCGGCCACCAGCACGCGCAATGCCGGGCGCGCTGCCTCGTCTGCAGTGAAAACAGTGTCGAGTAGACGGCCGCGTGCTTCGGGGGGGCCTAAACGCTCCGCACGCATTACGAGACGCGCGATCGCCTTTTTGCTTGTTGCGTCGGTGAACACGACAGGATCACCGATGCCCTCCAGCAAATCTGCGGCAGTCGCGCTTACTGCAATCGCCCCCGAGCCTGGTGCCGCTTCGTGAAGTACTTTAAGAGTCTTCGTGAGATTGGGATTGCTTCTGAATAGGCGCCGTTCTCGAGCTGCTTCGACCAAATCCGCAAGGCTGGCTAACCGCGACTGACCGCTACCGTCGAAAACCCGCAGTACCGACAGTGGAGCGATTGAGGGGTGGCGGACCGCCTCTTGTAGTTGTGCTGCCATCAAGCGAACAATAGAGAGGGAGGCGGTGACAACAGATTCGGCAGCATAATCCCCTCCCTCTAAAAGTGGTTGCAAGGCCGACAGCAAAGGCGCCGCCTGGTCTGGCGAGAGTGAGGAAATCACCTGCGCACTCTCCAACCACTCGCTTCGCACGACAGGCGAACTACCGGAAGCGCGGGCAAGGGCGCGGAGCACAAAACGCTCCCCGGCCCTGCCCGACAGCGCCACCGCCGAGCCCAACGGCAAAACGCGGAGGATGCGACGCATCGTCTCTTCTGGCGCTAAGCTGCGGTCATCGGTTATCGCTCGTCGCAGCGCAGAGAGGAGCGGTGGTCCTGCCGCATCTCTAAGATCAGAGTTATCATCAACCGCAGTTTCAAGAAAAGCAGCTAGCGCTTCCGCACCGGCGTCGTTTACAAAGGTCGCAGGATCAAGCCTATCCAGTAGATCGGCGATTTCGTCTGCTGTCCAACGAGGCAAATCTCTAAGCAGGGCGGCATTCGGCCCTGCAATGAGGAATAGCCCACGTGCTTCTGCCCATTCGGCCAAGTCATTAAATAGTTCAGCGGCCGCAACCCGCCCTTGATCAGGCTCCGGAAAGGATCGAAGCGCTGCGTCAGCGGCCGTTAACGACCAAGTCGCGACCATGCGGTTCCCAGTACGGCGAATTACACGTGCAAGGCCTCCATTTTTGGCGATCGCGGCGGCGTGCGTCCTTGCCAAAGCTGTCTCGCTAAAGACCGATAGGAGCTCTGCTAGCTGGTTGGAGGTAAACACTTCGGCTTGAAATGCGTCGTAAAGAACACCGGGTAGTAGCGGTAGTACGGCCTCGTCCCGGAGCGCGCAGTTCCAGCTTAGCTGCACGTCGGTGAGATCCACTGATTGATCGAAGCCCTTAATATTTCTCCGGCCAGAGTCGACGAAGAAATACCCGTGAAGCATCAACCTTACGGCGGGAGACTTTGCTTTAATATTCAAAGCATTTCCAATCGGCAGAAAGACACCCCAGTCGAGGGTCGAGGTCACGATATCACCGTGCTTATTGAGAGGACTTGTCGATAGCACCACGGCACCATGAGGGCTTGCCTTCTCGGGTCTGAGCACCGTTCCTTCAGCTGTAAAATGGACAGTGCGTGGCCACTCCTCTGATTCCTGAAGATCCTGAAGCTTCTGAGTGTGTGCGATGATCTCGCGGCCGACATAGGGATGTTTTCGACCTACTTCGTCGATCAAGGCACCAGCGAAAGAGCGGGCAAGCATGGTTGCGGACGCCATTTCGCTGTTGCGATTTCCCTCCAGCTCCGGACCACTCATCCGAATGGCCTTACCCTCCTTACCCTTCTTGGCCTCCTCCCGCTGTATCCGAAGCCCTGAGCCGTTCTCGTCGGTCACCTCGATTGCGTTGAGATGTCGAAGGCTAGCAAGCACTAGGGAAACGCTGAAGTAATCGGGCTTTCGGCGTGGAAAGCCGAAGATTACAGCATCGATTGATTTTTGTTCAGGTGCTGGACGTCAATTTTCCGATTTTGGGCCAAAACGGGCTTATTTTCGTGTGGTG
>NZ_NRRN01000084.1 GCF_016583625.1 Halorhodospira abdelmalekii | reverse complement strand
CGCAAGCTCGACGACGACATCGAAAGCATCGCGCAGTGGGGCGCCTGCCGCGTAGTTACCCTGATGGAGCGCAGCGAGCTCGCCGCCTTCGGTGTCGGTGACCTCGGCTCTCGGATTCAGGAGCGGCTGGGTGAAGGCAGCTGGCACCACCTGCCGATCATCGACGGTTCCGTACCCGGCGCCAAAGCGGAAGCGGCTTGGGAGGCCATTGCCGACGATCTGCACGCCTGCCTCGATGCTGGCCTGCGGATCTGCCTGCACTGCCTCGGCGGCCTCGGGCGAACCGGCGTGATCGCCTGCCGGTTGCTGATCGAGACCGGCGTCGATCCCGATGACGCTCTTCGCCGGGTCCGCCAAGCGCGCCTCGGAGCGGTCGAGACCCGCGAGCAGCTCGAATACGTTCTGAGTCTTCCGGAGCATCCGGCGGTGCAGCGGCGCATCATTCGGCGTAGCTAAACCGCTTGCCAAAGTCCCAGGAGGTGGTACGCTTCCACCCCTGAACACCCTCGGCACGGATCGCCGACCAACGACAAGGACGTTTAACCATGCGCAGACCAACCCGCTTTGCCCTCGTTACGGGCGCCCTACTCTCTGCCCTTGCCCCGCTGACCGCGGCCGCCGAGCTCGCCATCGACTTCATCGACATCGGCCAGGGCGATGCCACCTACATCCACGCCGACGGCCACCACGTCCTCATCGACGGCGGCAGATCGCGCCACGATGTCGCCGACTATCTGCGCGCACACGGGGTCAGCCACCTCGATCTGATGGTCGCCACCCATCCGCACGCCGACCACATCGGCGGCCAAATCGGGGTGCTGCAGCGCAAATCAGTCGGTGAGATCTGGTACAGCGGCTACGAGCACCCCACTCAGACCTTCGAGGCCTGGCTCGATGCCGCCCTAGACTCGAACGCCCGCTACCGGGAGCCGACCCGCGGCCACGACCAGCAGTTCGGCGAAATGCACCTGACGCTGCTCCACCCTGGAGTCGAAACACCCAACCGCAGCGTCCACGACCGCAACCTCGTCGTGCGCATCGACCGTGGCCCCTGCTCGGCGATCATCGCCGGCGACATCGAGGCCAATGGCGAACGCGAGATCATCGCCAGCGGCATCGACGTTCGCGCCGACGTCCTCGAGCTCGGCCACCACGGCAGCCGCACCTCGACCAGCGCAGAGTGGCTCGATGCCGTCGCTCCGCAGATCGCAGTTGCCCAGTACGGCGCCGGCAATCGCTATGGCCACCCCCACGCCTCGGTCGTTGAACGTGTCGCCGCGGCTGGGGTGCCGCTGCTCGGAACCGGTGCCCACGGCAGTATCCGGATGCGCTGCGGCGCCGATGGGCTGTGGCGCGTCGATACCGAACGGCGCGGTACCGTGACACCGGGAGATCGTGCCCGGGACAGCGCCGCGGCCGTGCCCTGACCGGCCGGTTGCGTTGACCTCAACGGGGCCAGTGGAGGCGAGTTGGAGCGGATCGCTCATATCAGTAGCGATCGGGCCGGGCGATCATCGAGCAGAGGGTGTGGACGAGTGTCGATCAGCTGCGCCGTATCGACGGCATCGGTTCGGGGTGGTTGGCGGATATTGAGCGGTATGTGGACCGAATGGTGATCATCCCCCGGACTTAACACCCATTGATAACTTTTCATATCAAACCTTCTACGGAGCAATAGCATGAGTAGAAACTTAGGTGTTGTTGATGAACCAAACCCCCGCGGCGGCGCAGATTTTCTCGGAATTGGGAGGCATGCGCAGGCGCTGACGGAGTTTATTGCCGTGGCACCAACCCCTTTGACTATCGGGATACAGGGTGAATGGGGCAGCGGCAAGACATCTGTTCTCAACGCGATATATTTCGAGCTAGAAAAGCCCGGAAACATCAAACAAATATGGATTAACAGCTGGGAAAACTCTCTCCTTTCAACCCCAGAGGAAGCGTTGATTAAAATAATCAATGAAATCCTAACCAGCCTAATTGACTGCGACATCAGCACCTCCCGGGCAGAAAAAATAAAATCACTATCTAGCGCTGTTTTTAAAGGAGCCCTTCGAGTTGGATCAAATTTAGCTTTGGGGGCCAAAGCGAGCGAAATAACCGATGAGCTACTTGGCCAACAGGCCAGTTCGATTAAGCAGTTGCGGGAAAGCTTGAATGCGATCACATGCGAAATCATGGAGCGCAACACTAACCCGTTTAAAAAGATTGTTATCTACGTTGATGACCTTGATCGCATTGATCCGAAAGATGCGGTACGTGTGCTTGAGCTACTCAAAAACATATTCAATATCCAGGGCTGCATATTTGTACTAGCGATTGATTACCAAGTCGTGGTAAAGGGGCTTGAAAGCAAGTTTGGCAAAAGAACAGAAGAAAACGAATGGGAATTCCGTGCCTTTTTTGACAAGATAATACAGTTACCGTTCATGATGCCGTTAGGGCAGTACGACATTGGCAGCTACGTAGGCAAGCTTTTAACGCAAGTTGATTTTTACTCAGAGAATGAAGTTGATGGAGATTTGTTAACCTCTATCATTAGGCTATCCGTGGGCGGGAATCCTCGCTCCTTGAAACGCCTCGTTAACTCGGCAAGTTTAATTATGCTTTTCATCGAGGCGGACACTGAAAACAAAAAAGAAAACATTCTTCAGAATACTCAGCTGAAAACTGTATTGCTTTCGCTGCTATGCATTCAAATTGCGTATCCAAAAATTTACGAATTGCTTGTTAAATATCCTGGCTTCACAGAGTGGGACAGGGATATAGCTTTTGAGCAGACAAACCTGTTAGAAGAAATAGACAGCGTGAAGTTCAACAAAGATTTGGAAATTGCCTCAAAAACTGAACACTTCGAAGAGGAATGGGAAAAGGCACTCTTCCGGATTTGCTACGTTACACAAAGCTACCGAAAAAAAGCACCTGAAATTTCTCAGCTCCTCAGCCTGATAAATGATGTGGTCTTAAAAAACAACAAAGAGGCATTAGAAGAAATCATTGGAAAAGTTATCGAAAAAACCAGTGTCACAACGGTAAACGCCACAGAAGAAAACATGAGCTCGAGACCCAAGTTTCAGAAAACCAACTATGGCAACTGGGACTCCTACAGCAGCTCAGTGCTAAATGATGCTTCAAAGACTGAAACAGAAAACATAAAAGGTGTACATGACAGATTAATCGAAATATTTAAAGATGACATCGAGGTAAGATACTCCCCAAAATTTATTTCATTCCGAAAAGCGAGCGCGGCCGGAAGACAAAAAATAGCTTTTACGCTTACTCCGAAAAAGAAAAGAATAGATCTAATGGTTTCACTAATTGAAACGCCGGAGCTACCAAAAAAACCTCCCGCGCCAGATTTTTTTGTAGAGGAAAATATTGCTGGCTCAAGAACCTGGTGGCGATATCAAGCAAAAGTCGACTGCGTAAAAAACGAAGAGTTTTGTAGGCTTTTAGAGAAGGTTTTTTCATCAATACGGTGAAGACTTAAATTAAACGCTTTTGTTGAGAACGCTAACATCTTCGTTGGCAGGCATATAAAAATTGCAGGCGAAGACGCCGGCGTTCCCCAGCGACGACTATCAAAATCCGCCACGTAACGGGCTGCTGGTCTGAGCGATGATCAATCCCCCTCCAATTTAACCAAATCAGATTCGAAGCATCTCTGCGAAACAAGACCACAGAATAAAGTGTTACGCTGAAAATAAAAACATGTTCCTTGACACATGAATTTTCATTACAAGCAGATCAAAAAATAAGGCCGACACGTAAGCCATCATCTCCACAGAAACAGAGTTTTAAAAAAATTAGCAAGGAGGTTCGGATAAATGAATGTGCTAATAGCGATTTTGGTGTTGGCGAGCATGGTTTTCTTTGCTCTCGGGATGATAAAGCCGCGACTCGCATTTCAGCCAAACAGAAAACGTGTAGCACTAATATATGGTGGTGTTTTTTTGGTTGCGAGTATTATAATGGGTGACAGTGTCCCGGTTCCAGGTGATGGTGAGGCTTTGCTGGAAATCACTGCTGAAGGCAGCGGCGATGTTGAACCATCAGGCTATAACATCGTGGAGCAAGGTGAAGTGGTGAGAATTGCAGCCATACCTCAGGAAGGTTGGTCATTTTCACATTGGGAAGGCATTGAGTCTGATCAGCCTGAAAAAGAGCTAGAAGTCAGCGAAGACAAAAAGCTGACTGCGGTCTTTATCTCTAATAAAGTAACTCTCAACCTAGAAGTTGAGGGTGGCGGAAAGACATCTCCCGCAGGCACTTTGGAAGTAGCTCGTGGCGATACAGTCGATATCTCGGCAGATGCTGAAGCAGGCTGGGAGTTCTCGCATTGGGAGGGAATTACTTCAAGCAGTCGAACCGCAAGCTTTGTTGCAGACGATAACCAGAAAATAACCGCGGTATTTAGAGAAGTTGTTTCCGGTGTCAAATTTGCTCAAGTTCGACATAATGCAGAGAATATGACAAGCACGCAGTGGGATGATTACAGAGATGAGATTATAGGACTTATCGTTCGGTGGCGCGGCGAAGTGTACGATGTCAGGGAACGTCGGGGAGGGTTCGAGATCCAAATCGACCCTGATGTAAATGTAATGATGAGCCGCCCCAATATAACCCTTAGGAATGTCGAAGATGAGAGGGCTGCAGACCTTCGAAAAGGAAGCGTAATAACATTTACCGGTCGAATCACCCGGGTTAATTATCTTCTGGGCTCGGTTGATGTGCGACTCGAGGATGTGGAGTTATAGCAAAATAAATGTTTGGCCCTGAATGATTTTGATTGTCTGGGACCAAGAAATCGTGGAGAAATTTGATATTTGACTTATTGATATGGCGAGTGATCAGCCTTGTTCTGTTTACCACCGCAGCACTACAACCACCACTTTTCCCTGCGTGCGCTTTAGCATGTCACCCCTGTACGAAACTCAAGCGGTGGCATGAGAAGTGCCCTAATTTATTCCGTAAACCCGGAGTTCGGCAGTAAACGGACTAAAAGCCGTTCTCAGCCGGTGGCAGGATTAGTAAAATCAGTAAGCTAAGGGCATATTTTGTCGAGATGCAGCTGTGCCAAGGGTGGCTAAGCAAGGCGTTGGTTAAGCGGTCGGACCGCGCTATGATCCTTGCCTATGTTTATACCCGATTCCCCGCTCGGGTAACACCTAAGATCGCAGCGCGATCGAGGTCTCCAAGCGAGAAACAGCGCAACTCGACTTGTTAGACCGACCGAAGCAGGGCTTTCAAGGTGTGCATAAATACCATTATGAATCAACCTTTTGCAGGGCTGACTGTGACATTCTCTGGTGGCAACTAGTGACCCCGACTTGCTACAGTTGTCGTTCTATCAAGCGGTTGCGGATGAGCAGCCGGGATCCACCTTGAAAGGCCATAGGCGCCAAAATAAGCCGGTTAGCACTCATACGTTACTGATTCCACGATCCCGACAATAGCTGATCAGCTCGTTCACTCGTGGCGGTAACTGCTGCAGTTGTCGCCGTCGGGGACGCTCAGACATGACCGCCAAGGCCTCATCCCAGCGCTCCAAGCACCAGCACGCAGCGCCCGTGATGACTGCCGCTAGTTCCTGGCGCAGCACCTGGTAAGTGCGCCAGGGCGTGCTCGGTCGATGTTGATCCAGCTCTTGCCAAGGGGCTCGCTGCTGGGCGCGATGCTCCAGCAGCCACGCGTAGAGCAGCTTGCCGTACAGGTAGACATCGGCCAGCTCGCTGTTTCGGCGGGCCCGCAGACAGTCGAAATCAAGTAGGCTTTTTAGGCGCTTCATCAGCAGTTCCACCTGCCATCGGGTTCGATACAGCTCCATGACCGCCTCGGTAGGCAACATCGCAGCGGGCACGGTGCTGAGTACCAACACCCAGTCAGCCAAAGTCAAGGCCTCAGCATCAGGGGTACGACCCCTTTTGCGCGCTCGGTCACGGACCTCCTGCCGCGCGAGGTTCGCCTTCTCCGGCGGCAATCGACGTGCATGCAAGTGGGCCTCAATGTAGCTTTGGCCGGAGCGAATACGAACGCTGCACGAGACGCTCGCCTCGGGTTGCTCGCGTAGCCACTGCGCCACTTTAATCGCCTGTCCGGCTTCGTCGTAAACTCGCATCCCATGGGCGTTGTAACGCACCACTACGCACACCCCGCGAGCGGCCTGCTCGACCAGCTCACAAGGCCGGTTGTACCCACGGTCCGCTACAA
>NZ_NRRN01000083.1 GCF_016583625.1 Halorhodospira abdelmalekii | reverse complement strand
CGTCGCGCGATGCCGGCCCGCTGCAGCGTCTTGGTGCTCTCTGATGTGCTCGGAGATGATCTCGATACCATTGCCTCGGCACCCTTTCGCCCGGCAGCGGCTGTCAGTCGCCACACGGCGCGAGCGGAGATCGAGCGCCTTGGATTGCGGCTCCACCTTCCCACTGCCGTGCTGCGCTTTTTGGACGATGCAGAGGCAACAGCGGTGGAGCCGGGCGTGGCGGCGGATAGGAATCCAACGCACACCGTCATTGCCAACAACGCCCAAGCGGTGGCCGCGGCTGCCGCAGAGGCACGCCGTTTGGGTTATCGGGTGGAACAGTGGCCCGGGCCTTTAGCCGGACCGGTGGAGTCGCTGGTCGAGGCGTGGTGGCAAACGATAGCAGAGATCGATCGCAGCCAGAGGCCGGTCTGTCTGCTCGGTGGAGGCGAACCGACGGTCACATTGCCGCCGTCGTCGGGGGAGGGCGGACGCAGCCAGCACGCCGCCTTGCTATTGGCGATCCAAGCGCGAGGCCGTGATGACGTCACCTTGCTCTGTGCCGGTACCGACGGCAGCGATGGACCGACCACCGCCGCCGGGGGGTGCGTTGATGGCAGCACCGCTGTGCGCATGGCGGCGGCTGGCTACGACCCGGTTCGTGCCGTCGAATGCTTTGCCTCCGGCCCGGCGCTAGCGGCCGCCGGTGCGCGGCTGGTAACCGGACCGACCCAGACCAACGTTATGGACCTGTGGGTGGCGGTGGTGGGATGACTGCAGGGTGGGGAGTCGTCGATGCGAGCCTCTCGATCCGTCTTTTACGAACTGCTCCGACGGTGAAAACACTGTACATTGGCCCATATTTTATGAAGCCTGAAATCAGTAGCACGCCGTAGCGCAGAACCACGAGGGGAAACCCGCCTGCGAATTATGCTGCGCGCCCTTGCAAGGGCTCCATGGAGTGATTGAATCCTCTACTATTTTTATAGTATGGGCATGAAGTAGCGGAACTCCCCCGCGGTGCGCCGTTCGACCTTGCTACCCTGAGCCAGTTCGGGGTGTCGCTCCAACTCGCCGCCCACTTCGCCGGCGGCGGGTGGCTCGTGCGCTTGGCCCATGGCGTCTATGCCTTCCCGAACGATGAGTTCGGGGTCTACGGTGCGCTGAAGTTCCTGCAACAGCGCCTGTCCGGCCTGCACGTCGGCGGCAAGAACGCTCTGGCCCTGCAGGGTGTGCGCCACAACCTGGGTAGCCGGGAAACGCTGGTGCTGTGGGGCGAGGCTCGCTTCACGTTGTCGGCTTGGTTCTCTTCGCGCTTCCCGGCCCGCTATGTCCACGCCCGCCTGTTTGACTGGCCGGACATGGCGCTGGCGGGCAAGACCCTGATCACGCCGCCTGGCTTGCCCCAGGATCTTTGGGTGTCAGCCTCCGAGCGTGCTGTTCTGCAGATACTGTACTGACACGGGGCTCAAGCAGAGCCTTGATGAGGCCCGCAACCTATTTGCTGGACTGCACCCCCCTCGTAAGGACTGACTCGGGCAGCTGCTCTCCTGCTGCGCTAGCGTGAAGGCCGTGCGCTTGTTCCTCACCTGGGCGCGTGAGACCAGCCTCGTGGACGTCGATGCCCTGCTGCTGGAGCAGTACCCGGTTCGCACCGGCAGCAATACGCGCTGGATGAGACGGCTCGATGACGGCACCTGATTGAGCCTGAGACCACATGAATAAGGCCTTCGCGGATACCGTTTGCCTGCTGCTGGCCGTCGCGCCCGACGTGTTCGTTCGCGATATCTTCACCATGAAAGGGGGTACGGCGATTAGCCGCTTCGTGCAGGATATGCCGCGCCCGTCGGTGGACATCGACGTGGTGTACCTCCCGTGGCAGACGCCGCGCGACGAAACGCTGCAAGCCATCATCAACCAGGAGCTCTGATCGCTATTGCCACGCGCGTTGCGCCACTGGGCGTCCAGATACGCTTGCGTAATCAGCGGCGGGTAGCATCTGTATCATAGTCGTATCGATATGATCGTATCGATACGATACACGGGCGCTGCGGGGTGGCTCGCGGCGATCCAGCTCAGAAGGAGGATCGGCATGGCGCCGGCAATGCAGTACGGAGTGAGCCGAGAACAGGTCTTCGCGGCCGCCGATGAGATCGCAGCGCAAGGGGGGCAGCCGAGTATCCGCCTCGTGCGAGATCGATTGGGGACCGGTTCGCCGAACACCATCCAGAAACACCTCGCACAGTGGCGTAAGCAGCAACCGGCGATTAAGGCAGGGGGCGAAGCGTGCGAGCTATCCCGCGAACTGCGCGATGCCGTCGCCAACGAGCTGCGCCGGAGTGCAGAGGCGGCAACGACGGAGTTACGCGAGCAGTTGGCTATCGCCCAGGACGAGAATCGGCAACTCGCCGAATCCAGCGAGCAGGTTGAGCAGGAGCGCGATGATGCCATAGCACGCGCCAATCAGCTGGAAGCGGAGCGCGATGCGCTGGCCGGGCGAGCCGAGGAGCAGGCGCAGACGCTGGAGCGTCTGTACGAGCAAATCGAGGCGCACCGGCACACCGCCGATGAACTGCGCACGCAGCATGCACAGGCGAGCAGCAGAGCGGAGATGCTTGAAGAGCAACACGAGGTGATGCGGCAGGAACTCGAGGAGACAAAGCAAGCCGCCCAGGCGGCTGAACAGCGTACCAGCGATGCCGAACGGACGGCTGCCGTTGCCAATCGCCACGCAGAAGACCTGGGCGAGGCAAAGGCAGCGCTGCAGGAAGAGGTTGCGCGGCTTCGTGAGCAGGTCAATCAGCAGGTTGAGCGTGCAGAGGCGGCGGAGGGGAGGGCTGTCGCGGCCGAGAAGGAGCTCATAGAGCTGAAGGCGCGGGAGGCGGCGGCGCTGCAGCAGGCAGAAGCCGCCACAAAGCAGGCGGAGCGAGAGGCTACTGCCCGCAAAAGCATCGAGAGCCGTGTGCAGAAGTTGGAAGAGAGATTATGGGGGTAGGCGTGCGGTCATGGACAGGCTGGCGGTTGGCACTAAATTAGGCGACCGAACGGGACCCTCTAATGCGCCGTTCTACGATCGCTCCGCAGCCCTGCGCAGGCGGCTGCTGAGCCAAGGTGCGGCGGCGATGGTGGCGAGCACGAAGATCCAGAGGTTGCCAGCGGCCGGGCTGTACTGCAGCTGCACCTGTGCCCACGTCTGGCCGAGCAGCACCATGCCGAGGGCGAGCTCGAAGAGGATCGTCAGCAGCAACCAGTAGCCGCCGATCGCGAGCAGAACCGGCAGGGAGTGCCGACTGTGTTCAGTCATACCGAAGTAGGCGATTGCGATCACCAGTGCGGAGAGTATGAGGCCACTCAACGGCAGCGCGAGTTCGGGGCCGATCAGTGGTTCAAGCAGCACCTCTCGAGCGATGCCGTTGCCGACCGCCAGCCCGCAGATCACCAGCCAGAGCACGGTGGCTCTGCGAAAGAGGGAGGAGAGAGTCGGTGGTGGGGCGGTATACTCCATGAAGTGTTCCTGTGGGTTGAGTGTGGTGTGGGTATGCTGTCTATCATTCTCCCCTGGCCCGGGTTTACAACGAGGCGGTGATCGACGCAACCTCGATAGGAAGCTGATTGTAGGGTGCTGAGTAGTTGGCCGCTGCAGCTGACTGATCGCCATCCCTTGCGTGAGGAGGTGGGTTTTGGGTAGCGTAGGGCGGTGGTTGCTTCACATTCCCCCGTGCCAACGGGGATAGTTCGATGAGTTGTTTGATATGTGATCAGGGATGATTTTTCCCCCGCGTCAGTGGGGATTTGGCTAGCTGGGTTTGTTTGCCGATCAGTGGCTATGCTGGCTCGATGATGGTGAAGTGGCCCGGTGTATGATCAATGCCCAATCGGCTGTTTGGAAGGGGATTGCTAGGCGACGATTTCCTCCCGCGGTGGTGGTACCGGAATGGCGCAGTACGATTACTCAGCATAGATCATCCGCCGCGTCATGCCGCCGTCTGCTGCCCAAGATTGCCCCGTGATGAAGCCCGCCTCAGCGCTGAGCAGAAAGGCGGTGAGTGCAGCGATGTCCGCCGGAGTGCCGACCCTGCCGACCGGATGCTGTGCGTGATCGGCTGCGGTCAGCGGTTCGGCGCGTTGTGTTGCCGGCGAGCGTGTATCGATCCACCCCGGATGGATGCAGTTGACCCGCACCTGCGGCCCGGCGGAGATGGCCAGGGCGTGGGTGAAGGCCTCTAGGCCGCCCTTGGTGGCGGCGTAGGCTTCGGTGTGGGGCTCCGATTGCCAGGCGCGAGAGGATCCGATATCCACGATAGCGCCTCGTTGGGCGCGAAGCAGGGGCAGGGCGTGCTTGCAGAGCAGGAAGGCTCCGGTGAGATTGGTATCGAGGTACGCTTGCCACTGGTCCAAACGGAGTGTTTCGACTGGCTGATGGCCGGGATCACTGATGGCGGCGTTGTTCACGAGCCCATCGAGCCTGCCATGGGCCTGCTGCACCTCGTCCAGCACCTGCTCAATACTGCACTCATCGCGCACATCGAGGGCGATCGCTGTAGCTTGGGAACCGATACGCTCTGCGGCGGTCCGGCACTCCGCCTCGTCGAGATCGCCTATGATCACATGCCAGCCGTCGTCGGCCAGACGCTGCGCGATGCCGTAGCCGATCCCGCGGGCTGCACCCGTAATCAGGCAAACCGGTTGCTCGTTCATACTCTTCTCCCTTCGGCAGCAGCGGACGCTTTGCTCCCTCAGTGATCAAGACCGTTCCCCCCCCACCCCAGATCGAGCTGCTCCGCCTGCTCGGCAAGACGATCGCGATCGGCGTGGACGTACTGCGACAGGCTCTGCAAGGAGGCGTGGCGCGAGGCGGCGCGGGTCTCTTTCAGCGACCAGCCGTGATCGAGCCGATGGGTGATGCCGGAATGGCGCAGCCAGTGGGTCGAGGCGTGGCGCAGTGTTTCGGCCCCGGCCGGGTGATCGGCGGCGATGCGCTCGGCGGTCGCCAGAAAGAGCGATTTGACGATGCGATAGATCGTGGTGCGATGGACCGGCTGCCAGCCGTCGCGCTGCGGGTAGAGGCTGACGACCATCGGGGTCTCCTCCTCGGCGGCCGGGTAGGGCGGCAGTCCGAGGTGTTCGCGGTAGCGGGCGAGCTCGCCGATCAGGCTGGAGGGAACCGGGACGTGATCGGCGGCGTCCTCCGGGCGGCGGTGCTTGCCCTTCACACGCCACCACCACTGCTCGGCGTGCGGCCGGCGCACCCGGTAGAGATCGCCCATGCGCGCCTGGGCAAACTCGCTGGCCCGGGCGAGTAGCACGTAGAGCGCCGAGAGCACCCAGCGGGCGCGGTGGTAGCGAGCCTGCTGCGTAGCCGTCTGCTGCGGGAGCTCGGCCAGGGTTCGACCAACTTCGTGCCACAGGCCTTCATCGAGGAAGCACTCCTGCACCGCCGCTCGGCGCGGTGGCCGTGCTAAGTGCGTGGCCCCGGCGACGGGATTGAGACGCAGATAGCCCTGCTCGACGAGGTAGCGGTAGCAGCGGCTGACCACTTGCAGCGCCTGGTAGCGGCTTCTTCCCTCCAGTGGCTTACTAAAGGGTCGCCAACGCGGGTCGTTGCGCGGGCACTCGGGGCCGTACCAGTGCGGCCACTGCTCCGGGCTGCGCAGCAGCTGCTCATAGAGCATGACATCGTCGGGGGTCGCCTCAGCCAGTGCCTTACCGCGCTCGATGCCGAGCCAGAGCAAGTAGCGTTCGATCTCGTGCTGATACTGCGTGCGCGTCATCGGGCTCTGTAGGTGGCGGCCGAGCCAGACGGAGACGGCATCGAGATCACTGCGGCAGTGGGCGAGCAGGCCGCCGTCAGCGGTATTGAGGTAGCCGCGGCCGCCACCACCGACGGGGACCGGTCCGAGACCTCCGGGGTGCGGAGTCGGGCAGGGGGCGTAGTCGGCGTGCAGCGCCCACGGCAGCCAGCCGTAGCCGGCGGGGAGGAGGGGACCAGTGGTGGCGGAACGCGCGGTGATGGCGCCGTCTGCTTCAGGCGGCGGAGGCGGAGGAGAGAGCGCAGTGGGTGGGGTGGGATCGCTCATCGTGTGCGGGTGGTCTCTTGCGGTTGTATTGCTCAGTCGACGAAGGACGGGGTCACGAACAGATACCAATCTAGCACGCGGGGGTCTCTGTCCATGCGGAGGATCCATTGGGGCACGCCGTAGAAGCTTCGGAGGTCTCCAGCGCTTGAGTGCGACTAGCTGCCACACGGTGTTTCCTAGTCAGCGGGAGGCTGCATCTGTAGCTTGTATCGTATCGCTGCGATATCTTTCGGCACGGTAGCCCGTGGTGATCGAATTCAGGGTAGAACAGAGCAAGTTTCGTCAAGGCACTGATCATCCCGTGGCCCACTCGCTTGGCGTAGGGGCAAGAAATGGTTGAGGCCAATGATTATCTCCGCACACATTAACAACCCGATCAGCCAGGGGCATTTTTTCGAGGTCCGACTGGAGTTTTTTGCAGGCTTGCGCGAACGCAAAAAACGTCACTGTTCCAGCTACCATACCTCCAACGAGAGGGATGGCACGACCCGCCCACTCGGCGAACTTTTTCTTAGTCAACCTAACGCCAAGCCATTTTGCTATTTTTTTTGATATGTTATATATCGCGTACTTTGTCAGCGGCACTTTGGGCAGGCGCGTGACAGCTGTTTTCGCTATCTTCTCAGCCGCTTGATGCACCGCCTTCTGCGCAGAGTGAGCACCGAACATTGAGCCGATGAATACAGTTATAATCTGACGCCCTTCGTCGTCATAGCCTTCCTCTGGTCCCATAAGTTCCGGCCACCCATGTAAATAAGCCAGTTTCTGGGCGATAATGACAACATGGTAAAAAAACTGGGTGATATCCGCTGGAATCGTAGCCGCCAGCCACCATTTTCCAGGAATTCCCGAAATTGCTGAGACTGCCGTAACGCCGGTCTTATGCCACCTAATGGAGTTGTTAGAAACCCGCTTAATTGTCTCTTTTGATATTCCAGCTGTGGCCGGGCCGAGCTTTATGGCCTCTTCAATTTCACGTGTAGAAGCGTAGTTTTGCAGTGCAGATCGCAAAAAACTCTCGCGGTCTACCTTTGCGCCGGGCATCGACAATACCGTGCTCAGTACTCTGTCCCACGTTTGGGTAGATATATCACGTCCCATATTCACCTCCAGTCGTTTACCCGCACAACGGTTTTGTTAACCGGTCCAGTCACCCAAGTTGCCCGGCTTTGTCGGACCGGAGTTGACCGCGTCCGTTTGACCCCTATTGTTAATGGCTTTTCCTATCTTAGTAGGCAAAGTGTCCGAGAATCGGATCAATCTTTATAGGTTTTGAGGTGATTCCCTTGATTTCTTCCGTGGTGATTGTCGATGGGTTTTTAACCGATACTAGCGAAGTCTTTGATAATCTGCGCCGCTTTGGCCAATTGACGTGAGCACCGGACCTTGTAGGCAGCGAGGATGTATTGTTTGCAGGCTCATGGTGTGACCTCAGTAGCTGTTTCAAGGCCAAAGGATGGCATCTGGGACGGTGGAAGGGCAGAAATCGCAAGCTTTCTGCCAGTAAAAGGACCGGTAGATCTCAACCAAATCAGTCGTCTTGATTTTTCAACTGACTGTTTAGAAAGATGAATCAAGCTATGACTGCCTCAGTGTAACGCAGTGGTAGCAGCGGAGTGACGCTGGCCTTCGAGTTACAGGCTATGGTTAGGCACCTTGAAGACACTGTAGACACCAGACTTCAGAGTCCTCGCCTTTCTGAATCTTGTCGGCGTACATCCGCTGATCGGCCAGTGCTAGTAAGCAATCCGGTTCAACGCTGTCGTCCGGACACAAAGCGGCCCCGATACTGATCACAAAACGGACACCATGACCCCTGATTTGGGCAGGCACTTCCAGTGTTTCGGAAAACCGCTGGCACAGTCCATCCAGCGCTTCTCGATCCCTCAGTTCGCGCAAAAGCACCACAAACTCATCACCGCCTAGGCGAATCACCTCGTCCGCTGGACGCAGACAGCTGACTAACAGTTCTGCTAGTTTCACCAGGGCTGCGTCGCCAAAGGCGTGACCGTAGGTGTCATTGATCTTCTTGAATCCGTTTACGTCGATGATCACCAACCCAAATCCGGGTTCGCCTTTTTTTTGGTTACACTTCAGCCGAGACGCCAGACGTTGTAAGTTATCATTCAGCCGGCGGCGGTTCGGTAGCCCGGTAAGTGGATCGTGCTGTGCGATATGCTCGATGCGGCGCTGCGCCCGTAGATTGGCTGCCATAGCCAAGCCGTAGGTCCAACCTAGGGTCCACGGAATAAACATGAAGGTGATCGCGCCGGTTGCTCGATTATAGTTATCATCGACCCCGATTGTGCCCATTGCCGCGAACCCCCAGCGGTAAGCCAATGCCAACACCATCAGCATAAAGAAGAAAGCGGTAATGCCGTATATGAGGCGCTCCAGTTCCTCGCTGCGCCACATCAAGCAAATCGCCGTGACCGCCAAAATGATTGCTAAGTTGGCGTCTAGGATTAGGTAGCGCAGCTGATGGTGGTCGAGACTAAGATAGAGCAGAAACAACACTACTGCGATATACAGCCCATACCACGGTAAGCGACGTCGCTCATTACCCAAACCTCTGAAGCGTAAAATCCCTTCGAGCAACAGCAAGCCGGCGATCAGTGCGGCGGCATTGTTTGCGAAGATCGCCTTACTGCCAAGATGATCCCCAAACCACAGTGGGATGAAACCGAACGCAACGATCATGCTGCCAACGGCCCACAGTGCAGGTCCCTGTTCGCTTCGGTTGATTCTCCACACCATCCCCATTACTACAGCAGCAATCACACTGACCGTCGAGAGGATCAAACTCATGGTTGGCTGATCTAGGTCCATCTATTCCCTCTCAACGAGTCGATTGTCATTACTGCTACAGCCCAAGACAACAGCAAGTCGCAGCCCCCCGTTGGGGGTTGGCGCCACCCTTAGCCGAAGTAGAAGAACTGCGGGTCGGCGGGCTTTTCAGCGGTGCCGAGGGTCACCAATGGGTATCTCGGCTCTAGTGGCAGGAGGGCAAATTGATCGACCTCCGTATCGAGCACGTCTGCCATCTCTAGGTGCAGTGCCTCGCACTCGGCCGGGGTCAGCCAGCACTCATAGGCCGACTTTTGGCCGCCGCTGGCGTAGCCTTTGACGACGCGCACTGCTTTAGCCAGACGGCGCGGACAGCGAATATCGTAGAAGG
Organism: Halorhodospira abdelmalekii; assembly: GCF_016583625.1. Classification (GTDB taxonomy): domain Bacteria; phylum Pseudomonadota; class Gammaproteobacteria; order Nitrococcales; family Halorhodospiraceae; genus Halorhodospira; species Halorhodospira abdelmalekii. The sequence continues at coordinate 530 of NZ_NRRN01000083.1, read as the reverse complement.
CGAGATGGAGCTTGCGAACCATGGTGTGTCCTCTGCGGCCGAGCCATGTGCTGGGTGCACAAGATGACACCCAAAACGGCGGAGAGGCATAAACGGGAAGCTTGCCAAGCCGCATCGATCGGCCTCGACATAGTGGTGATTGCAACGCAAGCGTAAGAGGAACGTCAGTTCCAAGAAAAACTAGTCGGAAGGGCGTCTGGGTGCGGACATTGGCTCCCGGGCGATCCAGCTTTTTATTGCCAGTGCCTCATGCAGTGCCTGCAGCACCCCTTCTCAAACAGGGCAGTCCTCAAACAGATCGTCTCGACTGCTGATGGTAGGATGCGAGGTCCAGGACTTTCAAGGTGTGCAAACATGCCGTTATGAATCAATATGTTGCAGGACTCCTTGCAGCGTTCTCTGGTAGCAAATTGCGATCCCGACTTGCTGCGGTGGCTGCCCTATCAAGCGGTTGCGGATGAGCAGCAGGGACTCACCTTGAAAGGCCTGGATGCGAGGTCTTAATCCCTTCTCAAACAGGGCAGTCCTCA
>NZ_NRRN01000082.1 GCF_016583625.1 Halorhodospira abdelmalekii | reverse complement strand
GACCGAAGAAGAGCTTACTCGGATGATGAGCAACCGCCGCTTCCGCGATTTTCTCTCAGCATGTTGCAGAATAGAGCGCCTTGTTCAATAGCGTCATCGAGTGCCAAGTGTGTGTGGGGCAGCTTGTCAAACCAATGCTTAGGCATATTTCGCTTTATACTTTTTCTGTAGTCTGTTTTGAGTAAAGCCATTGCAAAAGTTTTAATGTCGAGCGCGGAATGACTAAACGGACTTTCTCCTGTGAAGCGGACTAGGTACCAATTCACAAACAGAAAGTCGAACCCCGCAGGGTATCCGACAAAAACTGGGCGCCCCGGTAAAGAGTTAAGCCATTCGACGTAGCGACACATCGCATCGCTTGGGGAAACGGTGTTTTTTCTACATGCTTCCCATGCCTTTGGCTGGGAAGCCCACCATTCTGCAGTTTTAGGATGGGGCGACGCTTCGGGGAGCGTTTCTAAATTTTCCTCGAAAGTGGAAATCAATTCTTTGTCAGCCGTGTAAGCGGCAGAGCCAAGACTCAACATGGAATGAGGCCCTGGTATTGGGCCGTCAGTTTCAACATCGGTGCTGACGTAAATTTCTAGCATGGACTCTGTTTGCTCTTGTTGATTGAGTGTCTAACTATAATCTGAATCCGTAATATCCGCCCCAGCGCTATATTTTGCACGGTGCTTGGGGGGTAAGCCTTCAGTCCCCCCCTGCCGGGACTTCACTATTCGCCGGGTCTATGCAAGACTGCTGACCTATGACTGACGACGCTGCGAATATCGGCCCATGAAACTCACGGACCACAGTCTACGCCAACTCGACGAAGAGTACTTGGCAGCTCTGGACAAAGAGGCGCTGCGGGGTCTGTCGCTGCGTTTGCTAGCCGATTTGAAGGAAGCGCGTGAGCGCCTGAATCAGACGCCCGAGAACAGCTCCCGACCTCCGAGCAGCCGTGAGCCGTGGAAACGTGGTGGCGCCAAAGAGCCGTCAGACGAATGTGAGGCGGAGCCGTTTGGCGATCCGGATGCACAGGGGGCTGCGCCGTCAGAAGAGTCAGAGGATCCGGCTTCGCGTTCAAAGCAGGAGCCGGATGGTCGCGAAGCCTCGGGCCAAGGGAAGGAGTCGCGACGTCGTGCGGGCAAGCAGCCGGGTTCACCAGGCTTTGGTCGTCAACAAAGGCTGATGGCCGATGAGCAGGTTGATCACTGGCCGGATGTTTGTGCCGGCTGTGGCTGCAGCTTAGGTCCGGAGTCGAGTGGGTCGGCGTATACGGGTTTTCAGGTGATCGATGTCGACTGGAACGATCGTGATCGCCCGGGCCTGCCTGTGAGGGTCACAGATCACCGCTACTACGAGTCGGTTTGTGCGTGTGGTCACCGCACCCGAGCGGTGGCTGGCGAGGGCAGCGCTGGGCCGACGTTCGATCGTGTGCAGCTGAAGGAGTGGCGGCTGGTTGGTCCTGGACTGGCGTCCTTGATCGTCTCGTTGAACATGCGGTTTCGACTCTCGCGTGCGCGAATCCAAGAATTTCTGCACGACATGCTGGGTATAGAGCTCAGTGTGGGAACGATTCAGGCCACGAGTGAGGAGGCGGGAGCCGCACTGGGACCGGTCGAAGAGAAACTTGTCGAGGAGCTTCTTGAGAGCGAACTGATACACGCTGATGAGACTTCCTGGCCGGAACAACAGCAGTCGTGTTCGCTGTGGCTGTGGGTTTGGGTCTCCTCCCATGTGACGCTGTACTACATTGCTGGGCGCGGCAAAGAGCTGGTCGAAAGCATGTTAGGGGGCTATCAGGGCTGGTTGATGAGCGATGGCTGGCAAGCCTATCGCCACTATCTGAGGCGAGTTCGGTGTTGGGCCCACCTGCAGCGCAAGGCCAAGGGGCTGATCGACTGCATGGATCCAGGGGGGCGACAGTTCGGAAAGACGGTCGACGACACCCTCACTACGCTGATGGAAGCGGTCTATGCGGCTCGTGAGGGTCCACCAGAAGACCTGACGCTCCGCTACGCAGAGGAGCTTGAAGCGCTCCGGAAGCGGTGTGAACAGTACCGGGATCATGCGCATCAGAAAACGAAGGCGCTCGCGGTCGAACTGCTCAACGACTGGGGTGCCATCATCCAGGTATTGCGTATTCCGTCGCTCCCGCTGACCAACAACTTGGCGGAGAGAGCTTTACGCCATTGGGTCATCAGTCGGTTGATCAGCCAAGGCACGCGCACGGAGACCGGTTCTCGGGTCTTTGCGATCACAGCCAGCGTCATCGACACCTGCCGTCAGCGCCGAGCCTCCCCTTGGCCCTATATCCGGGATGTCATCGCCGCTCGGCGTGCTGGACATGAGGCGCCTCGCCTGCCTCAACCGGCGGGGGTCTGAACGCTTACACAACAGAGGAAAAATGGGAACCGTGGCAAAACGACCCAAAATCATGTGCAACCATAGCTTTAACATGGATAAAACACTACGATGATCTATCAGTTGATTTGCTTAATTCTATAGACCCAGACGCCTTTGCAGAAAATAGCAAAAAGAGAATATTAGAACGCATAGATGAAATTGCCTGCAATGACATTGAGCATAGCGAACTTTTGGAGTCTTTTTATTTTAAGTGATTAGCAAAGCCCGCGTAAACTCTCGCCCAATCGGTCCAATTAGGCTGGGACTAGGGTGTTCAATCTGGCCCGAACGTTACCCCAAATCCTCCCACACTATACATGTCGTCTGACATTGGCGGAATGGGAGGTTCGGCAAGGCCCCACGGCCTCGCCAAAGCTTCGGGGCAGATTCATATCTACTGTGCTCGATATAGAAACAGCATGAACCATTTGGGGCTGACACGGCACAGATGCAACACCCTAGGCTGGGACAAGGACGGGGAGCAATGAAAGAGGAGTTTGCTCTCTTTTTTGTGTTTACTGCTTGATGTAAAATGGAAGTGCTCTTTGAAAAATGGGTATCCCACCCTGACTGTCAGGCTAGTAGTCGCCTTGGTAGGTTATCCTATTCTTAATATGTCGGGGCGATAGGAGCGAGATATGGCTCGGTACTCACAAGAGCGTAAGCAAGCGGTTGTCGCCAAGATGCTGCCGCCGCCAGCGGCTCCCGCTCTGTGGCCGGTATGATCCCTGCAACCGGCCACAGAGCGGGAGCCGCTGGACTGTGAGCTACTTACGGCCAGAATACAAAAAAAAGGGGAAGGGATTGACAACCAAAATCCAAGAAAGTTAGAAAGCAAGACTGCAACTATGAAAAAAGGCGAAGCGCATGCTAGAAAACACAACCTGGATTGATGGTCGCAGTTTTGAAAAAGCCAGAAGCCACATTAATGCAACAGTTGCCGAGCCCAAGAAAAAACCAAACCAAAAAGTAGAGATAGACTTAAAAAAACATGCCTACTTGTTGGGGGCTGAGCTGAGTCATGGATACCCATTTATTCGTTATGATGGACTTTCTGTAACCGTGCACGACTATGAGTCATACGCAGACGGGCAATTTCATGTGGTTGATTTTGTAAACATACAATTCACGGAAAACGCACTAAAGGGGGCTTACCTAAACCTTATTGAACACAAGGAAGCACAGCAACTCGAAAACAAACTCTCGAAGCTAGACGTACAAAAAACAGAAGACGCTCTTTTGTTTTCTGAAGAAGTATGCCGGTGGGGTAGAGGCACAAGAGTTTGGGGTTTGCTTAAAGGAAACTACAGCCAGCCTCAACTAGGAGGTTTAATTTCATGCTGGCTGTCTTCTGCATCAAATCAAAAAAGCTATGAACATTCTATTTGCCCAGGGATCTCCATAAAAGGGTTGGGAGTCTCTTTTGCGAGCAAACATTTACGTTTGCTAGAGCCTTCTAGGTTTGCTGTGCTAGACTCTGTGATCAGCGAAGGGCTTGGATATGCCCAGACCTCAAAAGGCTACAATTTGTTCATGAACAACCTAGTACAACTGAAGGGGCAACACCTTCCAAATTGGCGCTTGTGCGATATTGAAGCAAGCATTTTTGCGTTAGTAAGGCAACGCGTGAGAACTGAAAAATAAATTTGATTTTTAGATGCGAACACACCAGGTAAATAAAAGATTATAGAAATTATTGCGAGGCGCAAACTTCCACGGAATGTTTAGAATTGCGTCTCACTGGCGGATTTTTCTAAAGCAAAGATGCGCCGAGTTTAGAATCATTTTTTGTGATTCTGTTTATTTATCTCTAGCACTTATCTCTTTATGTCGAGGATGCTCCATGTCTGAGTCACAAAAATATTAAAATCCTGCAACCTGTATTCGTGACCTCGGCCACGGATACAGGTATTTTTTTGAATGCCAAACTTTAGCCATCGCAAATTAAAATTGGAGGAACTATGACAGAGGCCAATCAAACACGTTTAACAATTTTCAATATCATGCTTGTTGATTCAATGAATGATGAACTCCGGCAAAACGATGATTCAATCAGTATTGAAGGCAGGACGGTTGGAGGTAAGCGAGTCGCAATCTACACACTGATTGACGACAAAGAGGATCAAGAGAACCCCTCTTTGATTTTTCTCAGCAAAGTCGATCAAGTGCATGCAGACATTCATACTGAACCGGTACTGATTCGCCCTTGGACGCTCAAAAAAACCGACTTTTGGGCACAAGATGACGACCACCAAGGTTTTTGGGATCTTTTCTTCGAGGCGGTCAAGGAGTTGATCGTAGAGTCTGATCTTGATAACTCGGATCGGTTCCATGAAAGCTTGGATGTTATCATCGACGTCTTTGACGAAGTTCTCAGTGAGGGGAGAGAAAAGCTTTACCGGCGTCAGCATCCATGTTGGGGGATCAGTCAACTTGCAGTGACTTCGCCAGACTTGATTGGCATTGAAGACCCGGAAGACCTGATTGGCACGCTCGTGATTGAGTACACTCCGGCTGTCTTAGAATATGGGGATTACGTCATCAATACCGATAATATCGAATTTCCAGTGCTTGAAAAAGACAGTGAAGACCCCCCTGAGTTGCACGATGAAATTGACACCAGCTTTGTCTATTTGCCAAGGGATCACGGAAGCTAAATTAGATTAAAATAGAAAATTAAATATCTGAAAAAAGGATTTAGTTGTGAATTAACCCCGGATAATTCAGTGCGCCCCGAAGGCGCGGTTCACCAGTGGAGGAAGGTTCCACCCAGATAGTGGTCGGTTTGATCTGGTAGCTGACGAGCGGTGTCGTCGGGCAACTGGCGGCATCGAAGCCTCGTGACAAAGGCCGCCGTGGGCGGTTGAGCAATTCAGCGGGCCATAACGCGAGTGAAAGTGTGAGCAGGCCTCGAAAGTGAAGTCGCGGATGCCGACCCGTCTGAAAAACGGGGAAATCAAGACCTGGCCGATCATACATCATCAAGAGGCTCAGGCAAAAGCTTAATTGCTTGTGCAATTCACCACAGGAAGATGCGATGGCGCTAACACAGATGCAACTTATCCAATCGCTCGGCGAAGCGATGTCATGGTTCGAGCGCGAGTTAAGCTGGGGAGTTCCACCGACAGAGTTGTGGCATCTTTGTGGTCGCATCGGTGAGTTGTATGCGGCGCTGATCACCAATGGTCAGATGGCAACCGAGGTGAACCAGGAAGGCTATGACGTTGTGAGTGGTGAAGGTGAACGAATATCCGTCAAGACTACAGCCACGATGGGGCTTTCTGGGCACGTTTCCTTCAACTCGAACTCACTGGAATTAGTCGATCGAGTCATTGTTCTCCGGGTCAATACGGAGGAAATGCAGATCGAGACTCTGCTGAACGCTCCTATAGAGGAAGCTTTGCACCTGATGTCCTCAGCGCGTGACGGGAGAAGGCTGAGTTTGCCGCTCGGGCGACTTGGCCGTAGGGAGAAGCCACATCGCTCGCTCAAAATTCTGCGGCAAATCAACGTAGAGGGGTTCACTGTCCGTGAACTGGAGAACGGAAGCATCGAGGTGATGCAGGCAGGCACGCGTGTCGTTCCGGCAAAACCAACTCTTCGCAAGTTGGCTCGGCGGCACAACCTTAGCCTACTGAACAGCCGTGGTAATCCACTGAACACCCGGCAGCTCGGAAGTTGGATACTCAGGAGCTTGAGCGATGCAGGAGTTTGACTCGCCGGACAGAAGCCCGAACCACGTAAATGCGGTGGCATCACCACAGCTAAGAGGTGCTACGCGCAAACGTCGTACCGTCTGCAGAATGGCGGTCCATTTCAATCCGGTGTGGTTCTGCTGCTGTACTGAATAAATCTGCCATCGCCACTAGCAGGAACTGGCGTAGACCTCCACCTCCCCCTTCCATGCCACTATGACCACCACCGAACCACTCCGGGTCGATAGCCTGCTCCTGCCCAACGGCGGTCGACTCGGCATGACCCTCTGCCCCGGCAAAATCGGCCCCGGTCGCCACCACCCGTGGCAACGCAAGCTCGACGACGACATCGAAAGCATCGCGCAGTGGGGCGCCTGCCGCGTAGTTACCCTGATGGAGCGCAGCGAGCTCGCCGCCTTCGGTGTCGGTGACCTCGGCTCTCGGATTCAGGAGCGGC
>NZ_NRRN01000081.1 GCF_016583625.1 Halorhodospira abdelmalekii | reverse complement strand
GGTATTCTGGAGTCGCAGCTACTGCATCATTACCGTCGGTGGTGCGCCGCTGTCGGTCTTGAAGCAGTACATCGAACAACAGGAAGCCCCAGAGTAATGGCGCTGCGCGCCATGCGCCGCTTCACCAACCCCTAAGCCGCTGCGCGGCTATAGGCGGAGCACTGCGGCGCATTTTGGTAGAGCAACAGCGGTGTCGCAAGGCGTAACGAAAAGTAACCATCGCCAATGCGACACCAGCGCGGCGTGGCCCATGGATTCGGCCACCGCCGCCCTTGTGCTTCGGCGCCCGTCGTCCCGCGCGCTTGTGAGAAAATCTTTTAACCCATAAAGCGCATTGCCGTCAGCATGACGGTAATCATCAAACCCAACGAACCGACAATAAAACCGAGCACCAAATGGTGCTGTTTATCTTGCCGTCTGATCATTTCTTCGAAACGCTTATCGACCTGCTCGAAACGGCTCTCGACTTGATCGAAACGCTTATCGACTTGCTCTAGGCGCTTGTCGATCTGCTCGAAACGCTTGTCGACCTGCTCGAAATGCTTGTCCATCTGCTGCTGCATCGCCTCGAAGCGCTTGTCCATCTGCTGCTGCATCGCCTCGAAACGCTTGTCCATCTGCTGCTGCATCGCCTCGAAGCGCTTGTCCATCTGCTGCTGCATCGCCTCGAAGCGCTTGTCGACCTGCTCCAGGCGTTTGTCGATTTGGGCAAAGCCCTGCTGCATCAACTCGCCCTGATGTTTCAGCGCCTCCTCCACCCGTGTAATGCGCTCGTGCAATTCGCGATCATAGCCAGGCGGCTGCAGGACCAAGCGCTGCTCCTCTAGCCACCGCTTTAGGTAGGCTTCGATATAGGCGTTTATTTGTTCGTGGTCACCCTCAGCCAGCGCCATACGACAAACTCCTCCGTGATCGGTAATCACCTTCCGATCAATGGCATCTATTGTGTCACAACTGTTAGGGGCACAACCGTTGACGAGTTGTGCAGCGCTCCTTAGCCCGACGCCACTGAGCTCTGCAGGCAGGTGGACTATAATTCCCCGCGACTAGTTCAGTGTAGCATGGCGCTGGCGAGACGTAACGAAACGCTCCCAACGCATCGCCGGTGCGTCACCAGTGCGACGTGGCCCACGGATAAAGCGCTGCGCGAGCGGTTCAATGCCGGCGTCGAGGTCGCCGGATTGCTCTCCTGCTTACAGCTGCCCGCGCCCGTCAAACCGCTGCTGCCTGTTCGAGATGCGACTGCTAGTTGCGGCAGCCGCCGCCCTAGCTGGTATTCCCTGCTCCTTCGAGGAACACCTGGCTCTCGTCGACCACACCGGCCGCATTATCAACCCCAAAAAGCGCGGCGCCATCGCCCAGAACGCTCCACCGATCTTGCAGCGCCTCGGACGAGCTCCAACCGAGCCCCAGCAGCCTACCAAATAGCCGGAGAGAAGGTCGGTAGGTTGCGCACCTCAATCTGATCGCCGTTTTGACACAGGACATAGAGACCTTTATCAATCGCCGCAGCGGCCACGTCGTCAGAAACAACCATTCCCGCCACAGCCCCCATTACGCGATGCCCCTTGTAGAGCGGCATAACGCGCTTGAACTTCTCCAGCCGCGCCAAGTGCGCATCGATATGCTCATAGGCCAATTTGCTTTTGCACTCGACGANTGACAACCAGCAAATCGATCTCCAGTGCCTCGCCATCGCGTTTAGTCGACACCTGTGGATGGACCGAATGTACTTCAATGCCTTTTTCACGGAAGAGGCGCACTACAGCAGGTGCAACTTGGTGCTCCACAAACTCACCTAGCCGGTTGCCCAAATCGCCGAGGTTTTTGGAGAGCTGCTTGAGGCGCCGATCCGTATCCTGAAACTGGCGCTCGGTCTCCTGAAACTGGCGCTCGGTCTCCTGAAACTGGCGTGCAGTCTCCTGAAACTGGCGCTCGGTCTCTTGCCGCGACTCCTTCATGAGGCGTTCGGTCTCCCGAAACCGGCGATCGGCCTCCCGAAACCGGCGATCGGCCTCCTGACGCGACTCCTTCATGAGGCGTTCGCCCTCCTGAAAAAGCCGCCATACATCTTCAAAGGTCGGTTGTGCTTGCGACATATCAAAGTCCTCGGCCACAGCTACCACGGATACTCAGACCACACCGGGCGCATCATCAACCCCAAAAAGCGCGGCGCCATCGCCCAGAACGCTCCACCGATCTTGCAGCGCCTCGGACGAGCTCCAACCCAGCCGCCAGCAGCCTACCAAATAGCCGGAGAGAAGGTCGGTAGGTTGCGCACCTCAATCTGATCGCCGTTTTGACACAGGACATAGAGACCTTTATCAATCGCCGCAGCGGCCACGTCGTCAGAAACGACCATTCCCGCCACAGCCCCCATTACGCGATGCCCCTTGTAGAGCGGCATAACGCGCTTGAACTTCTCCAGCCGCGCCAAGTGCGCATCGATATGCTCATAGGCCAATTTGCTTTTGCACTCGACGAGGACCGCATCGCCGTCATTGACAACCAGCAAATCGATCTCCAGTGCCTCGCCATCGCGTTTAGTCGACACCTGTGGATGGACCGAATGTACTTCAATGCCTTTTTCACGGAAGAGGCGCACTACAGCAGGTGCAACTTGGTGCTCTACAAACTCACCTAGCCGGTTGCCCAAATCGCCGAGGTTTTTGGAGAGCTGTTTTAAAATTCGATCAGTCTCCTGAAACTGGCGCTCAGTCTCCTGAAACTGGCGCTCAGTCTCCTCCCGCGACTCCTTCATGAGGCGCTCGGTCTCCCGAAACCGGCGATCCGCCTCCTGACGCGACTCCTTCATGAGGCGATCGCTCTCCTGAAAAAGACGCCATACATCTTCAAGGGTCGGTTGTGCTTGCGACATATCAAAGTCCTCGGCCACAGCTACCACGGATACTCAAGTATACAACTGCGCTCTGCTTTTGCTCCATTGAGCCCCAACGAGCAGCGGACTAGAATACGCTGCAGCGCTGCCCGAGTGGAGCGAAGGCGCTGGTGCTGGCGGAGCATGACGACGCGCAACGCCTCGAACGCGCCACCTCGCTACCGCGTCACCAGCGCGGCGTGGCCTACGGATTCGGCCACGGCCGCAGTCGATTGAGCGCCCTGCGGCTGCCTCGCGGCAGCTCTATCGACGATCACCCGGCTACTGGCAACGGCTAAGGAGAGCCCACCATGCCCCGACCTCGCTGCGAGCAGATCTCGCCGGAGATTCCCTTCTACCACATCGTCACGCGCTGCGTGCGCCGCACCTTCCTCTGCGGCGAAGATCACACCACCGGCAAAAGCTACGAGCATCGGCGCCAGTGGGTCGAAGATCAGATCCGCCTATTGAGTTCGATTTTCGCCATCGACGTTGCTACTTATGCGGTCATGTCGAATCACTGTCATATCGTCGTCAAGCTCGACCCGAGTCAGACGGAGACATGGTCCGATGATGAGGTGATCCAACGCTGGGGTGCGCTCTATAAAGGCCCGCCGGTGATGAAGAAATATCTTTCCGGTGAAGCACTTGATGCGCTCGAACAGGTACAACTCGACAAACGGGTCGACATCTACCGCGAGCGGCTCGGGGAGTTGAGCTGGTTTATGAAGTGCCTCAACGAGCCCATCGCCCGGCAGGCCAACAAGGAGGACGGGTGCACCGGCCACTTCTGGGAGGCTCGCTTTAAGTCGCAAGCGCTCGGCAGCGATGCCGCGCTGCTCGCCTGCATGGCGTACGTTGACCTGAACCCTGTGCGTGCTGCCATCGCCCCAACGCCCGAGGAATGCGAGCACACCGGCCTGCGGGAGCGCATCGAGCCGCGCTTCGATCTGGAAAAGGCGCTGCGCGAGCGGTTTGATGCCGGTGTCGAGGTCGCCGGAATGCTCTCGTGCTTACAACTGCCCGCGCCCGTCAAACCGCTGCTGCCTTTTCGAGATGCGACTGCTGTTGCGGCAGCCGCCGCCCTAGCTGGCATTCCCTGCTCCTTCGAGGAGTACCTGGCTCTCGTCGACCACACCGGGCGCATCATCAACCCGAAAAAGCGCGGTGCCATCGCCCAAAACGCTGCACCGATCTTGCAGCGCCTCGGGCTCGCCAACGCGCAGTGGCTTGAACAGGCCACGCGCTTTGAGGCGCTCTACCGCCGAAAAGGCCGAGCGCACCTGAACGCGAAAACCGACCGTGCCGAAATACGCAGCGGCGGAGACAGCGGCGAGGGTTCTCGGGGACGCGGCGCACCGCGCGGCCCTGGCTGAAGCACCGCCAGAGACGCTTAGGAGCCGCAGCGGGCACGACAGATTCGGCCGCCTAGCGCTGCTCCCGGGCAGCGGCTCCACTCTCTCCTGCTCTTCCCCACTCTTCAGCGAATCGAATCGCCTGAAACGGGCCGCTTTGCCCGAAGCGCCCGATCACTCGAATGTTTCCGCGCCAATCAGGCCAAATTTTGACCGATTCGGCCTGCAAAGGCGAAGATCCGACCGCAAAAGCCATAGGGTTTTGAGATTTTGCAACCCCGCGATTTAACATAATCTACGTTATGCGAAACAACCCCAAGCAGTGCGTGTCCTTCACTCCTCTGCCAAGCAGTGAACCCCAAGCAGTGCGTGTCCTTCACTCCTAAACACGAAACAACCCCAAGCAGTGCGTGTCCTTCACTCCCCCGTTTTCAAGCAGTGCGTGTCCTTCACTCCCGTCCCATCCCTGCGTTTTAACATAACGTTGTATTCCGCGAATCACCCCAAGCAGTGCGTGTCTTTCACTTCCGCTAGTTTGGACCACCATCAACAGTGACAGTGTATTTCTTGCGATCCCATGCCCAAGCTTCTCCCGGGATATTAGCACCCACTTCGCGGACAAAGACCTCAATTTCGCATGGACCGGGATCACAAGAAACTGCTTCTAAATAGTCACACTGATCACTATCACTCCAACCATCATCATTAATTGACAAACATCCATTATCGCTTGATTCATGGTCATCAACGTTGCACTGAGCAACAAAATCGCTACCGCCACCACTCACATGCTCCCAACACCACTCGTAACCGTCTCCAGTACTACCACCCTCAGCAAGAAACTCAACATTTCCACCTACGGGTATCGTTATTTCATCACCCGCCGGAGAAGTAATCCTCACTCTACTGTCCGCAATGATCCCACTACACCGCATAGCCGAGAACAGTTCGGTGAACGATGGTGCTACAACACGGTCTAGGTAGTCGCCACTCTGGGGTTGCTCGGGGTGAGCCCACAACGGGCCATCACTATCATCAAGTGGGTTGATAAATTCATGGTCGTCATCACCAGTCAACTCCCGGTTAGCGGCTGCGATGGCGAAGGGTATGTTTCGGTCAGAAGTGTTGAGAGCGGTACGAGGTTGTCCTCGCAACAACCTGGCCACATGGAGAAAGTCACCGCGATAGTCTGCGTTGGCGTTCAGCAATCTCAAGCAAAACTGACCAGGATCACCTGCATTTATCAGATTGAAAACATCATTGTGACTATTATCAAAAAAAACCGCATACCGCATCGGGTTCTGAAAAGCATCCGTGCCACTGGTTAGCCCCAAGGTGCGGTATGGCAGGTATCCATGCGCTACTTCACAATCACCGTTAGTGCCGGTGCGATCCTCTAAACCATCAGGGTTTTGTGGATCATCCGGACAAGGCAACCGCCCCTCAGTGCGAGCGAAGGAGATCACCGCAGCTTCCGCACGCTCAAGCAAAGCCCTGTTTTCACTATCCTTTGCAGGGACAATGAGCGCTGGTACAAATCGTGCCGCCATAGCGGCGATAACACCAATGAGCACAAGGACGATTGATAACTCGATTAAAGTAAATCCGGCAGATCGGAGCGATGTGCTTGACGGCTTGCAAGTTAACCTTCTGATGCCTTTGCCCATTTTCTTGTCTCCGATGCCTAGAGTCCGCCGCAACCTAGTTCGCTGTGAAGCTGTCTAAAGGTGACAGCACGGACGCGCTCATGATAGCCATCAATACGAGGTTGATTAGGGTGGGCGTAGCGTAAAGGATCATCATTGATCGGGTTATCGACTATACGCTGCCCTTCACTACCAGCTACGATGACGAAAGCGACGTGTTGTTGAGCATCGTCACTGTTACTTGGTGCTTCGCTGCGATTAATCTCAAGGATAGCGAGGTGATCATCATCACCAAACAGAGGATCACCAGCAGCCTCACACAAGAAATATTCTAGTCCGTAGCTATTAGAGCAATCCCCACAAAATCGCTCGAAGGGGTGAGACTCATCATCTCCATCCACTTCGGTCAGCGGTGGATCTACACCGTCGCCCCCCAAAAAAACCGCATATCTCATCCTGTTACCCCACGGATCATTCCCTGAACTTAGACCTAACTCCTTGTAGGGAAGGTAGCCATGTGCCTGAGAACAGTCGCCCTCAGAACCATCCAACGGTGAAGAAATATCCGGACACGGCAACCGACCTTTCGCAGCAACGTATGCAATCACCGCCTGCTCTGCTCTCTCTAACCGCTTGTCAACATTCCTGTCTTGGCCCATGCCGGCAATATCAGGGAGGATTGAGACCATCACAGCCGCTATGATTCCGATCACAACCATGACGATGGATAATTCGATTAAAGTAAAGCCCCGAGCACTGTGACTCGATCTAACGGCCCATCTGACCTTATCCATCGCGGTTTACCTCTCAGCAAGCGACTGAACCCTATAGGGTTGAGGCAGTATCACGGTATCTCTATGTGGATGTAACTTGTTGTGCCGCAAAGAGGCGGACGAATTATTTTATCGCCCGCCTCTTTTACAGTTTTCAGTTTATCAACAGTCCACCCTACTACGGTTAGCGATACGGCGGCACCTCGACTACGACCGCAGTAACGAAGTTGCCTGACGCTGGAATGAAAGAACCACCATCAGAACACTCAGCAGCATCTCTTGCCCGCACCCGCCCCCCATTACACCGACCTGTCCCATCAACTTGGCGAGAGAACTCCGTAGCAATGTCCGCGGGAATATTGCGGAACTCTATGATGTTACGATCTCCACCAGTACCAAAGACGCTATCTGGATTTCCGTACCATCCTCCACGAAAAAACATGAGATCAGTAAATTCGGTCGGTCCCAGCATGGTTTCAGGAAGTGATGAACCCGGAGCAGTGGGGATGTTAGCTAAATCCTGATCAAACGCTTTATAGATCGCCCAAGCCTGTTCCGGAGCATCGCGATTGATGTGCTGAGGCGGCGTATCAATCGTATTCGTCCTAGGCGGCGTCACCCCTGCCCGGAGCAAGTAGCCAGGGCCGAAATCACCGTCTATTTGGAAAGTCGCCTCGTCATCCGTATCCCCAGGCGCCCGACCCGTGTTACGATAGTACTCCTCGTAGGCCTGCACCCAGTCATACATCCAAGCCACAGCCGAGCGATTATCCGCACTCCGCTGCACCTCAATCCCCGTCCTCACCGCAGCAATAATCAGCCCGATGATGACCAAAACAATAGCCATCTCAATAAGGGTGAAGCCACCCTCTCGTTTGCGCCCGAGGCGCCGCAAACATGAACCAGTATCCATCTCGACCACCTCTCACTCAGTTAGACCCACACAACACACAACAAAAACCACTACACCTGTGATAGAACCACACCCCCACCACCCTTGCAAGCGTAACAAGCC
>NZ_NRRN01000080.1 GCF_016583625.1 Halorhodospira abdelmalekii | reverse complement strand
TGCCTGCAGAGGCACCCCAGCTTAGTGGAATGGCCCCACCACTTCCCGTGGAACGGGCCCACCACATCCGGTGGAATGGCCACCCCTCATCACGTGGAACAGGCCACCCACTTGACTGGAATCCCCAATCGCGGAAAAGCGCGACCAGATCCAACCATTTGAAGGCGGTTTTTCTTAGGAGTCCGTAGTACAGGTTGTAACCATCGACGTATACAACGGTAGCAACATAAATCTCCAGAAATGACAAAGCCGCCCGAAGGCGGCCTGTCGCCCCGAGAGCACTTGGATCAAGCCAAGCGGTCACGAGGTGAGTCGTGACCCGATACTATCCCGGTTGGTTGGCCGTAGTCAATACTTAGAGTGAAGAGCAGGTGCCTGGCGTGGAATTGAACGCCCCAGGCCTTTCAAGGTGAGTCCCCGCTGCTCATCCGCAACCGCCTGATAGTAAGTACAACTGCTGTAGCAACCAGAACCCCCGATGAACGCTTCAGACAGCCCTCATGGTCAGCCGGTCGTTCTCAGATACTGGTAGACGGTTTCGCGGCTGATGCCGAACTCGCGGGCAAGGTGGGCTTTCTTTTCGCCGGCGGCGGCTCGTTGGTGCAGTTCGACGATCCGCTCTGGCGGCAACACCTTCTTCCTACCTCGGTAGGCCCCACGCTGCTTGGCAAGCGTGATGCCCTCGCGTTGCCGTTCACGGATCAAGGCGCGCTCGAACTCGGCGAATGCACCCATCACCGACAGCAACAGGTTCGCCATCGGCGAATCATCGCCGGTGAAGGTGAGGTGGACCCTATTGTCAAGACAAAAAGTGGCCGAGTTTAAGCTATCGCCTGCTCCTCACTCGCAGCTGCACAGCGCTGCCCTGCTGCCGCAGATTCACCGTCGGTAGGCGTCGCCGCCGCAACGCACAGAGACCCCCGCGCAGCACATGGGCTGGCGCGGAGGGGCTGCAGTGAAGAGAGTGGGACTATATAAATCAGCGGTTTACGGCACAGTGCTGGGTACGGCCGCCACGCAACGCGCGTATATAGCGCGATTACCTACACCGACGGCGTCGGCCCGGGCGCCTACTTAACGGCCACGGGATGGCCGTCGAGCGTCGCTCGGCAATGAGTACGCGAGGGATACGTTGAGATACCGGTTAGGCACTGGTATTAGCCCTCCCTCACGACCCCGCCTTCAACCCGCCAACACCACCCACACACCGCGCCTGCCGCCGGTATGGGTCGGCTCGGTGGCTGCCAACTTGCGTCCCTCGACGCCCTAGCCCCTCGCATACAAGTCTTAAACGGCCAAACCGAAAGCACCGGAATAACCGACCCTGAAGAACAAAAAACAAAATCACTGTCCGCCGCGCACCAACCGGACCCTGAGGCTGCTGCTCTTGAGTTCCCAGCCGTCGAGGCCATTGTTGAAGTCGACAGCCCGCGCGAGGCCCGAATGCCTGGCAGAGGGCGAGGCCGACCAGAAAGTGGACGAAGGCGTACCTGGGAACACTTGCTGATTGATGGTCGGAGAGTGCCGGCAACGCTCCACAATGCTGCGCAGTTCGTTGATATCGGGCAACCGCCAGCCATCCTCCTCATTGGCGTACTCCAGAGCGCCATGCCAAGTTCGAGTCAAGGCCCAGCGACTGCACTCGCCGCCTGACCACTCCATCCCCTCGGGGCAGCGGCGCCATTCCAAACCCGTGCGCTCGTGGCGCACAACCGCCCCGCCTTCCAGTGGGGTGAACTCACTGGAAGGCGTACTTTCCACCAGGTCCGCCTCACAGTCGTCACTGGCAGACGGGATATCCGCAACGGCAACCGGGACCATGAAGGGCACACCGGCGAGCAACACCAGGGCACAGAGATAGGTGGGCAGAATGCGCATGGCTTCAGACTCCTTGAATGTCGCCCCACAGGGGCAATGGGGTTTGATGGGGCCACCAGGCCAGTCGCAATACCCGGCGTTTCAGCCCACCGGGCAGGTAGCCCTCTTCGGCCACAAACAGATGGGGCACACCCTGCCGTCGCAGGTGGCGACGGAGCCCGCGCAGGTGTTTCAGGGGCCATGAAAGCGTGGCGGCAAAGGGGCGTCGGGGTGCGCTGTCTAGCGGTGTACCGAGCCACTGAGCCACCGTGCGGGCCTGGTGGTCGTAAAGCTCGAAACGGTGACCAGTCTGCACCAGCACCAGGGCCTGTGGCCACTGCCGCATAAACCAACGCCACTGCCCGCGCAAACCCGAGACCGCAGGCGGCTGCCAAAGGGGCTGAAGACGCAGACCATCGTGCAGGGTGAACAACTGGTCAAGCCAGGGGTGGCGCCGGAACACACGCTGGAACAGCCGCCAGGCCGCCCCATGGCGAGCGTGCCCCAGGTAGCTGGCCAGCGTGGCGCGCAAGGCCTCCCGGAGCGGCTTACGCAAGTCCAAGGTGACACCGCGAGCGCTTGACCGAAGCAGTTGCCGCCGGGCCGGATGCAGACGCTCATCTAAGTGCTGGATAACACGGTTTCGCACCAGCCGATAGCGCGGGCGCACCATATACCCCAGAAAATCCACCCCTTGGTACACCGAATCGAGCCGCCCGGCGTCACGCAGACTCAGACCCAGCGACTCGCCGAGAAAGGCGCTGATATCACCGCGCCATTGTGCCAATTGACCAGCATCGCGGTGGACCAACACAAGGTCGTCCACATAGCGCACATAGCCCTGGCACCGCAGACGGTGCTTGACGAACTGATCCAGCTCATTGAGATAGATATTGGCAAAGAGCTGACTGGGCAGGTTACCGATGGCCAGCCCGAAACCCTCGGGGGTGAGGGACAACCGCTTGTGCTGGGGCACTTGATGCTGGCGCTCTGGCACCCCCTGATAGATGGCCGCCTCGGCCGGCTCCTGGGCTAGGATACAACCGGTTAGCCAGAGCAGAGTCTCAGCCTCTGCCCTCGCCAGACGGTTCTTCTCTGCCTGGCGCCGCAAGCGGTGGCGGATAAGTCGATAGAGGTGTCGCCGATTCACGCTGTTAAAGAAGTTGGCGATATCCAGTTGCAGGTAGTGGGCCGGGCGTTTGCCGTTGGCACTGGCCCGGCGCAGGTGGCCCTGCAAACGCTCCACGGCGTGCAACACCCCATGGCCCACGCGGTTTGAATGGCTGTCGTGGATGAACACCGGCTCGAAGACCGCCTCCAGCCGGGGCACGAGCCAGTGATGCACCACCCGGTCGGCAAAGGGGGCGCAATGCACCTCCCGCGCCTTGGGGCGCAGGGTCACAAACCAGGTAGAGGGGTGGGGGCGCCATTGCCTAGCAGCCAATGCCTGCCGGGTATCGACCAGTTGATCCAGCAACTGCTGGTCGTACCGCTGGGCATCGCGGGTGCCACGCTTGCGTCGACGGCAGGCCTCATAGGCCTGCCACAGCTCGCGCAGGCTGAAGGCGCCCGCTGTTTCACTCTCCGCCGCGCACCAACCGGACCCTGTTGTTGTTGCTCTTGTTGTTCCAGTTGTCGTTGCCATTGTTGAAGTTGACATTCCACGCGTTGTCCGAATTTCCGGCATAGGGCGAGGCCGACCAGAAACGGGACGAAGACGTATTCGGGAAGAAGTCCTCGTCGATGGATGGATCGGTTCGGCCCAGATGGGTGACGGAGTGCAACTCATCCACTGTGGGCAGGCGCCAGTCATTGGCACCGCACAGGCCCTCGGCATTGACCGCCTCCGCGAAGCTGTGGGTGTCGCAGTCGCTGTCTACGCAGTTGCCGCCGTCCTGCGTTCCGGGATTACCCATGTTAGGGCCGTCCGGCTGGAACCAACAACCACTGAAACATTGAGGCAACCAGCCGCTCCGTTGATGCGCCTGAGACCATTCCTCTTCGATCGGTACCGAGGATGCTTGTGTTTATAGCCCCTAGCTGCGCCACTTCCCTCGCCTTGCAAGTCATCGCGACTCCCCCCTTTCAGCCTTCATCATCCTCTGGTTCACTTGCTCCTTTGGAGACAGGGTGGTCGTTGGTTCGTAGACGTACTCATGGCCAACCCCCCTTCCATCGCCTAGTCAATCAGCCGTAGTTTCACGGGATGACTCTTGGTGCAACAGCCTTCTAACCGGTTTCGGAGCAAGAATCATACGACCTTGATCGTAGCGCAATATAGCGAAAGGATCTTGGGCATATTGCCGCGCATGTTGCAGGGGAAAGTTTTTTTGCGCAGACCTCGACGCCTTCACCCTAGAATCAGCAGACGCGATTCGTTTCATTCCGCCGACGCTGAGGAGCGTGCGCCACCAGATCTGCCTTGACTAAGCGGCCTTGATCATCGATTGGTCCACCACATGCGGAGATCAACCACTTAGGAGAGCGACCCGATCACCACAGGGGCATGGCAGGAGCGTCGGAATAGCGTACCCTTGGAAGAGACGAACCAACCGAGGGAAGCAGCCATGTCCGACACTCCCACCACCAGCGACTCTACTCCAGATCGTACCCCAACGCCAATCCATGACCGCCGTATTCGCGCTGAACTGCTCAGTAAGGTCGCTCGAGCGCAGGAAGATGGTCAGAGCCAGCGCTCAGCGGCAGAGAGCGTAGGTGTAGCACGCGGTACACTACGCCACTGGGTGGCCTCCGATGGAAGGGTGAAGGCCCCTGCTGGGCTGGCTGCGTTCTGCGCGACTCCCGAGGGCATCGTTTGGCTGCAGCGGGTCTTAATGGCTGCCCACTGGTCCATCAGCGTAAGTGGCGGCGCCGGCATCCGCGTAGTGATGGAGTTCTTGGAAAACAGTGGACTGGCGGCTTTCATCGGTACTTCCTACGGTACGCAGCAAGCCTTTCAGGCGGAACTGGAGAACCACATTCTGGCTTGCGCCGACGAACAGCGAGAGGCACTGGCACAGAAGATGCCCCACCGCACGCTGAGCATCGCCGAGGACGAGACGTGGAAAGATGGTATGCGCCTAGTGGCGATCGACCCGGTGTCGGGTTTCATCGTGGTCGAACAAGTCAGCGAGGACCGTTCAGCGGCGGCGTGGACAAAGGCTCTGGAGAGTGGCTTGGAAGGTCTAAATGTTACCATTATACAGGGCACTAGCGACGAGGCCAAGGGGCTGTTGGCCCATGTGCAGCGCGATCTAGGGGCGCATCACTCGACCGACTTATTCCACATGCAGCATGAAGTGAACCGGGCTACGAGCCTGCCTCTCGCCCGCGCTGAGCAGCAAGCCGAAAAGGGAGAGAGGATGGCCAAGGCACGCTTGGAGATCGAGCACATTGAAGAGCGATCCTACCGTGAGCAGTCTCACGGTCCGGGTCGTCCTCCGGCGTTCGCCGCACGCATTGAGCGCGCCGAGGATGCCAAGGCTCAAGCCATCTTGGCTCACGAGCGGGCTCAGGCTCTTCGGGAGGAGGCTAGAGAGCTGAACCGTACCCTGAGCGAAGTCGACCATCCGTACGATCTAGAGAATGGGCAGGCACGAAGTCCGGAACGGCTCGCAGAGCAGCTCAAGACGATCTTCTCGCGACTGGCAGAGATCAGTGAAGAAGTCAATCTTTCCAGTAAGTTGTGCGCGCACTTGGCCAAGGCTAAGCGCTTAACCCGTCACCTTGTCAATACGCTCGCCTTCTTCTTCATGACCGTGCAAGCCCGTGTAGACTCATTGTGCTTAGCGCCCGCCATTGAGCAGGCGCTGCTCGATCATCTGATTCCGGGGGTCTACCTATCGCGCGTCGCGGACCGCAGTGACCGGGCTGAGGAGCGCCACCGACTTCACGCCATGAGCGCTAAGCTGCTGGAACCATTGCAGCAAGCATCGCATCCGATCCAGTCCCTTGACCTTGAAACTCGTCAATACCTAGAGCAGTTCGCCGAAGAGTGTGCCGACCTCTTCCAGCGCAGCAGCTCATGCGTCGAGGGGCGCAACGGTTACCTCGCGCTCCATCAACACGGTCACCACCGCCTCAGCCACCGCAAGCAACGGGTGCTCACGGCACTACACAACTTCGCCACCAAGCGTGCCGACGGCACCACGCCAGCTGAGCGGCTTGTCAATGGCCATTTGAACTGAACCACCAGTGGTCAATAAAATTGACCCACCCGTTGACGTCAGTTGAGCGTCTTCTGCTTCAGCCGGTAGCTCTCTCCTCCCAGTAGGTAGAGGTGTGAGTGGTGGATGATGCGGTCGACGATCGGCACCGCCACGTTGTCGTCGTGGAAGAACTCTCCCCAGCTGGTGAAGTCCTTGTTGGTGGTGATGATCAGCGACCGATGCTCGTAGAAGCGATTGATCAGCTGGAACAGGGCGTGGCGCGCCTGCCGACTCATCGGTAGGTAGCCCAGTTCGTCGATCACCAAGGCGTCGACCTTAGCCAGCCTCTGGAGTGTCTTCTTGAGTTCCCCCTTCATCTCGGCCAGCTCCAGCTCCTCGACTAAGTCCAGAGCGTTGCGGAACAGCACGCGGTAGCCAGCGGCAATGGCCTTCTGGCCGATGCCGATGGCTAGATGGGTCTTGCCGACCCCCGGTGGGCCGATGAACACCAGGTTCTCGCGGTTGTCGATGAAGGCGAAGTCGAGCAAGGCGTTCACCTGCCGCTTGGTGATGGTGGTCTGATGCCGGTAGTCGAACCCCTCCAGCCGTTTGTCGCTGGGGAATCCGGCCTGCCGCCGGTAGAGGTCGACTCGCTTCGCCTCGCGCGTCTGGCGCTCGTGCTCGACGAGCATGTCGGCAAAGGCTAGGTAGGAGACCTCATTGGGGTCGTCTCAGAAAACGGAAAAAATCGTACGCTAAGGCAGTTGCAACGCCCGTAGCGGCCTGAATTTGCCCGCGCCGATCTTGGCGCTGCTGCGCCAGAGGTAATCGCCGGTCAGGTTGATGTGCTCCCAGCCCAGTGGCGACAGGTACTGCAATAAGGCGTCATCGACGGTCTGGCCGTGACCACGCAAAGCGTTCGCGGCCCGCTCCAAATAGACTGTGTTCCACAGCACGATGGCCGCCGTTACTAGGTTGAGGCCGCTGGCTCGGTAGCGCTGCTGCTCGAAACTGCGGTCGCGGATTTCGCCTAGGCGGTTAAAGAACACCGCGCGGGCTAGCGCGTTGCGCGCCTCCCCTTTGTTCAGTCCGGTATGCACGCGGCGGCGCAGTTCGACGCTTTGCAGCCAATCGAGGATGAACAGCGTACGCTCGATGCGTCCCAACTCGCGCAGCGCCAAAGCCAGACCGTTCTGGCGTGGGTAGCTGCCGAGTTTCCTGAGCATCAGCGAAGCCGTCACCGTACCCTGCTTGATTGAAGTGGCCAGCCGCAAGATTTCGTCCCAATGGGC
>NZ_NRRN01000079.1 GCF_016583625.1 Halorhodospira abdelmalekii | reverse complement strand
TCGCTTAACCCAACGCCGCCAATCGAGCCAAAACACTGCCAAGTCTCGGAGCGCACCTGCCCGAGTCGTCGCGCCTGTTCGCGCAACGCCCCGACCTTGCCTTTGTTCGGGCGCTTGGCGCGCACAACCCGTGTCACCTTCATTCGGCGCTGGCCTCATCCTTGCTGAGTGCCTCGTTGAGCTTCTTGCGGTAGTTTCGCAATCCATACAACCGAGACGAAAAACCTTGCCTGTACTCATGGTGTTCTCCATGAGTCAAGAGTACACTGTCGCGCATTTTTTGCAAGACTAGAGTCTAGCTCCTCCCGCTTCTTGACCGGTTGTGCCACAATAAAGACCATCAGAAGCATCAGAGGCGGTCACCGATTGCAGGAGTTTGTCGCATGTCGCTTGCTGAGAAGGACCACGAAAAAATTGACGCCTATATTCAAGCCTACCTGGAGCGGTGGCTGGCGGAGCGCGAGCAGCGCCTGACTCCGCTGCCGCCGGTCTATGATCGCGAGTTGCACGGGCGCATCGTACGGGTGGAGGAGGCGCTAAAGCATCAGGGCGAGCTGATGGAGAGGGGCTTTGCTCAGATGGAAAAGCGCTTCGAGCAGGTCGACAAGCGCTTCGAGCAGGCCGACAAGCGCTTCGAGGCGATGCAGCAGCAGATGGACAAGCGCTTTGAGCAGGTCGATAACCGCTTCGAGGCGATGCAGCAGCAGATGGACAAGCGCTTCGAGCAGGTCGACAAGCGCTTCGAGGCGATGCAGCAGCAGATGGACAAGCGCTTTGAGCAGGTCGACAACCGCTTCGAAGAGATGATCAGAAGGCAAGACAGACAACACCACTTGGTGCTCGGCTTTATTGTCGGTTCGTTGGCCTTAATGATCACAGTGATGCTGACGGCAATGCGCTTTATGGGTTAAACGCATCCGATTGCACACTTCTGTACGGCCCACCCTAACGCTGACGTCTCTATCTCTTTTCAATCAACAGGATCAGTCGCTGACTGTGACGCCGGTGTGTCCGGCGTGTCGAGTGTGTCGGGCGCGCTGGAGCCCCGCGTTGCCGCCGCGGGCCGCGGCGTTAGGGGGAGTACACCGACAGCGACCAGGGCGGTCAGCCAGGCGATGGCGACCCCGCTAAGGCCGATCAGCCACTCCCACAGCGTCGGCTGGTAAGAGAAAACCTCCCCATCGAACGCAGCGCCCGTGACCTCGTAGCCAGGAATCAGCGCCACGGGGTGCGCTTGTACGCCGACGACCATCACGAAGAGATGGGCGAGTCCGCCAAGCAGCACCAACCCTGCGGCAACTGCAAAGTGCGAGGTGCGCTGCCGGATCACTCCCGCTAGCAGGAGGAGGGAAGGGAGGATCACACCGACGGCCACCATCCCGAACCAAAAGAGGACCGGGTAGATGCCGCCGTCGATGAGGAGGAATCGGGCCACATCGCGCGCAGCCGGCGAGTAGAGCAGGCTCAGCAGGTGGACCAAGAGCACCGCTGCATGAGCGGCGAGAAAGAGCGCGAGCAGTCGGCTCAAGCGCTTCGTGGTCGGGTGCGTAGCGGTCGGTGGCGTGGCGACATGCGGTGCCATGACCGGCGACGAAATAGTGCCCCGCGCGTTAGCGCCCCGCGCAGTGACAGCGGGGGTCAAGCCGTTCGCCGCTAGCCACCCCAAGAGCAAGACGGCGCTGCCGTAGGCCAGCGCGGCGCTGACGAAGAGCGGGAAGAGCAGACCGCTGCGAAAGCCCTCGTGGGCGGCGAGGAGGGCGAAGATCGAGCCGACATTGGTCGCCAGCAGCAGCGGCCAGATCAGCGCCAGCCAGCCGATAAGGCGCCGGTAGCGAGCGAGTGCCGGGTCGAGCAGGCTCCACAACAACAGCCCGACGATGGCGAAGAAGCCGAGGTAGAAGAAGATATTGCGGGCGAAGCTCGAGGCCGGATTGAAGTGCTGAAAGGTCACCGGCAACTGATCGGGGCGCCCGAGGTCGAAGACCAGCACCGCTAAGCCGCCGATCAGTAGGGCACTGGCGACTATGCTGCCCAGCCGCGTGGTCGCCGCCAGCGGCGTGGTGGCGGTGAGCTGACCGCTGGCGGCGACGACCAGCGCCCCGGCACCGGCCAAGATCAGCGTTAAAGCAAAGACGTGCGGGATGCCCCAGACCAGCTGCGTGCCCATGCCGCTGAGATGGTGTCCGCTTAGGGCCAGATGGAGGGCCGCGGCGGCGCCAGCGAGGGCGGCCAGAGCGGCGAGACCGGCACTGAGCCAGAAGAGCCATAGGGGCGCAGCGGGGGCCTGTCCGCCCGCCCACTGCCGCGTCTGTTGCCAGATCGGGCTGCCGAGCGGCTGATAGTGTGTCGGTCGCGTCGGTTGTGCCATGTTCAATCCCCGTTGGTCGTCCTGCACACCGCTCTGCACACTGCCCAGCGCACCGCCCCGCACATCGTTCTGCACACTGCTAAGAGAGCCCACGGTAGTGCACCCGCGCCGCCAACCCGAGATCGCTGCGCAGGGGAGCGCCGCCGTAGTCGCGCAGCGCTTCGCTCAGCGCACTCCCCGGATCGTTGAGATCGCCGAAGAGCAGCGCCCCGTGACCGTCCGCCGCGCAGCGCTCGACGCAGGCCGGCTGTTGACCGCGATCGACTCGATGGACACAGAGGGTACAGCCCTCGGCCGCCCCCTTACCGCGCGGATGGTTCGGCGAGGCCTCGGCAACCGGCCGCTGCGGCATAAAGCGGACCTGAAAGGGACAGGCGATCATGCAGTAGCGACAGCCGATGCAGCGGTGCTTATCGACGAGCACGATACCGTCGGCCCGGCGGAAGGTCGCCCGGGTTGGGCAGACCGAGGCGCACGGCGGATTTTGGCAGTGCTGACAAAGCATTGGTAGCGAGCGTTCACTGTCACCGGGACCGCGCACCGTCACCTTGCGAATCCACTGCGGGTCTTGCTGCGGGTGCTCCGGCTCCGGCCAGCCGTTCTCCTCCTGACAGGCGTCGATGCAGGCGCTGCACTCGGCGCTGCAGCGCTGCGTATCGATGAGCAGCCCCCAGCGCGGTGATCGCGGCGACGATCGGGTGCGATCCGGCCCCGGTTCTCCGTCCGCAGCCGCAGCCGCAGCACCGCCACCGTGAAGCAGCCACACCCCGGGGGCTAGCAGCAGGCCCGCCGCCGCCGTGCCCGCACCGAGGCAGCGGCCGAGAAAGCGACGGCGCGAGAGCGTGCGCGTAGCGGACGCATCTTCACTCACGGCAAGACTCCTCCCAACTCAGCCAGATCGCCCTTCGGGCGTTCGTTATGGCACTGAAAACAGCCGATGGAGACGCCGGTGTAGGTGTGGCAGTCGCGGCAAAAGGCCATCGGCGGCTGCTCCGGGGCGCGCTGCGCTGCCGGCACCGCATGGCAGTCGACGCACGCCTGCAGACTCCGCGCCGGATCGCGCTCGCCGAGGCGGACTGCGGTATGCATTCGGTCGCTAAGCCAGTCTGCGTGCTCGCGGCGCATCTGCTCGGCCTCGAGGAGACACGCCTCGCCCTGCGGCTCGGGCAGCACCGGCGGAGCTGCGCCGCGATCACCAAGTAGCGCGATAAAGCCGATGACGGCGAAGAGTGCTACGGCCGCACCGCCGCCCCACAGCCACCCTTCGAAGCGCTTCATCGCTCTCTCCTCCCCACGCTCACGCTCCGCCGCGCAGCAGCGCTACTCACTACTCACCGAGCCCCATCTCGATGTAGCCGGTCGGGCAGACATCGCGACAGATATGGCAGCCGATACAGCGGCTATAGTCGGTGTAGACGTAGCGGCCGTGGCTGCGCTCACCCTTCGGCACGCGCTGGACGGCGTTCTGCGGGCAGTAGATGATGCAGTTGTCGCACTCGAAGCAGAGCCCGCAGCTCATACAGCGCTTCGCCTCGGTCTGTGCCTCCTCGCCGCTGAGCGCTTGCAGCCGCTCGGCGAAATCGCCGAGGACGCGCCGCTCATCGATAGTGCGGCGGTGGCGAACGGCGCGCTCGCCCGGAGTGAAGTGGCCGAGGTAGAGCCGGTCGTGGCGAATCACCTCGCTGTGGCCGCGCTCCTCGAAGTTGTGGACGGCGAAGGCGGCCCGGTCGGTGCCGCGGGTGGCGGTGCGATCGTAAGCGCTCGGAGCCAGCCCCCTCGCGGCCAGTGTCTCGATCAGGTTGTAGTGCCAGACGCCGACCTTGGGTGGCCGCAGCGCCGTCCCCCGGCGCAGATAAGCATCGAGGCTGCGCACCGCGTGGGTCGCCTGACCGATCGCCGTCGTCAGCAGGTGCGGGCGAATGATATCGCCGGCGACGAAGTGGCCCGGGCGCTGGCTGACCTGGTAGTGCGGGTCGGCGTCGATAAAGCCGTGGCCGTTATCGAGCGCCTCGACCCCGGCCAGACTCCCCTTCTGCCCGATGGCAGCGATGATCAGGTCGGCCTCGATCGTAAACTCGGTCCCCTCAATCGGCTCCGGGCGCTGACCCTCCATACGGCACTCGGCAAAGCGCAGCGCCTGAGCGCGGCCGTCGTCGCCGTGGATGATGGCGATCGGCATCACGCCATCGCGGATCTCGACCCCCTCGTGGAGGGCGTCTTCGATCTCCTCCTCGGCGGCGGTCATCTCGGCGCGCGGGAAGAGCGAGGTCAGGGTGACGGCCGCCCCCTTGCGCGCGGCGATGGCGGCAGCGTCGTGGGCGGTGTAGCCGAGTACGGCGTGCTCCGGGTGCGCCTCATCGGGCAGCGCGGTGTCGTAGCCGAGACGGCGGGCGACCGAGGCGACATCGATTGAGGTATCACCACCGCCGATGACCAAGATCCGCTCACTGACGGCAGCGAGCCGCCCCTCGTTAAAGGCGCGCAGGAACTCGACCCCGGTTAAGCAGTTCGGCGTCTCGTCCCAGCCGGCGAGCGGCAGCGGGCGCCCCTCGTGGGTGCCGAGCGCCCACAGGACGGCGTCGTAGTCGCCCTCGAGCTGCTCCAGGGTGATGTCGCTGCCGATGCGCACGCCGCAGCGCACCTCGACGCCGAGCGCTAGAATCCGCGCAATCTCGGCATCAAGCACCTCGCGCGGTACGCGGTAGCCGGGGATGCCGTAGCGCATCATGCCGCCGAGCTCCGGCTGCGCCTCAAAGAGGGTGCAGTGGTGGCCGCGCTTGCGCAGCTGATAGGCGGCGGTCAGTCCGGCCGGGCCACCGCCGACGACAGCGACGCGATAGCCGCTATCGGCACCGGCAGCGCCGAGATCGAGCCCGTGTTCGCGGGCGTAGTCGCCGACACTGTGTTCAATGGCGTTGATGGCGACGTGATCGTCGACGACGCGGCGGTTGCAGCCCTGCTGACACGGTGCAGGACAGACCCGCCCCATCACCGCCGGGAAGGGGTTGCTGGCGCTGATGCGGGCAAAGGCCTCGGCCTGCCAGTCGAGCGCCGGATCGCTGCGCTGCAGCCCGCGAGCGAGTTGCAGATAGCCGCGGATATCCTCGCCGGCCGGGCAGTTGGCCTGACACGGTGGGGTGCGGTGGATGTAGGTCGGGCA
This sequence comes from Halorhodospira abdelmalekii, assembly GCF_016583625.1. GTDB lineage: Bacteria > Pseudomonadota > Gammaproteobacteria > Nitrococcales > Halorhodospiraceae > Halorhodospira > Halorhodospira abdelmalekii. The sequence goes on along the minus strand of NZ_NRRN01000079.1, from coordinate 1,604 downwards.
CTTATGCGAGGCCCCGGCGCGAAAGATCTGCTCGCGCCAGCTGCCTGGCCGCTGTTCGCCGTCGCGGTAGCGGCGAAAGGTGTAGCGCTCCTCTGCCTCTGCCTCTGCGTTGCTCGCCATCGTCTCGTTCTCCCCTCAGTCGAAGCGCACGGCGTTGCCGACCGCCTCGTGCAGGCTCATGATCGTCTCGCGCGGGATGTCGTAGTAGGGCAGCACCTTGGCAAACTGCGCCTTGCAGATGGCGCAGATCGCAACCATGCGCTCGACCCCGTCGTGCTCCATCGTCTCGCGCAGGGCGCTGACGCGCGGCATTGCCCCCTTGACGCGCAACTCCAACAGCTCATCGGTCAGCAGACCGCCACCGCCGCCGCAGCAGAAGGTGGCATCGCCGGTGGTGCTCGGGGCCATCTCGACGTAGTGCGGGACACTGGCGCGCAGCAACTGGCGCGGGATCTCCAGCTGTCCGCCGGGGCGCGACCCCATGCGCGAGGCGCGCGCGACGTTGCACGAGTCGTGGAAGGTGACCCCGCCGTAGTGGGCGTTGGCACTCGGGTCGAGGCGCAGGGCGCCGCGCTCGAGCAGATCGGCAGTGACCTCGCAGATGTGCTGTGGTGCTGGGTAGTTCGGGTCGAGCTGCGCTTGCAGCGCGCGCGCGTACTCGTCCTCTTCTCCAGCGCCGTGGCCGACGCCGGTCAGCGTATTCCAGAAGCTGTAGGCGACCCGCCAGGCGTGACCGCACTCGCCGATGACGATGCGCTTAACGCCGAGTTCCAGGGCGGCGGTGCGGATGCGCTCGGCGATGCGCTGCATCTGCTCGTAGCTGCCGATAAAGAGGCCGAAATTCGCAGCCTCGGAGGCGTAGCTGCTCAGCGTCCACGACAGTCCAGCCTGGTGGAAGACCTTGGCATAACCCATCAACCCGTCGACGTGCGGCTCGGCGAAGAAATCAGCCGACGGGGTGACGAGCAGGACATCGGCGCCGGCCTCATCGAGCGGGAGGCGGATATCGTGCCCGGTGTCGTCCTTTAGGTCCTCTTCCAGCCCCTCGAGCGTATCTTCGAGTGCCGGCCCCGGTAGCCCGAGATTGTTGCCGACCTTATGGACCTTGCCGATGATCTCGTTGCAGTACTTCTGACCGTAGCCGACGGCATCAAGGATCTCGCGCGCGGCCATCGACAACTCGGCGGTGTCGATGCCGTAGGGACAGAAGACCGAGCAGCGGCGACACTGCGAGCACTGGTGGAAGTAGACAAACCACTCATCGAGTGCTTCGCGGGTCAATTCGCGGCCGCGCACCAAGCCTGGAAAATTTCGACCGGCAACGGTGAAGTGGCGGCGGTAGACATCGCGCAGCAGGTCTTGACGCGCCGCCGGCATGTTCTTCGGGTCGCCGGTGCCGAGGTAGAAGTGGCACTTATCGGTGCAGGCCCCGCAGCGCACACAGCTATCGAGGTAGACGCGCAGCGCCCGGTTGCGCTCGAGTAGGGTCTCGAAGCGCTCCAGCGCGCGCGCCTGCCAATCACTCGGCACACCGCCGGGAAAGCCGAGCGCCTCTTGGTGCTCGGGGGTGGCTGAATAGGGGCGAATCTCGGCGCCAGCCCCGG
>NZ_NRRN01000078.1 GCF_016583625.1 Halorhodospira abdelmalekii | reverse complement strand
GCGCCCGCCGCGACAGCGCAGGCCGAAGAAGCCAGCGAGCGAGCCCCCTTCGATGGCTATCCGTGCCCGACATGCCGCGCTGGCCAGTTGCGCGTGATCGCGTGCCTGAGCCCCCCGCGCCGAGACCTCGGGGGAGGTGCCAGCTTGCGCGCCTGACACCGACCGCGTCGGGTTCTCCAGCTGGACCGGCCCGAAACGGTCGGCGCCCGCGCTCGCCTGAAATTCGGGAAATGGTTTAAGATTGACCCAGAGACACCGACTTCGACCCCTCAGGAACTGACGCACATGCCGATCTTTGCGCCTCTTCCCCCGGCTCGACCCCCGGCTGCGCCCACGCGTCGCTGCCGAGTGGACCGGCCGCGACAATACAATCCCCTCTGTCTAGAGCGTGCTCGCGCCGACCGCCACGCCGTGCCGGGAGCGGATTAGTCCAACAACCGTTTATCTGGTCTGCGCGCGGGAGCCCCGCGACAACAGGCCGTCTCGGCAGCGCGCGCACACCAGATAAACGCTTAATCGTTAGGCGTACAGGCAACACAATGAAGCTTCCAGATGAAATTGAAATTTTGAAAGAGCAAGTTCGAAGGACTCTTGATCCTATTGCCTCCGCAGTAGAAAAAGGCACCAAGGCTGAGAAAGACTTTCTCTTTACAGCAAACCGCACGGATGCTGGTAGGAGCTTACCTCCTTATTACTTAGTGTATTTTCTCTTCGTGGATCTCCTCGGTTATAAAAACCTAGGGCAGTTTGAAAAAGTATCTTGGTCAGTTCCAATCGACTACAACGGAACAGCCTATCTGCTGGAGCATAGGAAGTTAGGAATGGGCTTGTTTGCTTCAGACAAGGAAAATCAGGAATCTGAATGTCAAGAAGTTGTCAAAAAAATCAAAAAAGCGGTTAAAGTAGCCCAGCCTTACTTCGAATGGATTGCAAGCGAAGCAGCAAAGAAATCTGCATTGAATGTTCTGAATCACAGTTACAGACTGCATGATAGGTACGAGTTTTTCGTTAGGACGTTCAAAGAAAAAGCAACAGAAGCAATCTCTAGAAAAGATGAAAGAATAAAGACTCAGCATTCTGAAAATTCTTGGAGTGTCCATATTCCGTATTATGATCTGAAGAGAGAGGCGGAATGGTTGGCCCTCTCAGCGATTGATTCGTTTTATAGCTTTACTGAGCATGTCTTCATTCACGCTGGTATTTTGAGGGGGCAATTATTGACTGGCGAAGATGTTGCAAACCTAGCGGATAAAGATTGGGCTTCAAAGTTCAAAGCTTGTCTCGACATTCAGGATTCATCGGTAAAGCCACACTATGACAAATTAGTTGCGATCAAGAGGCAAATAAGAAATTACATGGCTCACGGAGCATTTGGAAAAAACGGCGAGGCATTTCAAATCCACTCAGGAGCTGGGGCTGTACCACTGCTTATGCCCCATCAGAAAGGAAGCTCGCGATTCTCTATGCAGAGTGGAACTGAGTTTCAGGAAGAAGAGGCATTAGACGCAATTGAGGAATTTATGCAGTTCTATTGGGAGTCAAATGATTTCCCTGAAGTGATATATATAAAAAGCACACTTCCTAGTATTCTCACGTACGCCTCTGATTCTACGTACAGAAGCGCCATGGCATCTACTGATGATATGGAAAGTTTTGTTGATTATCTAACCGGGGTTCATGACCGTGCTGCGAATATGGATTGGTGAAACCCGCCTAACAAATGCGTCAATTGGGACGCTCGCAAGCTCGCGCCCATTACGCAGTCGTTAAGAGTCATAAGGAAAGGTATGGGGTTTCGTGAAATTCACCATAAGGGGAAAGTGCTGACCATACATAAGGCAGTCACGGAACCCCACTTCGATGAGAAGACTGTCCTGGTGACAGACACTTGGGACTATGTCGACCTATGGCTCAAGCGAAAACATTTGGCGAAGGCCAGATTCTACTGGGGTCAAGCGCGGTCTTTTTATGAAGCCACAAAAACTCTTTCCAAGACCGCCCGCCCACTGACTGCATACTACTGTTTTCTGAATGCTACCAAGGCTCTATTGCTAGCAAAGGGACAAGCATTTAGCGATGCACACGGCGTAACCGGGTATACAGTTGGCGGACGAACGTCGCTGTCAAATGAGTTTGTTAAGTTCAAAACTGGCGGGATATTACCGGCACTGTGCCGACACCTGGGCGAGCCTGCAAACGATGTAACATACTCGCTGAAAGAGTTGCTTTACAATTTGGCTTATATTCATAGAGCGTTTGACCTCACATACCACTCAAACCCGGAGCTATTTGTGCCAATTAATGCTCCCGCCATAGTAAGGTCTAGCAATACCCATGAGGCGTGGTTCGTCGCGGAGTTACGGGAAAAATATGCGAACCAAAACACATTGAACCGGCTTCCGACAGCCTTTGAAAGAGAGCTTGGAGATGACGATCGGTACTTGGTTCGATTGCGCCATCGGTTTAGCTGGAGGCCTCAGCAGAAACCCGCCAGCTTGCGGCGTTATCAAAACTACCATAGGCGTATTAGGCGCCACGTACATTATATTTGCGGTCCACAGAGGCTTTGGTATCTTAAACGGAACAATAATGTAAACGGCCATATATTGCGGTCTCAAATGACCATCACCTTCGCGGCGATGCACAAACTAAGCGAGCTATCACGCTATACGCCGGATGCATTGGCCAGCCATTTTGATTGTCAGCATAACTGGCTCCTATCAGAATTCCTTGAAACGGCTCCATTGCAATTCATTGACGAAATATCGTCCGAGATGACAGGGAGAGAGTTTATGATCCCCGGCAGGGCGTCGCGGTGAATGACTCTTAACAAAAGCGTCAACCCGGACTGGCTTTTCCGCTGGCGCTCCAAACCCAGCCGGTTACGCTAATCGTTGTGTGTCCATAACGAGGTAATGGTATGGCCCTTTTGGCCGAAGAAATTGTTGAAGAGTGGCTGAATAGGCAGGGTTACTTCACTATCCGTGGTATCCGTCTCGGCGTTAACGAGATTGATTTGGTTGCGGTGAAGTTCAGATCGGGCGAAAACCCGGTCTGTCGCCATGTTGAGGTCCAGGCTTCAATGAGGCCAGTCAGCTACATCTCTAAGGTGCCCAAAGCTGCACGAAAGACCGGACGGGCTGCAAATAGCGCAGCGCGCTCTCAGGAAGAGCTTGTTGAAGGTGTCGCCGAGTGGGTAGAGGGAAAGTTCCATGCCACCAAGAAACGGGCACTTATGGAGACTCTGTGGAGCGGCGAGTGGTCCTCCGAGCTGGTCATAAATAACGTCAAATCTGAGCAGGAAGTAGAGCTTATCGCCCAGCACGGAATAACCATACATCGGCTTCCAGAGATTGTTCGGGAGCTTCAAAGTAACGAGTTCCCCATCAAAAGTGCTGCTGGTTCCGATTTTATAGACCTATTGCAGATGGGGGCCAACACACAACAAGGCGCTCTACCGGACGCTCCTTCGTCGCGCCGGTAAGCTCTGCGTTAGGCGGTCACCAAATGTCCGGAATTCGACAGGGCTCTACTTATTTTCACCATATATCAAGTTCCAAGAGGGCCACGGAAGAATGAAAGATCTAGTTCTAAAAGGCTTCGTTAAGAGTTTTGCGGAATCACGCAACCTTTCGAACGACGACTCCTCCGAGGTGTTCGAAGCGTTCGCAACATCCGTGGTCCTGCGAAAATTTCACTCGTGCGACTTCGTTGAGCTCGATGAGGTACTCGTAAGTGGGTCGGCTGACGGCGGGATTGATGGCGCAGTTATTCTAGTCAACGGCCGCCCTGTCAGAAGCAGAGAAGACCTTGATTTCTTTAAGGCTAAGCTTCGGCGTTTAGATTTCGAGTTTGTTTTTGTCCAAGCTAAAACGTCGCCAGCGTTCGATGCGGGCGGCATTGGCACTTTTCTCTATGGAGTCTCTCAGTTTTTCTCCAATGAACCGGAAATTCGTTTCAATGCTGAACTGGAAGCGCTGCGAAAACTAAAAAACGATGTCTACGATCTCAGCATTGCGATGGATCAGAATCCCACATGTCACGCGTACTATGTTACGGCTGGCACTTGGAATGACGACCCGGAGCCCCGCGCAAGGCTAAATGACGGCGTCAGTACGCTAGAATCAACGCATCTATTTTCTAGCGTAGAAGCTATACCAATAGGTTCCGAACTTCTAAAGGCGATATACCGAGAGCTAGAGCGTGGTGTTACAAGGCGGGTTGAACTTAATAAGACAGCCGTCTTTCCTTCCATACCTGGGGTCGATGAGGCGTATCTTAGCCTAATGCCAGGCGACGAATTTTTGCGACTCATAACCAACGACGACGGAAAACTAAATAGAGATCTATTCTATGACAATGTTCGGGATTATCAAGGGAATAATCCTGTGAATAGAGAGATTGCAAAAACTATTGCTGGGGGTACGAAGGGCCGTTTCCCCCTGCTTAACAATGGGATTACGATTGTTGCACGCAGTATATCCAGGACGGGTGATGTTTTTAGAATATCTGATTTTCAGATAGTCAATGGATGTCAAACCACGCACGTAATACACCAAAACCGTGCAGAAATAGATTCCACGACTTTTGTCCCGATCAAGCTTGTAGTAACTGACGATAGTGAAATCATTAGTGAAGTGATTAAGGCTACCAATTGGCAGACCTCGGTAATGCCGGAAGCTCTAGAATCGCTCACGCCTTTCCATAAAGAGATTGAGGACTTCTACAATTCGCACCAGGCGGCAGTAGATCGTGCGAACCGTATCTTCTATGAGCGGCGTTCCAAGCAGTACCACTTTGATCCCATTCCACAGAGCAACATTGTTACGTTAACCGCTCAAACCAAATCATTTTTGGCGATGTTCCTCAACGAGCCCCATAGCCACCCGCGCTACTATGGGGAGCTGCTGAAAGCTTATGAGGCGCGAATTTTTGTTGGTGATCACAATCCGGCGATTTACTTCGCTTCGGGTCTAAGCTATGTCACCGTGCATAGACTATTTAATCAAGGAGCTTTAGACAAGTCTATGCGGGGATATATCTATCACATTCTTATGTTGCTGCGAATCCAACTTATGGGGCTGGCTATGCCTCGGTTCAATAGCAGCAGAGCTTCCAAGTACGCTCTAGAGTTGAGCAATAAGCTCAGCGATGAAACTCTCTGTCGGGCTGAGTGCGAGACAGCCATCCGGCTGATAGAATCGGTGCTACATAGTTTTAAGGTACCTCAAGGAAGAAACCCGCCACCGAGACTAAAAGCATTCACTGAAGCGTTGATTGAATCCGTTAGAGTTTCGTCAGATGATGCGGAAAATGAAAAAGAGCCGGATCTAGAGGTTGGCAGTACCGAAACAGGGGTATTGAGGTGGTTTGACGAACTGAAGGGGTACGGCTTCATTCGTCGCGATGTTGGCGGCGACATATTCGTCCATGCGACTGGATTAAAAGAAGTCCCTTGGAAATATTGGCAGGCTGGGTCACGGTTCAAGTTTCAGATTGTGGAAGGTCCCAAGGGCTTGCAAGCCCTCGTTACGGAGGTTTTATCTTAAGGGATGCAGAACTTGACATGAACTCGCCTAACAAACCCATCAACACGGACCACCAAAAGCTGCGCTCCTTCGTCGCTCCGCTTTCGGCGGCCGGTTATGGACTGCGTTAACTTTATTGGAGGAATAATGCCTCTTTCTGAAGAAATGATAAAAGATTGCGGCGATCGCTATTCAAGGGAGCACGATAGGTTTCAAAAAATGGCGGAGGTCGTATATCAAAAATGCTACGACATAGTGCACAAGAAGCTTACTGTTCGTGCAACGGTTCAGCGGCGCGCTAAGGCACCAAAAAGTTTCGTTGATAAGTTGAGAAAGGATGATCATCGTCAAAGATACGACTCCGTTGATGAGGTCTTTAACGGAATCAGCGATTTGGCTGGCGTGAGGGTGGCAACATATCTTGAATCGGACCGTCAGCAAGTAGTCGAAGAAATAAGAAAAGCTTTTGTAGGGAAAGAAAAGGAAGAGCCAACTATTGAAGCAAAGGATCGCAATGAACAAGGGCTTCATTATCGGGCGACGCACTGCCAAGTATTTCTTCCGGATGAAGATTTAACGGGAATTAATGAGAACTTGAAAGGCACTACGTGCGAGATACAAGTTTGCAGTTTACTTGCGCATGTTTTTAATGAAGTTGAGCACGATCTACAATACAAGCCGCTAAGTGGAGAGCTCTCTGAACCCGAGAGAGAATTTATTGATCAGTTAGGGCTTTTGACAAAAGCTGGAGACTTAACGATAAAGAGGCTTCTTGCTGAAACCGAAGAAAGATTCAGTCATAGAACTGGCGAATTTGATGATGTTTACGATTTTGTTGCCCGAATGCGTAAAGAGCTGGCGGTGGGTATAGATTTTTCCGGAAACGCTGGCCAACTTTATGACGAACTCGTGGCATTAAACATCAACTCCCCTGAAACTATCAGGACCACAGTATGCTATGGCGATAAATCTCTTCGTGAGGTTTGTGCTGAAGAGTATCAGCGATTGAAGGATTTCGACCAGAACAACAAGAAAGATTTCTTGGAAGACAATAGTTCAGATTTCTTGTTGGCCGGAGTTCTTAGAAGTAAAGTAGATGAAATACTCGGTCGGCATCCTATGGGCAGGGGGAAAGGCAGGCCATCTCGACTTGCTCAGATAGCGAAAATGTACAAAGAAATGACCGAGCAAAGTTAACAAAGCAATGCACGCGACAAGCGTGTGATTGCAGCGTTAGCTTTTTGGGGGAGGATAGGTGAGAGAGGCGCAAGTCTATAGAGCTCTGATGGATGAGCGGTGGGAGTTGGAAGATCTATACGGGTTCCCGCACGCGTATTCGCAGAGCCACGCGTTCATATACTGCTTTGATTCTGGCCTCGATCCTCGGAATGCAAAGCGAATAGACACCGCTTTAGAGGGATACCCTTGGCGGGGTGGTTATAGTTACGTGAATATTTATACTGTACTGCACCACCAGATTCCTGTCCCTCATAGGCCGCAAATTGCTGCCATTCAATATGCGTCGCCTGGTTGGATTGACATCCTGTTAAACCCGGATGTTGCTCTTCAGGTTGCAAAATCGGTGGGTATTTTGCTCGGGGCTGGAGTTGCCGCAGTAGAAGCAATCAAGCGGATAGACAAAGCCCGCCTAGAGATGGCATATCAACGTCGGAAAAAGCGAGGGGAGTTTGCTGCGCTTTCGGCTGCCGAAGCAAAGGCCTTAAACGAAATGTCGGAAGAAGTGGCAAAGCATCTCGGTTTTGGCGGCTTGGCCTCACTAAACGAGAGAACCAAAAACCCCGAGGTGACGTTAAAGCTGTTGCTAGCACACTATCGACGGTTACGTGTTCTCGGTGAATATGTAGAAAGCGGGAAAATTGCCTTGCCGGAAAAGCTGCGGGATGAAAGCTAACAATCGCGTGAACTCGGACGGTCAAAAGCAGCGCCGCTTCGCTTTGCCGCTTTTGACCGCCGGTTACGCGAAGCGTTGAACTAATCCGCTCCGCGGGCCTTTGGTGCAGAACCGCATCGAAGGCTTTGATTAAGAAAAGATTATAGGGCAAGCAGATCGCCCAGGACGGCCGTTCCGCGGCAGGGCTCCCGCCCATCGACCACACTTGGTCATGACCCAATCGGGGTCATTGACCGAGGATGCGACGATGGTACGCGTCCGCTAGACCCCGTATTCCATAGTCCCGGCTAGTCCTTCATCGTCGTCGGCACGATCTCATTCACCCAAGGAGATGTGCCGGTATGGCCGATGGTATCCAACAGCGCAAGCGCGCTTTC
>NZ_NRRN01000077.1 GCF_016583625.1 Halorhodospira abdelmalekii | reverse complement strand
ACCATGGTCAAGTTCGTCGACCACGGCAACGACGTGGCGAGTGTCGTTGGTGTCATCGCCGGCCTGCTTTGGCCGCTCACCGTCCTAGTCTGGCTAATCAAAGGCGACCTGCTGCGGCGGTGAGGCGGCGAGTCTGTTGCTTGATGGCTACAGGGTGCAGGGTGCCCCCGATAATCGCCGCCCCACCTTGCTCGCCGGAATATACCCTGTGCATGTTGCACCTGTGATATCTGCTCGCGCCTCCACCATCTGAAGAACCTCAGCGGCTAGTGAAGCGGCAAACTGGGCAGAAAGCCCAAAAAACCCAGTTTATTCAATATCCTATAATAAAAAACGCCGCCGGCGGCTTTTGCCAGCACTGCAACGGTTAGACACACCATCTTGCATTATTACGGCACAAGTGTCTAAAGTGGCCAACAAGTCAGATAGGTGAACATTATGTCTGTAACGACAGTGCCTCCAGTACTAGAAAAGAGACGCGGAGTTGATGAACTCAGCCAACTTGCAGCTTACGGACAGAAAGTCTTGCGTCAGGTCCGAGACGACCTGGGCAGCCAAGTCGACGGTCAGCAGCTGCGCAAACCAGCCAGACTGTTCCATTCGTCTGAAGCAGCACAACTCATTGGTATCTCTCGCGCCACCCTCTACCTGCGACTGAAGCGAGCCACCGAAATCGGCTATCCCACTGGGCAACGTGGCAGCAACAACAACAGATACTTCACGCTCAGCGAGATCCACCGTATGCGCGCCATAGAGGGCACAACACCCATACGACCTGAGGGGAGTCGCGCTCTATCGATAGCCGTACAGCACCAAAAAGGTGGAGTTGGCAAAACAACCACCGCCGTTCATCTGGCGCACTACAGTACGATCACCGGCTATCGGACGCTACTAATCGACATGGATGCTCAGTCTTCTGCTACAGCGATGCACGGTTTCCTCCCGGACGCTGAGATCCAGGATCACGAAACAGTTATCAGCGTGTTTCGCGGTAAAAAAAGCCTGCGGGAGTTAGTACGCTCGACACACTTAGACGGACTCGACATAGTGCCAGCTTGTGGGGCAGTTTACTCCATCGAAGCTGATATTCCCATGCAACAGGTAGAAAACCCAACCACAGCATACTATCACTTCCTCGATAAAGCGATTAACGAAATCAAAGACGACTACGACCTTATCATTCTCGATTGCCCCCCATCTTTGCTTCACACGACTACTGCCGTTATGTGGGCTGCTGACGGGGTGATTGTTCCGGTTCCAGCGGAGTACGTCGACTTCGCTACTTCGGTTCAATATCTTTCTCTTACTGCGGAAGTATTGACTAAGATGCGGCGCATTGAAGGACGTAGCAAAACATTCGAGCTGTACAAAATACTTATTTCCCGTTACGACCGCAACAACGAATCTTCCCGCGCCATCAGCGAGTGGATACGTTACATCTATGGCGTCAACGTTTTTCAGAATCCCTTTGGTATAACGCGCGCGCTCTCAGCTGCTGGCGCAACAATGAACTCAATCTACGACATTGCGCCTTCAGCAGGGATGAATTCCACAACGTACCGCCGTGCCCGCGAGATTATTGATCCGTTGATGCAGGAGATTTTAGACAATGTTCAGTCTGCGTGGCATCGCATAGCTGAGGAACAGGAGGGCACTCATGCCAAGTAAGAAACAACATCGCGGACTGCGTGCCCTGCCGCCTGCTGAGGCGCCGCAGGAAGTGTTTCACGGTGAAACATTAGAGTTTGTACAGGCATCAACCACACGACCGCCTGCATCGGCAAGTCTCGACCGTGCAGAGCAAGGACTGAGGGATCGAGCTTACCAAGAAATTCCGATCGAACAAATTGAGCTTGTTGGAAAAAATCGATTCCCAGCAAGCTACGACCCTGATACTGAAGCTCTTTTACGCGAGGACATCGCAAGCCGCGGCCACAACGAGATCCCTGCAGCCGTACGCCATCATCCCAATCCGTCTCCAGATGGCCCAAAATATCAGCTGATCTATGGTCATCGCCGCTACTTCGCCTGCCGCGATCTCGGTTTGCCTTTGCGAGCATACGTGCGAGAAGCGAGCGATGCACAGCTAATCAGCGATCGCCTGCGCGAGAACAGTAACCGCCAAAACCAGCCTCCCTATGAAACGGCGATACTAATGGCAGAGGCTCTTGAGCTTGAAGCAGTCAAAAATCGTGCTGAATTAGCTGCATTGACCGGAACCTCAAAAGCCACAATAACAAAGATGCTTGCACTGGTAGATTTGCCGAAGGCAATACTTGAAATCGTAGGAGAGAGACCGAGCTGGATTCCGCTACGACTCGGCTATGAAATAGCCACTGAATCAAACAAAAACCCCGATTTATCTCAGAAAATAACTGAAAGAATATTTAAAAATGCAGGGCCAGCATGCGATGCAGAAGAAGCGAAAACACGTCTGACTGAGGTTTTGAAGGCGCTTCGTTCATCAAACAACAACAAGAAAGCTCATTCTCCCAATGAAGACCAAAGCTCCAAAAAAGGAGAAGAGATTAATGCTGTCGATAAGCCGACAAATGATGACGATTACATGCGCCCCCCCTCTTATAACCACTGTAAAGAGGAGGATTCAAAAACCTTAAATCCCACCAGAAATAAAGTGCCACAGACAGAATCGCCTTCTCACAGAAAGCCGTCAGGACAATACGTAATACAGCTGAACGGGCAGAACGGCGAGCAGCGAGGCGTCGCCTACTTAAACGAACATGGCAAAATCGTAATTGAGCCTAATTTCATGATTGATGTTGATGTTATGCAGAAAATTTGCAAAGCGATTGAACGAGCAATCTAAAGCTGTTTCGTAACACGTGCAAGCCTTTCCCCTCGCCTGACCACCACTCTTGGGGCTGGTCACGGTTTCGTTTTTTGTTTAACAGCCACCTTCTACTCCTCGACAGCAGACAGACCGCGGCACATCACAGCAGCGGTCCTGTTTCACCGTGAAACACCCTAAAAACGTAGGGGCTTTGTTTCGCCGTGAAACCGACCACTCCAGACCATCACCCAAGGGCCTCGATCGCGACCTCGACCACCAGACAGCAGCTACTCCCCGCCTCCTCGACAGTAAGCAGATCGTAGGGGAGTTTGATCGGCAGTCCTGTTTCACCGTGGCCCTCCCCGGCTACCTCCACTAGGGCTTTTGGTCGTGTCTCGATCACCGGCCCGCGACCGCCTGTTCCCTCGACAGAACAGGCCATGGGTCATCACGCCCGGATGCCTCGTTTCACAGTGAAACCGACCGCTTCGTACCGGAGACCACAACAGGGACCGAACCGCGCCAATCGTCCAGTAGCCGGCTCTCAACTCCTCGACAGCAGACAGACCGCGGCACATCACAGCAGCGGTCCTGTTTCACCGTGAAACACCCTAAAAACATAGGGGATTTGTTTCACCGTGAAACCGACCACTCCAGACCATCACCCCAAGGGCCTCGATCGCGACCTCGACCACCAGACAGCAGCTACTCCCCGCCTCCTCGACAGTAAGCAGATCGTAGGGGAGTTTGATCGGCAGTCCTGTTTCACCGTGGCCCTCCCCGGCTACCTCCACTAGGGCTTTTGGTCGTGTCTCGATCACCGGCCCGCGACCGCCTGTTCCCTCGACAGAACAGGCCATGGGTCATCACGCCCGGATGCCTCGTTTCACAGTGAAACAATCACTCTCCTACAAAAGTTCCCAAATGAAGCTAAGCGGCAAAACCAACTCATCGTTTTAGGAAATATCGGAGCTTCCCCACCCAGAAGAAAGATTGTTTGGTTACGTCAAACCACACCATAAGAACTCTCATCTCTCAGGGAAAAGGACGTCAAACGCTTTTGATCACTTGCCGCCCTAACGCCTCTATCAAATAAAAGTGTCTTTAGGACCAGTTCGAAAACGCTTTGCGCCCTACCAAAAAACCTTTCCTGATAGGGGTTAGCCTTCCCCCCCCCACAGAAAAGCCGCTAGACTATTGATTTTAATGGATGTATTTGATTGCGGGACCCTTTTGTTGATATCCTGTTGACATCAACTTGAATATCTCAGCCGAACATCTTTCTACCAAGGGGTTAACGGGCCAAGAAAGGTTTTTCTGGGGGTGTGATGTTGTGCATAACAGGTACCCACAAGAGACTTGTGTCCATTCAGCGATTCGATATACAACCGCTTGCATAAAGTGAAAATCATGCGGTAATCTTAAATCCCAGCGTGCGCCGTCCGTGTGACCGTTAGCACCCCAACCCACTGAGGCTTCTGCTGGCTGGATTTAGAGGCGCTCTACACACCGCATGCGAAGAGCGCTTGGCTGTCTTACTCTGCGACGATTGATGAATTGCAGAAAAGAGAGGATAGAGATTGAAGAGCAGTAGAAACTAGAACCAAAAGGCCCCCGGGTGTTGGTAGCACCCGGGGGCCTTCACCGCATCGCAGCCTATAAGCTCACGCGCGGAAGAACATCGCTAAACTGCAGCCTGACACCTGCAGTCTAGTGTGCTTTCCGGTGTGAGTCAAGGGTTGCTGTGTCCAGAACAAGGAGGGCACCGCCTTGGCTTACCTTAGCAATTCACAAGAAAGATCGAACGTCAATATTTTCGACTATGCATGCGACCATTTACCGTACACCGCGATCCCACGAGTCATTGATCGATACATCGCAGCTATTGCCGGTCCTCGCGACCGCATTACAGTCGACCTTTTCCGTCACCTCTGGGATATGGGCCGGCAGCGACAAGACTACATGGCCATTATCTCTGTCGAGCAACTTGCCGAACGCCTGCAAACGACCAAATCCTCGGTCGGGCGGGGACGGAACAAACTCAAAAACGCAGGCTTGCTCCACTGGTTCTCGCCCGTACGCGAAGACGGCAGCAATGAGCGCACGCACTGGATCCTGACGATCCCCAAAGAGCTTGAACAGCAGATTGGAGCCGCCACTCCGCGGCAGGCAAGTACCACCGTGGTGCTGGAAGCCACGTCGGCGATCGCCGCCACGGTATCCGGATCCTGCTGCTCATCCGCGCCACACGCGCGCTCTCTGGCCTCTCAACCCACCGAGGAGTCGAGCCCCCTAGATACTGCATCACCACAACAGGATCCGCCTCGCCCTCCAGAAACAGGCCCTACCGAGACGACACCTTCTCCCATGGCTCCTGAACCTGATCTTAAAGTGCCACAGTCGCCGCAAGTGCAGTGTGAGTCAGCTGCAGAGGAAGAGACTCTGTCTGATGCAGCGACCCCGGTAGAGCTCGTTCCACCCGTGCTCAATGATGAAACTGCGATCGTGGCCCGCATGACGCACCAAGAGCGAAACCACTTCGAGATCATGGTGAGACTGCACGGCCATGACATGCGCATCGGCCTCGATCCCGACTCGGCGCTGACCCCAAACGACTTAGAGGCAATCGAACGTTATCGTCACGAGATCCGCCGCCACAACGCGCACCAAGCCCGCAAGACCGCCAGTGAGGGGGGCCTGAAAGGGCAAGTGGGCAGCTGTGATCGCAGACACGCCGAGGGAGCACAGGCCGATGCGCAGCTGGTCCGCGAGCGACTCAGCCAGAGCGAGTTGGTCCAGGCGGCCGCCATCGCAGATAAGTACGCTCTCTTTATGGGCGTCGCCTTCCTAGAACTCTACCGCCAGATCGTCTGGCACCTGCTGTTCAATCCACAATCGAGGCGCTCCACGTTCCACGGCCTGCGGATCGCTCAACGGCTCCTGGAGCAAGGACGCTGGGGAGTGCCCCACAGTATGCGAGACGACTTCCAGCCTCCACCGCCGCCGCCTCGGGGTAGTGAGCGACGATGGGGGGAGGGTGTCGCTAGCGGTAGGGGGGGAGGGTGTCGCTAGCGGCACCCCATATAGTCATACAATTCATAATCCAAAAGCTAACGACTGAACACAGCGTTGGTTGGTTGGAACCCATCAAAAAAACAGAGGAGATCAAATGCCTCCCCCTGAACCTTTCTGCAAACTGCACGAGCACTCTGAGCTCGGGCAGATCATGGTCCTGCTCGATGAAGGGGCAGAGAATGGGCCGCAGATCAGGATCCACGTCCGTTCGCCTGGATTCAGCGTCTGTTGCCTCGATTTTCCCTATCCCGACAGCGATAGCGGCCTGGATGAGGCTCGCGAGGCCTTCGGGGCGATGACCGAGCAGCAAATGGAAGCAGTTGCATCTGAGATGATCGCCCTGATGGCAGTTGACCAGGCTTGAAACCGATGGATTCGGACGCAGTTGAACCGTTTTCAACGAGTAGCGGCGTCGCTACGGCGGCACCCGCTGACATGTAGTCGCTCAAGTAGTTGCTGACAGAGGAAGGCGCCGTGATAAAAGCCGTCCCTGAGCCTGCTGCGGATACGATGCGCGAGCGAACGAGCGGGTACCAGTCTAGCTAGGAGTCACTGAGGAGGGTTAGCAGCATGACTCACGATCAAACCCTTTCAAGACGAGAAATCAAAGCTGAAAAAGTCAAGAAGGCGAGGGAGTGGGTTAGGGAACAGTTCCCGGTCGTCTTCAAGGGTGACGAAGGTCGACCGCTAGCGATTGGTGTCCACAAGCTGTTATACGATAAGGCACGCGCTGAGGAGGGACCACCGGCGTGGGCTATCAGAACCGTGCTGGCAAAGTGGACTCGGCATCCCCGCTATCTAGCCGCTGTGGCCGCTCAAAAGCCCCGACACCACCTAGACGGCACGATTGCCGGAGAAGTGACCGATCAACAAGCCACCTTTGCCCACGAGCAGCTGAAAAAGTGGCATCGAGAGCGTAAGGCGAAGCAGCAAAAGGGAGAGCTGCCCAACGCGGAGTCACAGAAGGAAGGGGCTGACAAGTCGACAGTCACGGAAGAGGAGAAGCCTAAACCGAATTGGGGAGGCACGTTGAGGCTCAAAAAGACGAAAGAGTGAAAGAAGGAGTGGGAAGCGTCGATCTTACGATGGGCGCCGATCCGAGGAGCGGTGTTAGGAGGCGTATCCGTGTCTAGTTACGCAGATCTATTGCTCAAGCAGGACGAGGGCGACAGCTTCATCAAAGCCCGCAGAGCTTCCTAGTGAGCTCAGATCAATGATCCTCTATCTTCACGGTTTCGGCGGCAGCGGGTACGGCCACAAAGCGATGCTTCTGCGGCAGCAGTTACAGGCCGTTGGCTTCCTCGCCCCATCGTTGCCGACCCATCCACAGCTGGCGCTTGAGACGCTGAGCGAGCTGATCGAGTGTGTGGCGCGCTTCGAGCCAGCCGGCGTGATTGGCAGCTCCCTCGGTGGTTTCTATGCACTCTGCTTGAGCGAGCGGTTCCCGAGTCTGCGGGCGGTGCTGATCAATCCGGCGCTGCGCCCTTACGAAACGCTGCGTTGTGCACTGGGGCCGACCGGTGGTCTTAATCTCCACGACGGCAGCCGTTATGAGTGGCACGAAGGCCATCTGCAAGCGCTTCGATCCATGGCGCCGTCACAGTACCGAAAGGAAAACCTACTACTGCTTACTCAACTCGGCGATGAACTGCTGGATGCCCGCGAAGCGATCACCGCGCTGCACGGCTGCGAGCAGCTGGTTGAGGAGGGAGGTAGCCACGGCTTTGACGGCTTGGAGCTTCACGTGCCGTGGATCCGTGCCTTTTTGGCGGCTGTGGAGGCGGGCAGTGCCCGGTGCGGTAGCGTAGCGGGAGGTCGGCGGTGCGAGTGAGTCGAACTCAGGAGTGCGCGGCGATCTTTCGCGCCGGAGTGGCGGCCGTGGACGGCTACGCAGCGGTGGCGAAGGCACTGGAGCGGGAAGGCGAGTGGCTGCGCATCGGCGAGGAGTGGTTCGATCTAAGCACGATTCGGCGGTTGATCGTTATCGGTGCAGGGAAGGCGACTTGGGCGATGGCGGCCGCTGTGGAGGCAGCCCTCGGTGAGCGCA
>NZ_NRRN01000076.1 GCF_016583625.1 Halorhodospira abdelmalekii | reverse complement strand
ATACATGCCAAAGACAGGAGACAAATGGATGCCTTGCAGCCTGCTTGAGCCGTGTGCGGGGAAACTCGCACGCACGGTTCTGAGGGGGCGGGGAACCAGCGATGGTTCCCTGCTACCCGGCGGTGCTTGGGCGGTGGAGGCCCCGACGCGGCAGATCAAGCCCTCACAGACCTGCCACGCCTGCGGGCAGCAGGAGAAGAAACCGCTCAGCCAGCGCCGGCACAGCTGCCCTTGCGGCGCGTCCTGTTCGCGGGACGAGAACGCCGCTCGGGTGCTGTTGGCTTGGCTGGAGCGGAGTTTATCCGGTCGGGAACCGGCCGATGCGTGGAGGGAGGTCAGACCGGGTCATCCTCTGGATGAGTCGGCACTCCCGTCGAAGCGCGAAACTCACGCCATAGCTTAAGCTTGGCGGGAGTAGTTCATGGCAGCGCATTCTAGCCTGTCAGTCTTTGGAGATCAAAGGCCTGGCATAGGGGGCAGGTTCACTCTCGTTGACGTAGCATGAGAGCTGTGCTACCGTTACATCATGATTGTTCATTTCAAAGGCAAGGGCACGGAAGACATCTTCAACGGAGTGGCCTCAAAGGCCGCCCGGAAAGTGTGTCCGCAGGCGTTGTGGCGGATCGCTTCAAGAAAACTCGAATTGCTCGATTCCGTTGTTCATCGAGATGAGTTAAAAGTTCCTCCAGGTAGCCGTCTGGAAGCCTTATCTGGCGACAGAAAGGGGCAGCACAGCATTCGATTGAACGAGCAATACAGGATCTGCTTTAAATGGACTGAAGCTGGGCCCGGTGAAGTGGAAATAACTGATTATCATTAGAGGTGAAGTATGGTCCGCATTCCTACGCATAGGCAGCCGACTCATCCCGGCGAAATGCTGGTAGAGGAGTTTCTGCGTCCAATGCATATAACGCAGCGTGAACTAGCAGATGCTATACACGTTCCTTATCAAAGAGTTAACGAGCTAGTTAATCAAAAACGTGGCATTACTCCTAGTACTGCGCTTCGCTTGGCTCGATTTTTTGGTGTCTCGGCCGATTTCTGGTTGAACCTGCAAATCAGGTGGGATCTTTATAAGGCACAGCAAGCCGAACAGGACGAGTTGGCGGAGATTCAAGATGTCACTCACTGGCAAAAGATGGCTTAACGATAATGCAACGGAGGAAGAGGGAGGAAGTGAAGGACACGCACTGCTTGGGGTGGTTGTCGCAGCGGCAGTCGCATCCCGAAAAGGCAGCAGCGGTTTGACGGGCGCGGGTAATTTGAGGCACGAGAGCATTCCGGCGACCTCGACGCCGGCATCGAACCTTTCGCGCAGCGCCTTTTCCAGGTCGAAGCGCGGCTCGATGCGCTCCCGCAGGCCAGTGTGCTCCGACTCCTCAGGCGTTGGCGCGATGGCGGCGCGCACAGGGTTCAGGTCAACGTACGCCATGCAGGCGAGCAGAGCGGCATCGCTGCCGAGCGCTTGCGACTTAAAGCGAGCCTCCCAGAAGTGGCCGGTGCACCCGTCCTCCTTGTTGGCCTGCCGGGCGATGGGCTCGTTGAGGCATTTCATAAACCAGCTCAACTCCCCGAGCCGCTCGCGGTAGATGTCGACCCGTTTGTCGAGTTGTACCTGTTCGAGCGCATCAAGCGGCTCACCGGATAGATATTTCTTCATCACCGGCGGGCCTTTATAGAGCGCACCCCAGCGTTGGATCACCTCATCTGTAGCGGTAGCGAGGTGGTGCGTTCGAGGCGTTGCGCGTCGTCATGCTCCGCCAGCACCAGCGCCTTCGCTCCACTCGGGCAGCGCTGCAGCGTATTCTAGTCCGCCGCTCGGTGGGACTCAATGGAGCAAAGCAGAGCGCAGTTGTATACTTGAGTATCCGTGGTAGCTGTGGCCGAGGGCTTTGATATGTCGCAAGCACAACCGACCTTTGAAGATGTATGGCGGCTTTTTCAGGAGGGCGAACGCCGGCTTCGGGAGACTGAGCGCCTCATGAAGGAGTCGCGGCAAGAGACCGAGCGCCAGTTTCAGGAGACTGCACGCCAGTTTCAGGAGACCGAGCGCCAGTTTCAGGAGACCGAACGCCAGTTTCAGGATACGGATCAGCGCCTCAAGCAGCTCTCCAAAAACCTCGGCGATTTGGGCAACCGGCTAGGTGAGTTTGTAGAGCACCAAGTTGCCCCTGCTGTAGTGCGCCTCTTCCGTGAAAAAGGCATTGAGGTGCACTCGTTCCATCCACAAATGTCGACTAAACGCAATGGCGAGGCACTGGAGATCGATTTACTGGTTGTCAATGACGGTGATGCGGTCCTCGTCGAGTGCAAAAGAAAATTGGCCTATGAGCATATCGATGCGCACTTGGCGCGGTTGGAGAAATTTAAGCGCATTATGCCGCTCTACAAGGGGCATCGCGTAATGGGGGCTGTGGCGGGAATGGTCGTTTCTGACGACGTGGCCGCTGCGGCGATTGATAAAGGTCTCTATGTCCTGTGTCAAAACGGCGATCAGATTGAGGTGCGCAACCTACCGACCTTCTCTCCGGCTATTTGGTAGACCGCTGGGGCTAGGTTGGGGTTTGAGTCCGGTTGTGCCTCTAACAGTTGTGCCACAATAGATGCCATTGATCGGAAGGTGGCTAGCGATTGAGGAGTTTTTCGTATGGCGCTGGCTGAAAGTGATCACGAAAAAATAAACGCCTATATCGAAGCCTACCTGAAGCGGTGGTTGGAGGAGCAGCGCTTGACCCCGCAGCCGCCTGGCTATGATCGCGAATTGCACGAGCGCATCACGCGGGTGGAGGAGGCGCTGAAGCATCAGGGCGAGTTGATGCAGCAGGGCTTTGCCCAAATCGACAAACGCCTGGAGCAGGTCGACAGGCGCTTCGAGGCGATGCAGCAGCAGATAGACAAGCGCTTCGAGGCGATGCAGCAGCAGATGGACAAGCGTTTCGAGCAAGTCGATAAGCGTTTCGAAGAAATGATCAGACGGCAAGATAAACAGCACCGTTTGGTGCTCGGTTTTATTGTCGGTTCGTTGGGTTTGATGATTACCGTCATGCTGACGGCAATGCGCTTTATGGGTTAAAAGATTTTCTCACAAGAGAAAGAGTGGAGGACACGCACTGCTTGGTGTTGTGAAGCGTTTTGGGCGATGGCACCGCGCTTTTTCGGGTTGATGATGCGCCCGGCGTGATCGACGAGCGCTAGGTACTCCTCGAAGGTGCAGGGAATGCCAGCTAGGGCGGCGGCTGCCGCAGCGGCAGTCGCATCTCGAAAAGGCAGCAGCGGTTTGACGGGCGCGGGCAGCTGTAAGCAGGAGAGCAATCCGGCGACCTCGACGCCGGCATTGAACCTTTCGCGCAGCGCCTTGTCCACATCAAAGCGCGGCTCGATGCGCTCACGGACGTGCCCTGAGACGTGCCCTGAGACGTGAGACGCTGCTGGAGACTTACGCCGGGCGCAGTGGGCAGCAGGCGGCGTCGAACTGCGGGTCGTCGATCCGCCGGTGGATCGCGCGGATTGCCTCGTTCTCATTGCGAAAGAGGTTTTCACGCCCGATCTCTTCGATCAGGCCGGCGCGCTGCATCACCTCCCAGACCTGCAGCTTGACGCCGGCGAGGACCAGCGTTACACCGTTCTCGTGCAGGCGGCGGTGGAGGTTGTGCAGCGCTTCGACCCCCGAGGAGTCGATCGAGGTGATGCCGTCGCTGACCAGCAGCACAAAACGGGCCTCGGTGTACTCGTGGTTGACCTCCAAGACGCGGTCTTCGAGGTGGCCGACGTTGGCGAAGTAGAGCGCGCCGTCGAAGCGCAGTGCAGCGATGTGGCGACTCTCCGGCAGCCCGAAGAGGCGGGCGTCGCGCAGCGTCCCATCTTCGGGGTGACGGGAGAGGATCACCACCCGCGGGCGCATGGTGCGCAGCAGGTAGAGGATGATGGCGAGGCCAGCGCCGATCAGGATGCCGTAGTCGAGATGCGGCGCGAAGGCGAGGGTGGCGACGAAGGTCGTCAGCGCCGCCGCCCCGTCGTCGCGGTGGGTCCGCCACGTCTGCACCATGGCGCGGAAATTGATCAAGCCACTGACTGCCATGATAATAATGGCCGCCAGTACGGCCAGCGGCAGGTGGTAGAGTAGGGGGGTGAAGAGCAGCAGCGCGACGGCAACGAGCAGCGCCGTGATCACCGAGGCGAGCCCGCTGCGCGCACCGTTATCGTGATTGACAGCGCTGCGCGAAAAGGAGCCGCTGACCGGAAAGGCCTGCGACAGGCTTGAGGCGAGGTTAGCAAGACCCTGCCCGACCAGCTCCTGATTCGGATCGATGCGATCGCGCGTGCGCGCCGCAATCGCCTTAGCGATCGAGATCGCCTCCATAAAGCCGACCAAGGCAATGATCGCTGCGGTACTCAGCAGTGCTCGTATCGTCTCCCACTCCCAGCTTGGCATTGCCGGCGTCGGCAGACCGGCCGGGATCGACCCGACGACCGCTCCGCCGAGCCCCTCATAGCCGATCAAATAGCTGACCGGGGTGAGTACGACGACCGCGGCCAAGACCCCGGGCAGCCGCGGCAGCCAGCGCCGACAGGCGACCATGATGGCGATGGCGGTCAGCCCCATGGCCAACGTCGGCCCGTGGGTGTTGGCCAGATCGCCAAGGAGCTCGACGATGCCGGCGAGCATCCCGCCGTCGCGCGACAGCGGCAGGCCGAGCAGGTTATTGACCTGCGACAGGGCGATGACGATCGCCGCGGCGTTGGTAAAGCCAAGAATGACCGGGTGGGCGAGGAAGTTGACCAGGGTGCCGAGTGAGCAGAGCCCGAGGACCAGCTGCATCAAGCCGACGAGCAGTGCCAGGGTGATGGCCAGGGTAATAAACTCACCGCTGCCGGGCTCGGCCAGCGGCGTGAGCGCCGATGCGGTCAGCAGTGCTACCACGGCTACCGGCCCGGTTGCCAGTTGCGGCGAGGAGCCCCAGATGGCCGCCACCATAACCGGCAGACAGGCGGCGTAGAGGCCGTAGTAGGGCGGCATCCCGGCCAGCGCGGCGTAGGCCATCGACTGCGGAATGAGCACCAGGGCAACGGCGAGCCCGGCGATCAAATCGGCACGCACCCGCTCAGGGGTCGGGCGCTGCCACTGATTACAGGGGATCAGCCGGCGGGCGAAGGCCCACCGGTTCAGCCACTCAGCACGCATCGTTGAATCAGAGATCCTCAAGCCGTCGCATCGACTGCGGCAACAAGCGCAGATCGACCAGTGCGGTGGTCACGCTCTTCGCCAAAGTCGCCTCCTCCTCGTGCAGCAGTTTGTAGTACTGCACCTTGAGGGTAATGGCGCTGCCGAGGATCAAGCCGACAACGGTCAGCGGCGCGGTGATCGCTAAGGTCGATAGGCCAGTAATCCCCTGACCGAAGGTGCAGCCCATGCTCAGCGGGCCGCCGAGCCCCATCAGGGCGCCGCCGATCAGGTGGTAGCTAAAGTCCTGCTTCGAGGCGAACCACTCGATGCGGAAGCTCCTGCTGATCAGCGCCCAGAGCAGCGAGCCGAGAATCACCCCGCAGACGATGATGACGCCGATGCTGAGCAGGGCGCGATCGAAGCCGCCGACGGTGTACTCCACGGTGCCGGCAATGGGGCCGACGAAGGTGATCCCTGAGGCCGGGCCGGGCAGTTGTGTCGTCAGCGCCCAGACGGCGACTACGGCCAGACCGACGACCACGCCACCGAGGACGTGATCGCGACTGCTGCGAAAGTCGGCGGCGCGCAGGACAAAGTAGAGCAGAGCAGCGCCGATCGCCCCCCCGAGGAGCAGGCGGGCCCATACACCGGCCTCGCCGGCGATCAGGCTCCCGAGATCGCCGCCGTTGCTGTGGGGGATGGCGATCGGATTGAAGAGCACAACACGCAGCGGGGCGTCGAGCAGCGGCGGGTTGATGGTGAAGTAGGCGACCGTACCGAGGACGATGGCGACAAAGAGCGATTTCACGCTGCCGTTGCCGATGCGCACCACGGTCTTGTTGCCGCAACCGCTGGCTAAGGTCATGCCGATGCCGAAGAGCAGACCGCCGATCAACGCACCCGCCCAGGCGATAGGGGCGCCGCGGTAGGGGGGCATGGTCTGGTTGGCTTCGATGAGACCGAGTGGCTCAAGTAGCACCACCCCGAGAATCGCGACGGCCATCGCCAGCGCCCAGGCACGCATCCGGCGCCAGTCCTGCATATTGACGATGTCAGAGACTGCACCCATGGTGCAGAAGTGGGTCTTGTTGACGACGGCACCGAGAATCACGGCGATGAAGAAGATGGCACCGATGAGTGTCCACTGCGCGGCAGTCAGCGACGCAAAGTCCATGGTGGGGGCCTCCCCGTGAGCAAGATCAATCCACGCTGACTCTTACATATCGCTCCACGAAAGGGAATATCCATGAAAGGATAGGCGCCACTGGCTAGAAGGCCACTGGCTAGAAGCAGGGGCTAGAAGGGACAGGCGCTACTGGCTCCCTACGGCGACCTACTGGCTAATCGCTGCCGAGGCGCCGGCGCGGCAGCCCTAAGTCGACCGCCTTGATGGCGGCCTCGACCCGCGAACGGACCCCGAGTTTGCGCAGCACCGACTTCACGTGCAGCTTCACAGTGCCGTCGGAGATGCCGAGCTGACGAGCGATCACCTTATTGCTCTCGCCGGTTGCTAAGTGCTCCAGGATGTCGCGCTCGCGCGGGGTCAGCACGGCGAAGGGATCGGGGGGGCGTTGCGGATCGTGCGCACCCGGCGGTTGACCGAGGGCGCGGGCAAGCGTATCGGTCAGCTGCGGCGCGATGGCGATACGCCCTTGGGTGACCTCGTGGAGTGCCGAGACGAGGTAGTCGGGATCGCTGTCTTTGAGCAGATAACCCTGCGCCCCGGCACGCAGACAGTCGAAGAGATCGCGCTCCTCTTCGCTGCCGGTGAGCATGACGACCGGCAGCTGCGGATTGTTCGCCCGCAGCTGCTGCAGCACCGTCAGCCCGTCCTGCCCCGGCATACGCAGATCGAGCAGGACCAGATCGGGCTGGAACTCTGCCGTGAGGGCGACGATATCGTCTCGACCGCTGCCGGTCGCGGTGCTGATGCCCTGACTCTCGAGCAGCTCTTGGAGCGCCGAACGAAAGAGGCGGTGATCGTCGATCAACAGCACCCGCATGACGTTCTACCCCTCCCAAGCCGGTTTGCGGCCCCGGGGCAGATAGAGGTAGATGCGCGTCCCTTGCCCCGGTTCGCTGTCGATACTCAGCAGGGCTTCGAGTTGGCGGGCGCGCTCGCGCATCCCCGGCAGGCCGTAGCCGCGCGTTGGCGTCGGTCCGCCGGTGCTCCGGATGCGGGCGTCCCGAGGGGCGTCCTGAGTGCCAGTCCCCCGAGTGCCGCCAGTCCCCTGAGTTCCGCCCCGAGTGCCCTCCCGAGTGCCCTCCCGAGTGCCAGTGCCGCGAGTGACCGCATTGAGGACAGCGGCGTCGGGGCGGACCCCGGCGGCGAAGCCTTCCCCGTCGTCTTCGATCAACAGCTGCAAGGCGTACTCATCGCTATCGAGCAAGAGTCGAATGGTGTGGGCGTGGCCGTGGTGCCAAGCGTTGGCGAGTGCCTCTTCGATAATCCGATGGACCTGAAGTGCCTCGCGCTCGCTCAGCTCTTGTTCGGGCCAGCCGTTATCGAGTTGCACCGTGATCCCGCTATCGCGCTGAAAACGGCTGATCAGCTGTTGCAACGCGGTATCGAGGGTGGTGCCGAGGGCTTGGCTGTGGAACTGCTGCATCACATTGCGCAGCTGTTCATGGGCCTGATCAAGGCGCTCGCGCAGGCCGTGGATCTGCTGCTGCAGACGTTCCGGGGTCGTGCTCGGTGCACTCGCTTGTCGCTCAAGGCGGCAGGCGTGCAGGCGCAGCGCGCTGATCTCCTGAACGATGGTGTCGTGCAGCTCGTGAGCGAGGTGCCGGCGCTCATCGCGCAGGGCGCAGCGGCGTGCTTGATGCTGCTCCGAATTTCATACTCGAAAGTGCTCATTCGGTGATTCGCTCTCCGTTGATAGCACCCGGGTGTGACCGGGCGAGCAACTGGAGTCCTGGTTGAGCAGTCCCAACCGGAGGCGCTCAGTCCGTTCCAGCAAGATCGCCTTGACCCGCTTGAACGGAGTGAACCGCTCAATATCCGGGTCAAACAACCGTGCTAGCA
>NZ_NRRN01000075.1 GCF_016583625.1 Halorhodospira abdelmalekii | reverse complement strand
TGGGGGACAGGCACAACCTAGGGCAGGGGGACAGGCACAACCTAGGGCAGCTGCTGGGGCAGGCAGTGCTGGGGGACAGGCACAACCTGGATCCGGTGCTGGGGGACAGGCACAACCTGGATCCGCCGAAGAGGGACAGGCACTGCCTGGAATGGAGGCAATCGAGTTCGGCGCCGCCGAGCGCTGGATTCGCTCGCGACTCGACCAAACCGTCGCCACCGTTCATCAGGCCTTCGCCGACTATCGGCTCGACTTGGCCGCGCAGGCGATCTACGAGTTCACCTGGGATGAGTACTGCGACTGGTATCTGGAGCTGTCGAAGCCGGCGCTGCGCGAGGGCAGCCCGGGTGCCGCGCGCGGCACCCGACAGACGCTGATTACGGTGCTGGAATCCCTGCTGCGCTTAGCCCATCCGCTGATGCCGTTTATCACCGAGGCGATCTGGCAACGTACTGCTCCTCTGGCTGGGGTCAGCGGTGAGACGATCATGCGTCAGCCCTATCCGGAGAGCGACCCGGCGCTGCGCGACCCGCAGGCAGAGGCCGAGATCGCCTGGCTGCAGCGGGTTATTTTGGGCATCCGGCGTATCCGGGGCGAGATGGACATCTCCCCGAGCCGTCCGATTCCGGTGTTGCTGACTCATGCCAGCGCCGAGGATCGGCAGTTACTGGAGCGAAATCAGCGCTTTTTAATCACGCTGGCACGCCTGGAATCGATCCGGATCGTGGCCGAGGACGAGACGCTGCCGGAGTCAGCCTTGGCACTGGCCGGTGAGATGGAGATCCGGGTGCCGATGGCCGGCCTGGTCGATAAGGCAGCGGAGCTGGCCCGGCTGGCCAAGGAGCGTGCCCGCCTGGAGGGTGAGATCGCCCGCGCCGAGGGCAAGCTGGCGAACGAGCGTTTTATCTCCAAGGCCCCGGCTGCCGTCGTCGATAAGGAGCGGAGCAAACTCGCCGAGGCGCAATACGCCCTAGCGAAGGTCGCTGAGCAAGAGCAGCGGGTAGCGGCACTGTAGCGGCACCGTAATAGTTGACCGGACGGCTGCTGCGGGCGATCTGCGGGCAACCGCTTCCCCGCGGCCACCGTTTCAGCACCGGACGGAGAGGATTGCCCGGGCCATGATCAGGGCATCCTCGCGGCCCTTGGCTGCGGGGTAATAGTTAGGACGCCGGCCGACTTCGTGGAAGCCACAACGCTCATAGAGGCGCAGTGCGGGGGTGTTCGAGGGACGCACTTCGAGAAAGAGCGCCTCGGCGCCGAGCAGTTGCGCGCGTTCGACGGCGACCGCGAGCAGATAGGCGGCAATCCCCCGGCGCTGCCACGGCGGCGCTACGCAGATGTTGAGGATATGGGCCTCACCAGCGGCACAGCTGGTGACCAGGTGCGCGACGACCGGGGCGATTGGGGGTGCAGCAGGACCACAGAGGTCCGGCTCGGGTTCGTGCACGAAGCAGCCGTAGCCGGCCCGCAAACAGTCACGAAAGATCCCTTCGCTCCACGGGTAACGGTAGGCGCTTCGCTCGACTTGCAGCACCGCTGCAAGATCGGCCTCGGCCATCGGGCGGGTGCGCCCTGTTGGGCTCTGCCCCGTTGAGCCGGGCGGTTCAAGCGGTGCGTTTGGAGGTCTTGCCTTTAGAGATTGGCGCGTATCCGCTTGAGATCGTGCCATGACTTAGCCTTTTCCGCCGGTGAGCGCAATAGATAGGCGGGGTGATAGGTCACCCACACTGGGATCTCGCCACCCCCGTTGAGCGTGTAGGTGTGTGTCTGGCCGCGCAGATCGGCCAACGATGCCGTGCTGTTGAGCAGTTTCTGTGCCGCGACCCGTCCCAGGGCAACGATCAGGCGGGGTTCGAGCAGCTCAAGTTGTCGACGCAGGTAGCCGCTGCAGGCGGCGACCTCGTCGGGGCGCGGATCACGATTGCCCGGCGGGCGACACTTGACGATGTTGCAAATGTAGACCCCGCCACGCTCACGCCCGCGGTCGATCGCCGCCAGCATGGCGTCGAGTAGCTGACCGGCTCGGCCGACGAAGGGCTCCCCGCGGCGATCCTCCTCCTTGCCGGGCCCCTCCCCGACCAAAACCAGATTGGCGCTGCGATCACCGACCCCAAAGACGGTCTGGGTCCGCCCCTCGGCCAGACGGCAAGCGTGGCAGTCGGCCACGCACTGCTCAAGTTCGCTCCAGCCGTAGCTGGCAAGCGCCGCGGTCGAACGCCCTTCTGAGCCGGAGCCAATAGTCACTCCCTCGACGCCCTCCACGATCCTCTCTGTAGCCACCGGTCCAGCGCGGCCTGGACTGCCCAGACCACCCAAACCGCCCTGACTCTCGGCAGCATCAGCAGCTCCCGCAGATGAATCGGCGGTGGCTCCCGGTGTGCTAGCAACGGGTTCTACCGCCGCTGTGCCCGTTACGACCGAGTCCGCGACCGAGTCCGCGGCGGCAGTTGGTTTCGCCTCCCTACCCTCTACTGCCGGCTCCGCAGCACCTAAACGCGCCGCAGCCTCGGCGGAGGGCAGTGCAACCTGAGGCCGCCTTGAAGCGGCTACCTCGTGTACTGCAGCCCCGGGGGCCACCTCATCAGCAGCCCTACCGGGTGTCTCGGCCATAACAGTCTCAGCAATCTCGGCATCGCGCCGAACGTAGACATCGACGCCGATACGAGTCAGATAGCGTAGCCGCTCTCGATCCATAGCCGTTCACACATCGCCCGCCTGCGGATGCTGTCGGTCGAGTCCGGCGAGAATCTTATTCAGGGCATTGATGTACGATTTGGCCGAGGCGACGACGATATCGACATCGGCCCCTTGGCCGTTGGCAATCCGTCCACCCCGCTCCAAGCGCACCGTCACCTCGCCTTGAGAGTCGGTCCCAGTGGTGATGTTGTTGATCGAGAAGAGCAACAACTCGGTCCCCGACTGCACCAGCGAGTCGATGGCCTTGAACGAGGCATCGACTGCCCCACTGCCGGGGGCCACCGCGCGCCGCTCCTCGCCATCAATCAGCAGCGAGACACGGGCCTCTGGCGTCTCACCGGTCTCCGAACAGACGTGCAGCGAGAGCAGCTTGATGCGCTCGTTCTCCAGCGCGGCTCCGGCCTCAGTCACCAGCGCTTGCAGATCCTCATCAAAGATCTCGTGTTTTTTATCGGCCAGGGTCTTAAAGCGGACAAAGGCCTCGTTCAACTGCTCCTCGGAGTCGATCACGATATCGAGCTCCTCAAGGCGCGAGCGGAAGGCGTTGCGCCCAGAGTGTTTACCCAGCACCATGCGGTTGGTGTGCCAGCCGACCTCCTCAGCGCGCATAATCTCGTAGGTCTCGCGGTGCTTGAGCACGCCATCTTGGTGGATACCCGACTCGTGGGCGAAGGCGTTGACCCCGACAATCGCCTTGTTCGGCTGCACATGGAAGCCGGTAATGTTGGCCACCAGCTTGGAGAGCGGGACGATCTCGCGGGTGTTGATGCGGGTATCGCAAGCGTAGATATCTTGCCGGGTACGCACCGCCATAACGATCTCTTCCATGGCGGCGTTGCCGGCGCGCTCACCGAGACCGTTGACGGTACACTCAACCTGGCGTGCCCCAGCCCGCACCGCGGCGAGCGAGTTGGCCACGGCCAGCCCTAAGTCGTTGTGGCAGTGCACGGAGAAGACGGCTCGATCGGCGTTCGGAATCCGCTCAAGGAGGGTGCGAATCAACCCCCCGAACTGCTCGGGGACGTTGTAGCCGACGGTATCCGGGATGTTGATCGTCCGCGCCCCGGCGTCGATCACTGCCTCGATAATACGGCAGAGAAAGTCGGACTCAGAACGTCCGGCATCTTCCGGCGAGAACTCGACATCGTCACAGAGCTGCCGGGCGAGCTTGACCGCGTGCACGGCCGCCTCGACGACCTCGTCGGGGGTCATGTGCAGCTTATTCTGCATGTGGATCGGCGAGGTGGCGATGAAGGTGTGGATACGCCCGGCCTCGGCCTCCGCCAGCGCCTCGCCGGCAGCACGGATGTCGGCCTCGCGGGCCCGTGCCAACCCGCAGACGCGGCTCTCCTTGATGGTCTCGGCCACCGCGCGAACGCTTTCAAAGTCGCCACGGCTCGCCGCCGGGAACCCCGCCTCAAGGACATCGACGCGCAGGCGCTCAAGCCCCTTAGCAATGCGCACTTTCTCCTCGCGGGTCATCGAGGCACCGGGACTCTGCTCACCATCGCGCAGCGTTGTATCGAAGATAATCAAGCGATCTCGGTCAACCATGGCTGCTCGAACCTCATAGAGTGCCGTTACATACCGTTGCCTGCTACCACTTACACTTACCGGCACCGACGGAATCTCGGGAGCGACCTTGCCCCAGCGGCGGGGTCCAGTCGGGGCGCCGGCAGATCAAGCCGGTTCAGCCGGTTCAGCCGCAACGGTTCAATAACGAATAACGCAAATAACGAACCAAAGGCTTCGAAAATGGGGAAGGCCGCAACAGGCTCGTGGTCACGCCGCCAGGCACGACCCACCGGCTGCGGCGCTGGTAAGCAGCCGAACCCCGCCGGCACCGCTGCAGCGGAGCCAGTGACCGGGTGAGCGCGTTCGATAGGCAGGTACGATCATGATGGCTCTGACTATAGCGCGCTCTATTGCGTACGGCAACAACGCTCGCGCTGCAGCAGGGGCCTCGCTGACCCTGATCTGATACCGGACACCGTCTATGTATTCCAGGGGGCATACCAGGAGGACGGAGAGCAGGAGAGAATAGCGGCGTAACGCACTAACCCCACGCCCGGGAAGATCGCTTAGCGCCGCTTCGGGTAGTCAAAATCGATTAACTCGGCGCAAGCCGCGTCCGCCTCAGCCCACGCATCGATGCTTAGATGCGCGTAGATCACCGCCGCCGTCGGCACTTTGCTAGTCTGCAGGCCAAGCAGTTGACGTGCGACCTGCTCAAGCGCTGGATTGTGCCCAATCAGGGCGATGCGGTGATAGCAGTCGGGTTGATCACGGATCACCGCTAGCCACTCGTTTGGTCCAGCTTCGTACAGACGCGGGTCGACGGCGATCTGCTGCCGGTCAAGCCCCATGGCCTCAGCCAGAAGCTTGGCCGTTTGGCGCGCCCGCACCGCTTCTGAACTGACCAGTTGCTCGGGAACCCGGCCTTGCTGCAACAGCCGACGCCCCATCTCCGGGGCCGCTCGCTCGCCGCGGGGCGCTAGCGGGCGCTCCCAATCAGCCAGCGCTGGGTCCTCCCAACTCGACTTGGCATGACGAATCAGAAGCAACTCCTTTGTTCGTTCTCCCATCTCTATCCCCCATCATGGTCAATCTCTTATTCGACCAATCTCTTATTTGCTTGGAGCTGCCACGTAGCGAACCCTTCGATCTCGATTCGACCGCGACCGGAGCACCTTTCGATCTGAGCACCTTAATTTAGCGCCTGTAGCCAACGTCTCCAGCCCGTTGATTCGATCCTTAAGCAGCCCATAGCTCTGGGACGCCTCCAAAGACCGAAAGCGCATCACCAGCCTCTTCGGCCATCGTACCGTAGGTCACAATCTGGCCATCGACGACATCCACTTTGACGTTGCGATCTTCGACGATAAGCTGATAATTAATAGGCTCTGGCAGTGTCCCACCAAAAAATGTCAAATCGTGCTGACCGGGAGCAACCGGAACCACATACCCCCCTGAGTCGAAAGCGGGAAACTCGACCCCATTGACAGAGACCGCAACCCCAGAAACCCCCTCACCAACACTATAGAAGCCATCTCCGTTGTCATCGTTGTAAATTACACCTGTGACAAAGAAGACCTCATCTTCATCTCTCGCTGAGCCGAACTTCTGTGTAACCATAGAAGCGATGTAGTTCACACCGTCTTCAAAGAAATAACCCCGCACCTGGCTAATACCGACTTCTTTAAAAAGATCATTAAGAGTCGTCAAGCGGTGTCCTGGAGAAAGAAACAAGTCCGCATGCTGCCGATAGATTGCCGCCGTCAAATCGAAACCTCGCGTATCTCCAGCCCAGGCCAGATTTTCGCCGGCGGCAAAATAATCATACCCCGCCTCCTGCATCCGTTCGAACGGCGAGGAACCGCCCGCCCCGGTATGAGAAAAGATGTCGGTGTCAAGCATCCACTCGCTATGTGCCCGAGCCGGCTCCAGCAACAGGACACTAAACGCCAACGGTGGAACTGGCTCGCCGCTAAGGGCGCTCTCTTCGGGAATACCAGCGTTTAAATCGATACCCAAACGAGCCGCCTCAAGCTGCGGATCCATACGGGCACGGTTAATCAATTCGAGCATCAAGGTCTCTTGTGCCGTCGGTTGTTCGCCATCGAAAGCAGGTCCATTTTGAAGCGGGGGCGGATCCTCCCGGTGTGGTGGGGGCTCGGCAGCCGGCGGGGGCGTCAGATCACCATCCACTACCCCGGCCTGATTAAGCAATTCACGGAGCTCAGACGGAATCCTTGGGGTTACCTCATCGGGGATCCGTATCTCAATGGCCCCTGCCAAATAGGGCTGCAATTGACCATCATGAACCCATGAATCAAACACCGCCTCTGTTGGCTCAACTTCTATGATATACCATGCCGGCAAGCTATCTTTTTGCTCAGCTTCCAGCAGCGTGTACTTGGCTTCGTGCTGTTCTGCGACCTCACGTCCAACCTCTTTACGCAATCGCGTGACGCGCTCAAACAGCGACTCTTCGTCCAAATCGTTTGAAGTGTCTAAATCAACGGACCTGCGCTCACAGGATGAGCAGATCTCCATTTCGCGACGCACAGCCTCAGCCATCTTCTGCCGAAAGTCGATATGAGTCTGGTCAGTATTCAGACCTTGGGCGCCCAACGATGCTTCCTCAAGCATCTGCGGCAAAAGCACTCTCGGCTCAATATCACCCTGCTCAAGACGCTCCACCCAATACTCAACGCGCAGTCGTCCCGCATGCATCGCCTGATCGAGATCGAGATTCGGATCAGCAACCTGGGCCGTCGTTAATTCCCCACGAGCGGCGTAGGCCGCTTTAACCAAAAGCACATAGTCGCCCCTTTCGTAAAGGGCGTGCTCAATATTATCGACAAGAGTGCCCGGTGTGCCGAAGGGAGCAGAAAAATCGACCCCAAGGAAAAGATCATTGAATCGATCAAAGGCTTCTCGGTTCACTCGCCCAGATTCTCCGCTTGTCCACCTCAAAGACGGAGGTTACCCCCTCTTCACAGGCGCAACCTCTCAGGCCCATCAAAAATCAAAACGCAAACTCTCTTCGCCTCGATCGAAGAGATCTTCAATACCGAGCCCTCGTTGGCTCCGCTTCTGGCTTTCTCTATGCTCGTAGCGGCGTTTAAAATCTTTCAGACGAGCCTGGCTATAGAGCTGACCGTAGGCCAAGCCAAGGGCTCCGCTTTGGAGCAGATCGTTTACAGTTTCAGGGGCACTCTCCTTTAAAGCCGCCTCGCTGATACGATAGAGACCACTGATGGGAGCGCCATTCGACTGTATCTGGATAGACCAAGGCTCAATCAGCTGAGCCTGCTGCAGCTGGTCCACAAGCCTCTGGGTTAATAAACGATTTTTATTGACCTTCTGAAGAAACTCGATCACATGAGTCAAGTGCTGCGCTGGCTCACCCTGGTCATTGAAAAAGGGGCGGGCCTCGGAATTGTCGCTCAAAGGCGTAATACCGGGGTAAGCAGCATCAAAACAGAGCACCTGCTTCTCTGCAGCCTGGGGATTGG
This sequence comes from Halorhodospira abdelmalekii, assembly GCF_016583625.1. Taxonomy (GTDB): domain Bacteria; phylum Pseudomonadota; class Gammaproteobacteria; order Nitrococcales; family Halorhodospiraceae; genus Halorhodospira; species Halorhodospira abdelmalekii. The sequence continues at coordinate 766 of NZ_NRRN01000075.1, read as the reverse complement.
GATAGAAACGAAAGGGATAGCTGCGGTAGAAAGCTGGAACATAAGGAGCAAGCCACTTACCCTCAAATGAGACATAGACGTTGCACTTCGGAGTAAGCGACTGCAGTGCTACAAACTGGTAACCAGCCTCTTGCTGGATAAAACACAGCGGATAATAAGCGAGCAACTGAGGCAACTCTTCAACAACCACAGGAGCGAAAGTATCCGCTGCAGCAAAAGTGTAGTCGGCATAGGGCAGCCAGCCGAGATCCTGGTGACTCTTGGGATTAAGCGCTTGCCATTGACTCATATATGGCCCTTTCCACTAAGAATTAAAAAGTAAAGCCAGCACAAGAGAGGCCCGCATTCGGAAAAAAACCCCGGTCGGCTTGCCTCGCCCACCGGGGTCTGCTGCCTGCAAAAGCAGTCTCTCTGGCCCGACTCATCGGGAACATCGCCAGTCTCCGCCATCAGGCCCGCCCGACCAAGCCCCAGACCGCAATGAACCACTCCCGCCAAGCTTAAGCTATGCGTGAGTTTCGCGCTTCGACGGGAGTGCCGACTCATCCAGAGGATGACCCGGTCTGACCTCCCTCCACGCATCGGCCGGTTCCCGACCGGATAACAAGCTCTTACTTTCGATACCCTATCACCTGCTTGAGCACCGCCGGGTAGCAGGGAACCATCGCTGGTTCCCCGCCCCCTCAGAACCGTGCGTGCGAGTTTCCCCGCACACGGCTCAAGCAGGCTGCAAGGCATCCATTTGTCTCCTGTCTTTGGCATGTAT
>NZ_NRRN01000074.1 GCF_016583625.1 Halorhodospira abdelmalekii | reverse complement strand
CACCACACGAAAATAAGCCCGTTTTGGCCCAAAATCGGAAAATTGACGTCCAGCACCTGAACAAAAATCAATCGATGCTGTAATCTTCGGCTTTCCACGCCGAAAGCCCGATTACTTCAGCGTTTCCTTAGATGGTGGGTATTGAACTCCGTTGAAAAAGCGATAGAATCACGATAGCGTTGGTGCGGCGCATCACACCCCCCCCGGTAGTTGCCCGCTGACCGACTTGTGCTGCCCCGTTGTTTGCGCATGGGGCGCGTCACCCCACGGATGATTGGGGCAGGGGGTTGTATGGATGGCAGTAATATCGGGCAACGCCAACTTGATTTTTTCCAAAACTTGCTCGATAGCTCCCCTGGGGCTCTCTGCGCCCTTGATCCAGCGGGCCGCTTCACCTATCTCAATGCCGCCGCCTGCCAACTGCTTGGCTATCCCGATGAGGCCGCGCTGCTCGGTGTAGAGTTCGCCTCTGTGCTCGACGCCGACCGCACGCCGCTGGAAACAGCCGCGGTCACTACACGATTGCTTGCGGTTGCGACGACCGGCGAACCGCTCTGCGGTGACACGATGGTGTGGCTACAGCCACGTGTGGGCAATGCATTCCCGGTCGCGATGGAGGCGGCAGCGCTGCGCAGCGGAGAGACGGCAGCGGGAGGCGTGGTGCTCACCTTGCGGGACTGCACCGCTCAGCAGGCGCGCGAGCGCTTTCAGCAGCGACTGATCGCGATCCTCGACAGCACCCCCGATCTAGTCTCTCTCCACGACACCGATGGCAATTTGATCTACTTCAACGAGGCCGGCAGGACGCGCTTCGACCTGCCGCAGTTACCGCGCCTCGGTGATACTGGGGGAGCCCACGCTGACGACAGCTTGCCACCCTGTCCCTCCGTTGAAGAGGCGATCCGCCGCTGCCACCCACCATGGGCGGCCGAGCGGCTCCTGAACGAAGGGCTGCCGACGGCCTGGCGCGAGGGCCTGTGGCAAGGCGAGACGGCCTTTCTTGATGTCGAAGGTCAGGAGATTCCCGCCTCACAGGTCATCATCGGCCACCGTGACGCCTCCGGTAACGTGGTCCAACTATCGGCGATCATCCGTGACATCTCTGAGCTGAAGCGGGCTCAGCAGGAGGTGGCGGAGAGCGAGCGGCGTTTCCGTCTGATCGCCGAGCATGTCCGCGATGCGTTTTGGCTACGCACCCCGGAGCGGACGCTGTACGTCAATCCCGCCTATGAGCGGATCTGGGGAGAACCCATAGCGCACTTCTACGCCGATCCACACAGCTTTCTTAACAGCGTTCACCCGGAAGACCGCGAAGAGATTGAATCCGCTTTGAAGCGAGCCATTGAGACTCACGAAACGCTCGACATGCGTTACCGGATTGTCCGCCCCGATGGTGCCGTGCGCTGGATAGAGAGCCAAAGCCAACCCATTACGGTCAGCGGCACAGCAGAGGTACTGCGTGCGGGTATCGCGCGCGATGTCACCGATGAAGTGGTCGCCGCCGAGCGTATCAGGCAGCTGGCGGCGATCTTGGACAACACGCCAGACATCGTAGCGCTGCACAAGGGCAGCGGTGGCCAACTGCTCTACCTGAACGCCGCTGGTAGAGCGCTGGTTGGGGCGGAGGCGGAAGATGTTGAAGGGGGATGGTGTGATCCTGATTCCCCGTCACTGTCGCCGCACCCAGTGGAAGAGGCGGCCCGCCGTTTCCATCCACCATGGGCGGCCGAGCGGCTCCTGAACGAAGGGCTGCCGACCGCGCGACGCGAGGGCCTGTGGCAGGGGGAGACGGCCCTCATCGGGCGTGATGGCGAAGAGATTCCGACTTCACAAGTGCTGATTGCGCATCGCAATGCAACAGGCGAAATCACCCACTTATCGACGATCTTACGTGATCTCTCGCGCCGCAAGGCCATTGAGACCCGCTTGCGACAGCGTGAGGCGGAACTGGTCCAACAAGAGACCCTCTATCGCGAACTGGTGGAGAGCCACCCCCATCTGATTGGTCGCTATGCGCCTGATACGACAACGCTGTTTGCCAATCAAGCCATGGTCAATTTTTTCGGCCTGCAATCCGAGCAGCTGATCGGAAAGCAGTGGCTGGCGCAGCTTCCCGAGCAAGAGCGTGAAGCGGCCCGCCGCTATCTGGCTCAATTCACCCCCGAGGCACCGGTCCACTCGGTCGAGCTTCCGCAGCGGCGGGCGGATGGTCAAGTGCGCTGGATTCACTGGACCAACACCGCCCACTTTGACGAGCAGCAGAACCTGACCCACTTTCAAGCCGTCGGTGTCGACACCACGGAACGACGACGCGCCGAGGAGGCGCTGCGCGAAAGCGAGCAGCGCTTCCGCGAGATGGCGGAGAGCATCGACGAGGTCTTCTGGGTCCGCACGGCCGATGAAATGCTCTATCTCAATCCGGCATACGCACGGCAAACCGGGCTCCCCCTCGAGAGTACATACGCCCACCCAAACAACTTCATCGACCACATTCACCCGGAAGATCGTGAGCAGATCGCCACCAAGATCTACGAGAGCGCTGCCGGCGGAGCCGATTTCGATGAGGTCTTTCGCTATATTCGGCCCGACAACGGTGAACTGCGCTGGTTCCACTCCCGTTGTTCACCGATCTACGGTTGCAACGGCGAGATCCTCCGCAGTGTCGGCGTGGCCCGCGACATCACCGACCGGCAGGAGGCGCTGATCCAGCTGGAAGCCGCCAACCGCGCCAAGACCGACTTCCTCAACGCGGTCAGCCACGACCTGCGCACCCCCCTGAACGCCATCATCGGCTTCACCGATCTGTTAGCCGAGTCGTCGCTTGATGCCGCGCAGCGGCGTCAGGTCGAACTGTGCCAAGCCGCCGGCTGTACCCTGCTCGGACTGATCGATACGCTGCTCGATCTGTCTCGCCTAGAAGGCGGCCGCTTTGTGCTCCAAAACGAGCCCTTCGCCCTGCGTGCCTTTCTCTCCGAGCAGATGGCGATCGTTGCCGGACAGGCAGAAGAGAAGGGGCTGCAGCTGGAGTGGTCGGTCGATGCTGATGTTCCGGAGCCGCTATTCGGGGATACCATCCGCTTTAGCCAAGTGCTCTTTAACCTGGTCGTCAACGCCATCAAGTTCACCGAGCGTGGCCATGTCGTGGTCCGCATCACACGCTACTGTGATCGATTGCTACAGGTCGAGGTCGAGGACAGCGGCCCCGGTATTCCGATTGAGCTGCAGCAGAAGATCTTTGAACCGTTTGAGCGTGGCACGGCCGATGCTAGGCGGTTGCAGGGGAGTGGCCTCGGGCTGGCGATCAGTCGCGAGTTGGTGCAGATGATGGGCGGAACGCTGCGGCTTAGCAGTATCCCAGGAAAGGGCTCGACCTTCCGCTTCACTGCGCAGCTGATCCCCGACAGCGGGGAGGCGGTTGCGCACCGCGGTAGTAACGATGATTGCAACTGTACAGCCATGTCGGAAGAGTCCGTCTCCATCGACGGGGTGCGGGTCTTGGTGGCGGAGGACGATCCGACCAATACGCTGCTGATCCAGGCACTGCTGGAGCGCTGTGGCGCGCAACCGACCATCGTGGAGCACGGCCAAGCAGCGCTGGAGGCCTGGCAGGAGGCGGAGGATGAATTCGATCTCATCCTGCTCGACGTAAAGATGCCGGTTCTCGACGGCGCCCAAACCGCCCAGGCTATCCGCGCCGCTGAGGCCGAGCAGGGGCGCCCGCATACACCGATTGCCATGCTCTCTGCCCACGCGACTGCCGAGGTGCGCAAGCAGTGCCTGCAGAGCGGCGCCGATACCTATCTGACCAAGCCGATCCGCCTGGATGCCCTCGTTGAGCTGCTCTGTTGGGCGAGGTGCCGGTCGTGAACCAACAGAAACCCTGCACTGATCATCGCACCGATCCTGACGGGCAGTCGCACCAGAGAGCGTCGAGTTACGCCGCCCGCATGGCGCGTCCGCTCTCCCCGTTACTCTTGCTGCTCCCCCTCCTGCTGCTAGCCCTCTACCCACTGACAGCATTAGCGACTGCGACTACAGACGCCGCTATGAGCGCAAGCATGCAAGGGCAGAGTGACGGAGAGCGAGGCGAGGCTGGCGTGGGTGTGCCGGGAGAAGTGCAACTCAGCGAGGAGCAGCGCGCCTACGTCGCCGCTCGCGGCACCGTACTCTACTGCGTTGATCCCGAGTGGGCACCGATCGAATTTCTGGACGACCGGGGGAAACACCAAGGGATCGGCGCTGACCTGCTTACGCTGGTAGCAGAACGGGTCGGGCTGAGCCTGGAGGTCTATCCAGTGCGCACCTGGGAGGAGTCACTGGAGGCATCAAAAGCGGGCCGGTGTGACTTTATCAGCCTATTGAACCGCAGCCCGGCGCGTGAGGAGTGGCTGACCTTTACAGCGCCGTTGCTGATCGACGACAACGTCATCATCACCCGTGAAGATCATCCGTTTGTCATCGATCTTGATCGCTTCGATGGCGCACGCATGGCGCTCCCCGCCGATACTGCAATAGCGGAGTGGGTGCAGCGCGACTTTCCCGACCTCCAGCTGACCCTGACGGAGACGGAACACGATGCCTACACGCTGGTCGCAGAGCGGCAGGCGGAGATGACCGTGCGCCCACTGATCATTGCCGCCTACACCATCCGTAGGGACGGCTGGTTCAATCTGCGCATCTCCGGAGGGCTGCCGCAGTACGAGCACCGCCTACGCATGGGGGTGCGCCGCGACGATCCGCTGCTCCACGCGGTACTCGACGCCGGTGCGCGCAGCATCAGCCAGGACGAGATCCAGGCCATCATCAATCGGCACGTCAGCGTGGTCAGACACGAAGTCATCGAAGAGTCGATCTTCTGGCCGCTCTTCTGGATGCTGTTGGTGGTGATGGCGACCAGCAGCTTCTGGATTTGGCGGCAACACGCGCTGAATCAACGCCTCAACAAGCTCAATCGCACCAAGACCGATTTTCTCAATGCGGTCAGCCACGACCTGCGCACCCCACTGAATGCCATCATCGGCTTTACCGACCTGCTCACCGATTCACCGCTTACCGTCACACAGCGCTACCAAATTGAACTGTGCCGGGCATCCAGCCGAACCCTCTTGGGACTGATTGATAGTCTCCTGGATTTGTCACGCATTGAGGCCGGACACCTCGCCCTTCACAAAGAGCCTTTTGCGCTGCGCGTCTTCGTCTCCGAGCATATGGCTATGGTCGCCGGACAGGCGCAGGAGAAAGGGTTGAAGCTAGAGTGGTCGGTTGATGCCGATGTTCCAGAACGCCTATTCGGAGACACGGTTCGGTTTGGCCAGGTACTCTTCAATCTGGTCGTCAACGCTATCAAGTTTACCGAGCATGGCTATGTCCTGGTCCGTATTACGCGCTACAACGATGAACTGCTACAGGTGGCGGTCGAAGACAGCGGCCCCGGTATTGCGCCTGAGCTGCAAACGCGAATATTCCAGTCGTTTGAGCGAGGCACAGCAGATGCGAAACGGCTACCCGGCGCAGGCCTCGGGCTAGCGATCAGCCGCGAACTGGTGTGCATGATGGGGGGAACGCTGTGGCTTCACAGCACACCGGGAGAGGGGTCAACCTTCTTCTTTACCGCTGCGTTGCTGCCAGAGAACGAAGGAACCGTGCTAGATACCCAGAGTGCCGACTGCCGTTGCGCACCAACGGCGGCAGGAGAAGAACCAACCACCGTCGGGATGCGGATCTTGGTGGCGGAGGACGATCCGACCAATACGCTGCTGATCCAGGCACTGCTAGAGCGCTGTGGTGCGCAGCCGACCGTGGTGGAACATGGTCAAGCAGCCCTGGAGGCCTGGCAGCAGGCGGAGGAGGAGTTCGATCTGATCCTGCTTGATATGCAGATGCCGGTTCTCGACGGGGCCGGTACGGTACGCGCCCTGCGCGCCGCTGAGGCCGAGCAGGGGCGCCCGCATACGCCGATCGCCATGCTCTCCGCCCACACCACAACCGAGGTGCGCGAGCAGTGTCTGCAGAGCGGTGCCGACACCTACATAACCAAGCCGATCCGTCTGGATGCGCTGAGGGAATTGCTCTGTTGGGCCCGGCAGATGCAGTAGCCACGGCCACAACCCTCGCGTTGGGCGCACTGAATAGTTACGCTTAGCGTAAAGTAAGCAAGTCAGTGACCCGGTCACCCTGTTCGATTCGCTTCGGACCCACTTACTCACTCACCCACCCACTACGCTGGAGGTCGCCGATGACCGATTTTGAGACCGACGTAGCCATCATCGGCGCTGGCAGCGCCGGCTTGCGTGCTTACCGGGCCGCCGCCGCCCAAACCAAGCGGGTGTTGCTCATCGAAGGTGGACGCTACGGCACGACCTGCGCAAGTGTTGGCTGCATGCCCAGCAAGCTGCTGATCGCCGCTGCCGACGCTGCTCACCGCGCCCAGCACGCTGGCGACTTCGGCGTCCACGCCGGCTCGCTTGAGATCGACGGGCGCGCCGTCATGGAGCGCGTGCGCAAACTGCGCGATCGCTTTGTCGGCGGCGTCGTCAGCAACACCGAAAAGATCCCAGCTGCACGGAGGATCCACGGCTACGCCCGCTTCGAAGACCCACAGACCCTGCGTCTCGAAGACGGGCGGCGAATCCGTGCTGCGCGCACCGTGATTGCAACCGGTTCGCGGCCTAACGTCTTGCCGATGTTCGACGGCCTCGGTGACCGGGTGGTGGTCAACGACGATCTCTTCGAGTGGACCGATCTGCCCGAGTCGGTGGTCGTCTTCGGCCCTGGGGTGATTGGCTTGGAGCTGGGCCAGGCACTGCACCGACTCGGCGTGCGCGTGCGCATCTTCGGCATCGGCGGCCTGCTCGGCCCGCTGACCGATCCGCGTGTTAAGGAGGCCGCTGAGCAGATCTTCGGCGACGAACTGGCTCTCGATACCGATGCGCAGGTCGAGTCGCTGGAGCGCGCCGGCAATGCGGTCGCCGTCCGCTTCGTCGACCGCAGCGGTGCCACCGTCGAGGAGCGCTTCGACTACCTGCTTGCTGCTACCGGCCGCCGTCCGAATGTCGATCAGCTCGGGCTGGAGACGACAGGTCTTACCCTCGATGAGCACGGCGTGCCGCTCTTCGATCGCCACACCATGCAGTGCGGCGATCAACCGATCTTTATCGCCGGTGATGCCAATCACGACAGCCCCGTCATGCCCGATGCCTTCGATGAGGGCGAGATCGCCGGAACCAACGCCGGCCGCTATCCGAAGATCGAGCCGGGGCGACGTCACTGCCCGATGAGCATCGTCTTCACCGAGCCGCAGATGGCACTGATCGGAGCGCGCTACGCCGATCTATCCGATAGCGAGTGCGCAATCGGCGAGTTCGACTTCTCGGGCCAGCCGCGCGCTATGGTCATGGGCGAAAACCGAGGCATCGTCCGCGTCTACGGCCGACCAACAGACGGCGCCCTCCTCGGGGCCGAGATTCTCGGGCCGCGTGCCGAACACTTGGGCCACCTGCTCGCCTGGGCAATCGATGCCGGAATGACGGTCGAACGCACCGCCGACCTGCCCTACTATCACCCCGTTCTGGAGACCGGCATTCGCAATGCGCTCGACGATCTAAACAGAAAAATGAAATCGTGACGCAGGATCAGGACCGGGACCGGGACCGGGACCGGGACCGGGACCGGCGCGATGATGAATCACCCCCAACGCCTCTTCTCGAATAACGGGCGAATAACGGGGACAGGCACTTCCCTGCTCTCGGCACTTCCCTGCTCTCGATTACTCCCCAGGAGCGACGCCCCCGCGGGCAGCAGCCGGGAACGCGTGGTCACGGACGCACCCGGCTGCCCGAGTTGCCGGTTCGCGAAGAAGGATGTCGGCAGCCATTCACAGTCGGGAAGGCGAGGTACAACATATAGGGGCACGTCGGTGGTTGGCTACCCTGGGGCAAGCTTCTACCACCCACACAATCCGCGAAGGGACCGTCTTCTTCTGCTGCTCCGAATTTCATACTCGAAAGTGCTCATTCGGTGATTCGCTCTCCGTTGATAGCACCCGGGTGTGACCGGGCGAGCAACTGGAGTCCTGGTTGAGCAGTCCCAACCGGAGGCGCTCAGTCCGTTCCAGCAAGATCGCCTTGACCCGCTTGAACGGAGTGAACCGCTCAATATCCGGGTCAAACAACCGTGCTAGCACGTTTCGCGCAGCGTTCTGGTCTGCCTGCAACACAACCCCGTCGGAACAGTAAAATTGATCCCCTCTCCGCTTGCCATCTAGGCAACCGGTTCGGGAATCCATTTGCGATGTGTAGGCCGGATTGACCAGAACGACCGTAGAACCTCTACGGCTTGAAACGCTGTCAAGCGCTTCGGCAATAACACCTTTCGTCCAGCTTGCCAGCCGACGGTTAATATTCTTGCCGAAGGACTTGCTCGCCATTGGGGCGGTTAAATCTTCTGCCGCGATCACGGCGGCTTTATCGACTACCTTATGAACGGATTGAAAGACGATGTCGCGAAGTTGCGCGTGGGTCTTATCCATTTGTCGGTTCAGTTTTTTGCGNTCTGACAACACCGGACCGAGTGTTTGACCATGATGTTCACCATCAGAATCGACCAACACCTCGGAGTAACCCTTATCGACGCCGATGGTGCGCCCACCACAGTCTTGTTTGACTTCTGCTTCAATGGCGTAATGCACTTCGAGCCGATCATCGTCTTTGATGATGATACGCAGGGTGCCGGTCGGCTCAACGATGGTGTGAAGCGGAATGGCGATGCGCTGACCTCTCACCAAGCCAGGAATTTTGATCCAGGCACGCCCACCAAGTTGGAAGGTGGTGTAGTTATCCGAGCGCACAATGATTTGGTTGTGAGTGTGATTATGACCATGCTTCCAGTGCTTGCGCATCACTCGGCGTAAATAAGGATCGTGTACCCAGGCGTTGCCTTTGAGCGCGGTGAACAGGCGTTTTTGTTCGCTCTTGTCCTGGGTGTGACGCAAGATGCAGCGGCGCGCTTTGACCTTGGCCGCTTCCATAGTGGCGGTGATGTCGCCTTTGGCATCGCGCAGCGTCTCTTTCCAAGCATTGGCCGAGACCGGGAAAACGCGGCCTTGGCCCAGCCAGGCGTCACGAATCTGGCGGTCGCTTAACCCAACGCCGCCAATCGAGCCAAAACACTGCCAAGTCTCGGAGCGCACCTGCCCGAGTCGTCGCGCCTGTTCGCGCAACGCCCCGACCTTGCCTTTGTTCGGGCGCTTGGCGCGCACAA
>NZ_NRRN01000073.1 GCF_016583625.1 Halorhodospira abdelmalekii | reverse complement strand
CTGCTCTAAATAGGCGCGGTTCGCGCGCAGGACGCAGTAGTTTTGGTCGTGCAAAAAGATCGGATGCTCCATGGCATCCATAGCGTCGTCCCAGCTAGGAGTGGAGTGCGCTTCCATGGGGCTCTCCTGGGTTGGTGTTGGGATCAGCAGGCGGCTGCCGCCGTGCCAGTGATTCGATCCACTGCCGCAGTTCTGTACGATCCAGCGGTTTGCCTAAAAAGGCATCAAAGAGCCCACCCTCAAGGACTGTCTCGACCTCGCTGCGGGCGTAAGCAGTGTACAAGGCAATGGGCACCCGAGGGCCACCCTCGGCCTGCTCCTCGGCGCGGATACGCTCGGCCAGCTCAACACCATCGAGATCGGGCATGTGGCGGTCGAGCACCAGCGCGTCCAGCCGTTGCGTCTGCCACGCCTCCAAGGCGCTGGCACCATCCTTGGCCGTGGTGACCGTGCAGCCGAGTTGCTCAAGCAGGACCTGGGCGAGAAAGACGTTCGTCGGTTCATCATCGGCGACCAGCACATGCAGCGGGCTCGCCGGGGCCTCCTCGCTGCGGGGTAGGGGGGAGGTCTCCATGTCAGGGGCGGCATCGCGTTCTCTCTCTGGTGCTGCGACGGGCGTTAGCGGCAGCGTCACGCTGAACGTGGAGCCGACCCCCGGCGTGCTCTCGAGCGCGATTTCCCCGCCGAACAGCTCGGTGAGTTCGCGCACGATGGCCAGCCCTAAGCCGTGGCCGCTGCGCGAGCCCTGGTAGCCAACACGATCGAACGCCGCAAAGATGTGCGCCTGCTGCTCTGGGGGGATCCCCGGACCGGTATCGCGCACTTGGAAGGTGATTCGGTTACCGGCGTCAGCGATTACTGTTAGATCGATCCCCCCCTCCTGGGTGTATTTGATGGCGTTGCTGAGCAGGTTCGACAGGATCTGTCCCAGCCGGGTGGCGTCGGCCTCCACCCACTGCGGCACGCCGGCCTCAAGCCCACAGGTGCAGGTGAACGCTAGGCCGTGCTCGCCGGCAAGGTGGCGGTAGACGGTGCACTGGCTCTGAATCGCTGCATGCAGATCGAAAGGCGCGGGCCGCAGTTTAAGCCGGCCCGCCTGTAGCCGGCTCAGGTCGAGCAGTGAGTCGATCAGCTCCAGCAGGCGGCCGCTAGCGCGGTGGCACTGCCGCACGTAGCTCTGGCGCTCCTCCTCTCCTAGATCCGGTGCGGCGAGCAGGTCGACGAAGCCGGTCAGTGCGTTGAGCGGCGAGCGCAGGTCGTGGCTGACGGCGTTAAGGAAGGTGGTCTTGGCCGCCACCGCCTCAGCCAGCTCCTGCTCCGCGCGCTTCTGATCACTGATATCGAATGAGACACTAAGAGCGGTGATGATCTGGTCATCTGCATCCAAAATCGGATGCACCGCTAGATGCGCCATAAATGTGGTGCCGTCACGCCGTCGCATTTTGGTCTCTAAGCGAATAGGCAGGCTGCTCTGGTCGAGTTGCCGAGCCTCAACGTGCTCCTGTGCATGAAGCATGGAGACGTGCTGACCGATCAGCTCACTCCGCGAATAACCGAATAACGCCTCCGTGCCGCAGCTAACCTCCTGGATTACTGTGTCGCGGTCAGTCTTAATCAAGCTAACGGACTGGGCGGCCGCAAAGATCGCCTCGAGCTCTCTGTACCTCGTCTCAAGCTGCTCGCGCAGCTCTTTTTCAGCCTCCTCGGCGCGCCGGCGCTCGGTGATGTCTTCTTGGACGCCGAAATGGCCGGTGATGCGGCCTTGCTCATCGTAGAGGCAGGTGTAATACCCATTGATAATCATGGGCGTGCCATCGCTTCTCTTTTCATGCGTCACTGCGTGGGTCTGTCCTCGATCAAAGACCTCCCGCAGCACAGCGCGACTGTGCTCAATGCTTTCATCGGTGAAAAAGTCACAACAGGCGCGACCGATGAGCTCTTCTTCCGTGGTGCGGTATTGATCCAGCAGGGCTTGATTGATTTTTGTCATGCGCTGATTCGTCATGACATAGTCAAGCAGTGCTTCTTTTTCCTCTTCTGATGCGCCTTGCCAGTCAATCGGTTTATCCAGCATCATGAAGAAGAAACCGGTAATCGACTGATTGAAGAAATCTTCGAGCAGCGCTTTGCTCTGTGCCAGTTCCTGCTCGGACCGGACTCTGTCGGTGATGTCGTGCAAGTACCCGTGCCAGAGCGTGCTGCCATCGGCCAGGCGTTCCGGCATGGAATTCCCCTCAAGCCAGGCCGTTCCCTTTGAGGAGTGGTGAATCCGGAAGGTCTGGTACCACGGCGTTAAGGCCTGTGCCGATCGTTCAATGCTCCGGTAAAACTCACCCCGATCGGCCTCGTAGATGACTTCGAAAAGGTGATCGGGGTACTCGATGGCCTGTTCCGGCGTGACGCCGTAAATCTGTTCAGCCCGACCATTGGCATAGACGAAGGCGTGGCGGCCGTCGGGCCAGAGCCGGTATTGATAGATGAATCCAGGCAGCTGCGCGGTAAGATTGGCCAGCTGCTTGCGCGCCCGCTCGGACTCCTGTTGCGCCTGTTTGATCTCGGTGCGATCCTCGTAGACAGCGACTACTTCGCCGGAAGAGAGCCGGAAGATCCGGTTCTCACGCCAAGCAGTGATACGCTCATCCTGATACGAGGCCAGCGGCAATTCTTCCGGCACCCCGGTGCGGGCCACCCGTTGCAGCGCTGCCAACAGCCCCATCTCCACGATCCCTGGGAAGCAGTCGGTCAGTCTGCGCCCGATGACCTCGTCGCGGGTGATCTGCTCGATGCGCTCGGATGCCGGGTTGATCTCAATGAACTCGAAATCCCGCCCCTCATCCACCGGACGGTAGACGGCCACGCCACTGCCGGTCTGCTCGAAGATCCCGGCGAAGCGCTCTTTGGCTGCAGCGAGGTGTCGACGATACTCCTGCTCCGCAGTGATATCGCGGCTGATGCCCACGATGCGCACTGGGGCGCCGGAGGCATCGCAAATCACCTGGGCCTGCCCGTGCAGGGTACGGAACCTGCCATCATCCGCGCGACGAATCTCCATCTGGATATCGAATGGGGCGCGCGAGGCCACCGCCTCGTTTAGCGCAGCCACCATGCTATCGCGGGATTTGGACAGCAGTGCCTGGGTCCAGTCCTCAAAGGTGTGACCGAAGATCGTGGTGTCGCGGGATTTGGACTCCGGCGCCTCGGGCCAGCCCTCAGAGGCGTGATCGAGGGAGGCCGGGGCGATTCCGTAGAGGCGGCACATACCCTCATCACACTCGAGTCGGCCGCTTATTAGATCGTAGTCCCAGATGCCGAGCTCGGCTGCCGAAGTCGCCAGGCGCAGGCGCTCCGTCAGTCTCTTTTGAGCCCGCTCGGCTTCTTTCTCAGCCGTGATATCGCGCCCTGTGCCGCGAAAACCGGTCAGGTTGCCGTCTTCGTCCAGGATGGGCAGACCGCTGACACGCTGATGCACGAGGCTGCCATCCGGGCGCAGCGAGGCGTGCTCCAGCCCCTGCCAGGAGCTCTTCTCATCGGCCCAACCCTTCAGCAGGCCGCGTACCCGCTCAGCTTCGTCATCCGGCATGAAGTCGAAAGGCGAGTGCCCGCTGATCGCCTCGACCGGGCGGCCCAGCAGCGCTTCTGCCGGCGAAGTGATGAAACTGTAGCGACCCTCGGGGTCGATCTCCCAGATGTACTCACCTGCCGCTAGGGTGACATCCCGAAAGCGCTGCTCACTTTCAGCCAGCGCGCGCTCAGTCTCCTTGAGCCGCTGGATCTCTACTTGCGTGCCCACCATGTAAATCGGCGAGCCATCGGCCGCGCGGCGCAGGGTTTGGCCCCGGTTCTGCACCCAAAGCCAACCGCCATCGGCACACCGGTAACGAAACTCGATGCTAAAGGGAGTGCCCGCAGCTAGGTGGTGCTCGAAATCGGGGAGGATGCGCTCCAGATCTTTAGGGTGAACGAGCGCTTGCCACTGCGCGTAGGTGAGCGCGCCCTGCTGCTTGGGAGCAAATCCAAGCATCCGCCAGGAGGTCGCATCCCAGTAGGCACGATCGGTTTCAACGTCCCACTCCCAGACCCCAAAGCCGGCCGCCTCCTGGGCCATCAACAGCCGTTGCTCACGGGCGAACTGCGCCGATAAATCGATGCAGGAACCGATTTTGCCAACCACCTCGCCGCGCTCATTGAGTAGCGGCGCGATACTCAGCCGCGCCTGAAAGCGCTCGCCGGAGCAGCGAATCAGCTCACACTCCGTGGCGTAACCTTCGCCTGTTTGTTGCAGGCGAGCGATGCCCTCCCGAACCTTCTCATGCTCGGTCGGATCGTGGAGTATGCAGATGTCGTTGCCGAGCAACGCCTCACGTGAGTAACCGAACATAAGCTCGGCGCTGCGACTGGCCTCGCGAATCGTACCCTCAAGATCCGTCTCGATCAGGGCCACATCGGGAACCGCCCGCAGGGCGGCCTCGAGCCGATGCCGCCGCGCTTTGCTGCGCTCCAACGCTTCGCGCTGCTCAGTGATATCCTGGAAGGAAAGTGCCACGCCCCAGTCCCCGCTCTTCTCGTCGTGGAGCGGTGAGGCATTGATAACGATCGGGAAGGAGTCCCCGACGCATGGGCGCAACCAGACTGCGGAGTCTATGGTGAGCGATTCACCAGATACGGCAACCTGAATTAGCCGTTCGATGAGCGCCGTTGCCGATAGTTCAATTCGTTCGGTATCGAGCACCGTGTCGAAGCACTCGCCAAGCAGTGCGCTTTCGTCGGAGTGGCCGAGTCGCCGACAGGCGGCTGGATTGAGGTAGATCAAGCGGCCGGTGGAATCAAGTGCACAGACAGCCGCCGCTTGACAATCAAGCAGCCGCCGGAAAAAATCAGCTGGACGCTGGCCGAATCCCGTCGAGGCATCACCCATACGCCCTCCCGCCCTGTCAACGCCGCCATACGGCGATGAGGATTCCTCCAGTGCCGTAGAACGACACCGAGCTGATTTGAACCCATAACCAACCGACGGGTAGTCATAGGGGGGAGGGCGACTGACCGACGGTCCACCCGCCTTATTCGTTGTAAGGAACTACCGTCACGTATACCACAATTAAAGCCTGATGAAAAGTGGGCTTAATGGGTCGGCGGCGATGCGCTCGGCGGTCGCCAGAAAGAGCGATTTTACGATGCGATAGATCGTGGTGCGGTGGACCGGCTGCCAGCCGTCGCGCTGCGGGTAGAGGCTGACGACCATCGGCGTCTCCTCCTCGGCGGCCGGGTAGGGCGGCAGCCCGAGGTGTTCGCGGTAGCGGGCGAGCTCGCCGATCAGGCTGGAGGGAACCGGGACGTGATCGGCGGCGTCCTCCGGGCGGCGGTGCTTGCCCTTCACACGCCACCACCACTGCTCGGCGTGCGGCCGGCGCACCCTATAGAGATCGCCCATGCGCGCCTGGGCAAACTCGCTGGCCCGGGCGAGTTTCTGCACCGGCATCGGATCCTGCAGAAAAGGTTCTCGATGCTTTAATTATAAAATCAGTGGCTTAAGTAAAAATTTGGTTCAGTCTCTTTCTGCAGACCCGCCGTTTCTTTCTGCACACCCTTCTGCATTGTCCTGCACCAGTCGCCATCCCATGCTCCCCAGGACTCACATTCTCGTATCTGACAGGCATTCTCGTATCTGACAGGCGTTACTTTCGGCCCGCCCAGCCGTAGGCTCAAAGAACAAGACCAGCATAGCGGCGCTAGCGAATCTCTGAAAGGGGGATTCCCGCGCCGCACGCTATCCTTCCCCGGCCTGAAGGCCGAGGTTTGCCGCGTGCTGGGTCAACTCTCCTCTCTCCTCATGATGACTTGGTCGATTGGCCGTCGAGGGGAGGGTGGCAGTCGCTTTCTCGCATAGCCTAGGCGTATCAGCAGCAGGGGGCTTTCTGCCTTATCCAAGGCCAAGTGGGCGGCGAGTTGACTGCGAATCGGTACGACCTCGCAGGGCATGTTGACGTGAGCGTGGGCGATGTCTAGGGAGGTCGCAACCAGCGCTACACGTTCGAAACTGCGACCCAAGTCAATCCGATGGCGCTTTACGTGACGCCGGGCAGTGAAGAGCAGCAGCACGGAGGCACTGCGAATCGCCTTCTCCTGCCGGGCAGCCTCGCTTTCCGGCTTGATCAGTGTCGCCATGATCCGGCGTCCAAGCCAGCGGGGTATGGCAGGAAACCCCAAGGCTTGTGCAGTTAGGCCGTCTTCTTGCTCTGCTGCCTCTCGTCGCGAAAAACGGATCCACGACACAAGCTCCGCAACGAACGCTGGATCGTTGAACTGGGCAATGTTGCCCTCTCGGACAAAGCCGATGATCGGTTCGATAGCCGGATCACCGACCCGGAACGGCCGCACCGTCACGGATTCGCAACGATTGGCTTCCAGAAGCCGGTTAAGATCCGTATCACTGATCGTGCGACCGTCGTAGAGCCCGCGGTTCGTTTGCCGGAGAGGGATCGCTTGGAACAGTGGCTCTACACTCTCCTGGGCCCCTTCGCGCAGACGAACCCGCAGACACTCCTTGGGCTCTTCAGGAGGAAAGTAGTCGGTGTGGGCTGAAAAACCGTGCTGTGCCGCCGCGATGGCCAGATTTTCGAGTGCGCAACCCAAGCTGATGAACAGCGCGTGATCGTCCGGATCAACGACCGGCAGGCGCCGCGACCTATCGGGATAAATCCGGATGGTGTCTCGGTCCACCGCGAAGCGCCACGGCTGGCTGTTATGGCCAGACGGGGCACGCGCGGCGAACGAAATCAGTTGCCGAGCAACGGTCTGTGGGATTGAGTTCATAGGTCCAGGCCTTTTAAGGTGAGTCCCTGCTGCTCATCTACGAATGCCCGGCGAGGCTTAGCGTACGATTTTTTCCGTTTCGTGAGCTGACCCCTAGTAGTTCGTTTCCCGGAGTTCGACGACGGCCGTAATCCGCTGACCATCCCAGCGATACTCGAAGTGCTTGCCCTGGCGCGTCGGGCCAAGTGCCGGAGGGCGGAATACGGCGGCACAGTCGCCTCCCTCCTGGTCTCTGACGCTAGGGTAGGCCAGTCCGTAATGATCGTGCATGCGGGCAACCGCGCCGAGCCGTTGGCTGTTGGCATAGCTGTCGGGATCCAGGTACGAGGTGGCCGAGTTGGTATCACCGCGCAGGTCGAGCAGGTCGGCGTCGAGTTCCGCGATGTAAACGCGCATCTCCACCGCCATGGGTGGCTCATTGGATTCGGCCAGGAAGCGCTCGCGATGGTATCGCGTCTCGGCTACGGCCGTGCGCTCGTTGTCAGCGCAGTAGTACACGCCGAAGCTGCCATCGGTGAACCGGCTGGGCCGCGGATAACACAGGGCGGCCATGATCGGTGACCATCCCGGCCCGCAACGCCGATCCTCCTGCTTGATCAGGTGGATTTCGCCCGCCTCTTCGCGTAAGCGGTTTGATGTCAGGCCCTCGAGTTCGTTCAATGCATCGAGATCAGCGGGATCACCGGCAACGCCCTCGAACAGGGCAATTGGAGGGAAGCGAGAGGGAACGATGCGGTACGATCGCGGCCAGAGGACCGGGGAAACAGGGAACGGGGCGCACTCGTCAGCCACGGGCACCGTCCAGATACTGGCGCACCGCCACGAGATCGCCCACCTGACCTCCCAGCATGCGCTCAAGTGGGGTGTGTCCGGCGAACAAGGGGTTTGTGTTCGGGCGTCGTATCCAGCTGTTCGCAGCGTCCTCGCGCGGAAGCAGGATGTGCAAATTCTTGTGGATCCCCAGGATCAATGACAACCGCTCTAGGTGGTTTACGTCGAGATTGGCGCGCTCGGGGTTGCGCTTCCACCGCCGGTAGGTGCTTTCCGGGGCGCCGAGTAGCCGCGCGGCCTGGGTTTCAGTAAGCCCCCATGCGCGGGCAATGTTGGGATAGGCGCGGAGGCCGGCGGCACTGAGCTGATGCTGCTTTCGAGCGGTCATCTGTTGCATGGCGTATACCCGAGATCTCGTTCAGTGTTTCTGTATTGTACATCCAAATGAGCTTTCACGGCAAAATATCGCTCATTTGGTCGAGGCTCGTTTGGGCCGTCCGTGCCACTGACCTCGAACGGCCGGGTTGGGAGACCATTGGGCCGGTGCCTGCTACAGCAGTTGTATTTACTATCAGGCGGTTGCGGATGAGCAGCGGGGACTCACCTCGAAAGTCCTGGGGCGTTCAATTCCACGCCAGACACCTGCTCTTCACTCTAAGTATTGACTATGGCCAACTAACCGGGATAGAATCGACCCACGACTCACCTCGTGACCGCTTGGCTTGATCCAAGTGCTCTCGGGGCGACAAGCCGCCTTCGGGCGGCTTTGTCATTTCTGGAGATTTATGTTGCGTACCGTTGTATACGTCGATGGTTACAACCTGTACTACGGACTCCTAAGAAAAACCGCCTTCAAATGGTTGGATCTGGTCGCGCTTTTCCGCGATCACGCACTTGCCCGACAGGCTGATCTCGTTGAAGTGCGCTACTACACCGCCCCCGTCTTGGGCCGCATGTGTGACAGCGCGGACTCCCCGAAGCGCCAACGCTCTTACCTGCAAGCGCTTCGCAAGATGCATCCCCGGCAAATCACTATTATCGAAGGCAAGATCATCGCCTCCAAACCGGTCAAGCGCTTGGCCGATAAATCCGTGGATACCCAGAGTATGGAATAGTCCTCAAGTGGGGGGTGCATTCCACGGGAAGTGGGGTGCCGATTCCACGCGAAGCGGGTGTGCTGTTCCACCGGAAGTGGGGGGGCGATTCCACCGGATGTGGTGGGGCCGTTCC
>NZ_NRRN01000072.1 GCF_016583625.1 Halorhodospira abdelmalekii | reverse complement strand
TGCCTGCAGAGGCACCCCAGCTTAGTGGAATGGCCCCACCACTTCCCGTGGAACGGGCCCACCACATCCGGTGGAATGGCCACCCCTCATCACGTGGAACAGGCCACCCACTTGACTGGAATCCCCAGGGACAACTTGGCCGGCAGGATGCATGACCCTCAACGCGGCCTCGGCTGCTTGGTTGCCATGCGTCCAGCGCTGCCGACCGGTTTGCCGAAGCCTTTTGCTCAGTTCATAAAAGTCGAGGCGGCAAAGAGGGAGCTAACCGGGGTACTCGCTGACCCAGAACTCCTGTCGAAGATGGGCGGATGGTCGGGCCTTTCTGAATTCTATGCGCGAAGCGTCAGCCCAAAAGCAGCCGAGCGGCTGAATCAACTCGGCTTCAGTCAGCCGAAGCAATTATTTCTCAGCGAAGTGGTTCGCCGCGAGATCGGGCGCGATCGGCGCGTCGCTCCCGACATGGCTGCTCGCCTAGGCCGAGTTTTGACCTCAGAAAGGGTCGAGAGGCTGGAGTTCACCGAGCGCAATGCACTGCTCGCAATGTTTGCGGAAATGGAATTCCTGATGGCGGACGGCGGCTGGCGCCGCGTCGCGCTGCCGCCACGAGATGCGCCGGAGCTCGATAAGGAAGACCAGCGTATCATCGCGTTCGCCCCCGATGCGAGCGTCGCCGACTCTGGCTATTCTGGAGCAGCACTCGCGCTCTATCGGCTCGCCCGCTATCAGAGTGGATACCGCGAAAGGCAGCTCGCAACACTTGTAGCGTGGGCTGGTGCGATGACCGAGCCCTGCCGCCAAGAGGCCGTGCTGCGCTACATCCTTGAAGGGGAAAGTGGAAAACGCCTAGCAGACGAGTTGAGGCGGACCCGTCCTGACTGGCTGCCCGGAACGGTGTGGATGCTGGAGCGTAGCTTACTCGTGACGAGCTGGGTAGAGAGCGACGTGAAGGCCCTCGCCGCGATGTTGCACCCCCAAGAAATCATACTCGGAGGCGGGGATCCCGTTGAGCAGGCGCTCGAACCGGTTGACCCCGCAGACTTCTTGGAGAAGGTGCACACCTGGTGGCAGCGCGAATGCGAAAAGAAGCGCGCAGACTATGACAAGAGAACGCTTCCGCCCGGCTTCGACCTGGCGAGCCTGCGTGACCGAGAAGCTGCGGATCAACGTGAGGGCTGGTTTACTTTCTTCGCGCTCGGTACATTCCGAACAATCGGGTTCGGATACGAGACGTCGCACGCTAATTTCATCGAACAAGCGCAGAGGGCCGGATGGTGGAGCGAGATGGCGAGGGCTCCGCTGCCAACCTCGCCCCAGCCATGGATAGATCGGCTCGAAGAGCTGGCACGAACTGACCTGATTCGGATTGATTATCCGCAGTGGAGACGAATGCTGGCAGATTTGTATGTCATCGCGCGATGGCTGCCGGATTATGTTGAGGCGTTTTGTAGCTTACCCTCTATCGCGCGCGATCGAGGCGAGGGTCTGCAACTATCGGATGCGTGGCGCATCAGCGCCTCCCCGATCTGGCAACGGCACGGTTTCGAAGGCGCGCCGATCACGCAGAGTCTAGGAGTTGGCGCAAACTGGATGATCCGAGAGGCGATCCGCCAAGGCTTCTGGGATGTCGATGAGCAAGAAGCGATGAAGCCATATGCTTGGGCGACCACACGAAGGCTGCGTGTACTCTTCGAACAGAGCATAGGGAAGAGCCTCGGTGAGCGTGCGGACATGGACAGATCTCCCGAAGTCTTTCGGATCGTACGCCGATATCTAGGGGATCAGGCCAACTTCCAAGGGGATCTGGATCTGCCGCTGCAAATATGGAGCCAATCCAAAATGGTCTATGACCCATTGATGGACTTGGAAAAGGATCCAGCGATGTCCGACAGTGAAGAAGAGGAGTTACTGAACGAATGACCAGTTTCGACATGAATCAGACAGTTCGGCATGAGCGACACGGCGAGGGACGTGTCGTTGCGGATCTCGGCGAAACTGTCGTCGTTCGGTTCGGCACAGAGATTCAACAGGTTGAGGTCGAGGAGCTTACACGGGTTCGAGCACTGTTTGACGCGATCGCCGCACGGCAAGTAGATGACACGCTACAGGTGTTGACGCGCGCTCAGGCACTAGCGATACAGTCGGTGAATGATCAATGGGGGGTCTTCTCACGTTCCCGCGTGACACTGTTGCCACACCAACTCTGGGTTTGCCGCGAGGTCACGCGAACATGGCCAGCGCGCTGGCTCGTTGCGGATGACGTCGGTCTCGGAAAAACCATTGAGGCCGGACTGATCTTGGAGCCCTTGATTGCCTCCGGCCGTGTACGGCGCGTGCTTGTTCTCACCCCGGCAAGGTTGGTGCCGCAATGGCGGCACAGATTGAAGACCATGTTCGACATCAGACTGCAGGAGTATGCGGCTGATCGCGACCGAGGACCTCTGACATTCTGGGATACGGCCAGCCAAGTCGTCGCCTCGTTCCACACACTGCGGCAGGAGCGGGCGCGGAAGCGCCTTCTCGCTGCGGAACCATGGGACATGGTGATGGTCGACGAGGCCCATCACTTCCAGTCGCGAGAGAAAGATACCACGTTGACCTATGATCTGCTCCGCGAACTGAAAGATGCCGACCGCATCCAGTCGCTACTTCTGTTTACAGGGACACCGCATCGAGGAAAGGACTACGGTTTTCTAGGGCTTATGCAATTGGTGCGACCTGATCTCTTCGACCCAGAACGGGACGTTGAGGAACAGCTGCCGCTGCTGTCAAAAGCGATGATCCGGAACAACAAAGCGCTTGCTACGGATCTCAACGGGCAAAAGCTTTTCAAGGCTGTTCAGACTGAAGCAGTGGATTATGGGTATTCGCCCGCTGAAGATGTATTCTACCAGACCATGTCCTCATTCATTCTCGATGGTCGCGCCTATGCTCTGAGCCTCACTGGCCGTCAGCAGTCCGCACGAATGCTCCTTCTTATCGCGCTTCAGAAGCTTGCGGCTAGCTCGATCGCCGCAATATGTCGCGCATTGGAGCGCAGACGAGATATGTTGTCTAGTAAAGCATCTCCGGTTGCCACTGCTTCACCCACCGAAAAGGAAACGACCGAGGATGAAAAAGCTGAGGCAGAGGAGCGACGTGCCGCAGAGGTTACCGTGACCTTGATGCAGAACGAAATAGAACGGTTGGACGAGATCTTAGCACTGGCAGCGGAGATTTCTGAGGAATCTAAGATCAAGCGGCTATTGGACCTCATCGAAGATCGCCTTGAAGCGGACGAGGCGCTTCTTCTCTTTACGGAGTACAAGGCAACACAGGCGTTGGTGTTTGAAACCCTTGAGAGGCGATTCGGACCAGGCTGTGCTGGATTCATCAATGGGGATGAACGCCTAGACGTTGTTTCGAGAGACGGCTCGTTCCGTACTCTCACACTCGCGCGTGAGGCGGCCGCTGCAGATTTCAACTCTGGCCGTACACGATTTTTGATTTCTACAGAGGCAGGCGGGGAGGGCATCGATCTGCAGGAGCGCTGCTCGACACTCGTACACGTAGACCTGCCTTGGAACCCTATGCGACTCCACCAACGTGTAGGGCGACTTCACCGATATGGACAGAAGCGATCGGTGCAAGTTTTTCTTCTTCGAAATCCCGAAACGGTCGAAGCGCGAATTTGGTCGTTGTTGGAGGAGAAACTTGCAAGGATCCAAGCTGCCTTGTCAGCCACGATGGATGAGGCTGAGGATATTTCACAGCTTGTCATAGGGATGGCTGGAGATGGGTTCTTCGATGAACTGTTCGCCAAAGCCAGCACCGGTCCGGCAGAGGGCCTTAAAGATTGGTTCAATGCCGAGACCAGCACTTTCGGCGGGCAGGATGCTGTTGACACTGTTCGCAGTTTATTGGGTAACGTCTCCCGCTACGACTTCCAGTCGGCAAGTGCGGAATTGCCAAGAGTGGATTTGCCTGCCTTGGAACCTTTTTTCCGAAATGCGATGCGGATCAAGGGGCGGCGCGTCACCCGTTCGGAGGAGGGCTTGTCGGTGGCGACCCCGGAAGCCTGGAGATCTGAGTTCGGCATGAGATCCCGCTACGATGGACTAGTTTTCGACCGCTCCCTTCCTAATGAGCGTGCCATGATCAATTTGCTGGGCGTCGGACATCCGCTTATAGACCGTGCTCTTGGCGAGTTGGCCGGCGCTGCGGCTCATTTGGGAAGAGCCGATGAACTTGAAAGACTACTGGTCGTTGCTCTGATCGAGGACGAGATCACTGGCACCGATGCTACTGTGCACAGAATAGTTATTGGTATTGAGAGAATTGAAAAGGGTCATGCCGTTGCTATTCGAGACTGGGAAGTGCTGCAGCGGCTGAATGAAATTCAATATCCACTGAAAAACGAAGTGCCGCCATCCGATCATGAAATTGAAGGCCTACAAATTTTGTTTAAAAAACTACCTGGCGTTCTGGAAAGTCTTGCCCTGCCTTTTCGGCGGCCCAAGGTGTCTCCGATACTAGTAGTTCTGCCAAAGCCGATTCACTAATTTGAAAAATAGGATTCACTCTGGCGAGAAGAATCGGGTATACTTGGAAATAGGCATTCAGACCCGAGCGGTATTGATGGTCAAATAAATTGCCCTCTTTTTAAGCCCTTGTTGTCAATGGCATTTCTATTTGCGCAGGGGAAGAGAGTCGGCGTATTGGCAGATGAGGCTTTGGGGGTGGGTGGTTTTTTTAGGCTAATTTAACATCTGCGAGGTCGTTTTAGTGTCCCTTGCCTTTTTGCGTGGCTCCACATATGACCCCCCCCATAGGCGCCAAAATAAGCCGGTTAGCACTCATACGTTACTGATTCCACGATCTCGACAATAGCTGATCAGCTCGTTCACTCGTGGCGGTAACTGCTGCAGTTGTCGCCGTCGGGGACGCTCAGACATGACCGCCAAGGCCTCATCCCAGCGCTCCAAGCACCAGCACGCAGTGCCCGTGATGACTGCCGCTAGTTCCTGGCACAGCACCTGGTAAGTGCGCCAGGGCGTGCTCGGTCGATGTTGATCCAGCCCTTGCCAAGGGGCTCGCTGCTGGGCGCGATGCTCCAGCAGCCACGCGTAGAGCAGCTTGCCGTACAGGTAGACATCGGCCAGCCCGCTGTTTCGGCGGGCCCGCAGACAGTCGAAATCAAGTAGGCTTTTTAGGCGCTTCATCAGCAGTTCCACCTGCCATCGGGTTCGATACAGCTCCATGACCGCCTCGGTAGGCAACATCGCAGCGGGCACGGTGCTGAGCACCAACACCCAGTCAGACAAGGTCAAGGTCTCAGCATCAGGGGTCGTCTCAGAAAACGGAAAAAATCGTACGCTAAGCATTCGCTGAGGCCGGTACCCAACGGTACAGCGTCGGGATGGACACACCGAGTGTCTTAGCAACGTCCTGGGGCGGCATTCCGCTGGCCAGCAGCTTCTTGGCTGATTCGATCTTGCTGTCGGTCATCTTTCGCTTGCGGCCGCCCTTGCGGCCGAGTTGCTTGGCGACTTCCAGACCGGCGCGTGTGCGCTCGACGGTCAGTTCGCGCTCCATCTCGGCAAGACTAGCCATGACGTGGAAGAAGAAACGGCCGGACGGTGTGCCGGTATCAATGGAGTCGGTGAGGCTCTTGAAGTGGACGCCTTGCTTGTGAAGGTCTCCGACCAGATCGACCAGTTGCTTGACTGACCGACTCAGCCGGTCGAGCTTCCAGACAACCAAGGTGTCGTCTTCGCGCAGCATTTCGAGTGCCTTTGCCAAGCCGGGCCGATCGGCGCGCGTGCCACTTACCTTATCTTCAAAAACCTTATTGCACCCAGCCTTAGTCAGGGCTTCGCGCTGCAGCTCTAGGTTCTGATCCTGCGTCGAGATTCGTGCATAACCAATTAGCATGGTTTGCCAGAACCCGTGAGAGGATTACTGTCCAGTCCCTCCATGAAGCTGCACGCATCCGTTGCCGCCTGCTGTATGTGGTCGAGATAGTCGGGTAGGCGGTTCTCACTCATACCGGCCGCGCCTCAGCGAGTATCTTGGCCCGGAATTTCTTCGGCAGATCGGCCGACGTCAGTACATCGACGCGGACGCCGAGCAGCGTTTCCAGCTCTTCTTGCAGGCCACCCAGATCGAACAGCGTCGCGCCGGGCAGTGCATCGATCAGCAGATCGAGGTCGCTGCCGTTCCGGTCGGTGCCGTGGAGCACCGAACCGAAGACGCGCGGGTTCGTAGTGCGGAAGCGGCCTACTGCCTCGCGCACCGCGCCTCGCTGCAGGTCAAGCACAACAGACGGTCGCATGGGCATGCACTCTTATCGAAACTCGTTGAGGGAGTATTCTATCAAGAATAGAGTTTCAAGAGCTAATTTCGAGAATCGCAACGTCTTGATTTAATGTGTCTCGCCCATTGTCTTGGCGGGCTTATCACAAACCTACGTTTTCAAGAATAAGGAAGCCCGCATGCCCCGCCGTTCGATCCTCTCCGCCGCCGATCGTGACCGTCTCTTCGCGCTGCCCGATACCGAAGACGAATTCATCCGGCACTATGCCTTCAGCGAATCCGATCTGGCGCTGATCCGTCAGCGACGCGGCGACGCCAACCGCCTAGGCGTCGCAGTGCAGTTGTGCTTGCTGCGCTTCCCTGGTCAGGGGCTGCTGCCCGGTGCTGCAGTGCCGACAGTACTGTTGCAGTGGATTGGGCGGCAGCTAGGGCTCGATCCGACGTGCTGGCCGCAGTATGCAGAGCGGGAGGAGACCCGGCGCGAACACCTGCTCGAACTGAGGGCATACTTGGGCATGGAGCCGTTCGGCTTGGCGCATTACCGACAGATTGTCCATGCCACGACTGAACTGGCCTTGCAGACAGATAAAGGCGTCGTGCTAGCCAGCGCTATCCTTGGCTCGCTGCGCTGCCAACACATCACCTTGCCGACACTGGAAGTTGTCGAGCGTGCCTGCGCCGAGGCGATCACCCGCGCCAACCGACGCATCTATGAAGCCTTGACCGAACCGCTATCGGACGCGCATCGCCGTCGCCTCGACGATCTGCTCAAACGCTGGGACAACGGCAAGACGACTCGGCTGGCTTGGCTACGCCAGTCGCCCGCTAAGCCGAATTCGCGGCACATGCTGGAGCACATCGAACGCCTCAAAGCGTGGCAGGCACTCGACCTGCCTTCGGGCATCGATCGGCTGGTTCACCAAAACCGGCTACTCAAGATCGCCCGCGAAGGTGGCCAGATGTCGCCCGCCGACCTAGCCAAGTTTGAACTGCAGCGCCGCTACGCCACCTTGGTGGCGCTCGCCATCGAAGGCATGGCCACTGTTACCGACGAAATAATCGACCTGCACGACCGAATCCTGGGCAAGCTGTTCAACGCCGCCAAGAACAAGCATCAGCAGCAGTTCCAAGCATCCGGCAAAGCAATCAACGCCAAGGTCCGGCTGTTCGGGCGGATCGGCCAAGCGCTGATCGAGGCCAAGCAGTCGGGGCACGATCCGTTCGCCGCCATTGAAACCGTTATGTCCTGGGAAGCCTTCGCCGAGAGCGTGACCGAGGCGCAGAAGCTCGCGCAGCCCGAGGATTTCGATTTCTTGCACCGTATCGGCGAGAGCTACGCCACGCTGCGCCGCTACGCGCCAGAATTCCTTGCCGTGCTCAAGCTGCGGGCCGCGCCCGCAGCCAAGGACGTGCTCGATGCCATTGAGGTGCTGCGCGGCATGAACAGCAACAACGCCCGCAAGTTGCCCGCTGACGCGCCAACCGACTTCATCAGGCCGCGCTGGCAAAAACTGGTCATGACCGACACCGGCATCGACCGGCGTTACTACGAACTGTGTGCATTATCGGAGTTGAAGAACGCGCTACGCTCCGGCGATATCTGGGTACAGGGGTCACGCCAGTTCAAAAACTTCGACGACTACCTGGTGCCGCCCACGACATTCGCCAGCCTCAAGCAGGCCAGCGAATTGCCGCTGGCCGTGGCCAGCGACTGCGACCAATACCTGCATGAGCGTCTAACGCTGCTGGAAACGCAGCTCGCCACCGTCAACCGCATGGCGCTGGCCAACGAACTGCCGGACGCTATCATCACCGAGTCGGGCCTGAAGATCACACCACTCGACGCGGCGGTGCCCGAGACCGCGCAGGCACTGATCGACCAGACGGCGATGATCCTGCCGCACATTAAGATCACCGAACTGCTGCTGGAGGTAGACGATTGGACCGGCTTTACCCGTCACTTCACGCACCTGAAGTCAAACGACCCGGCTAAGGACAAAAAACTGCTGCTGACCACGATCCTGGCCGACGCGATCAACCTGGGCTTGACCAAGATGGCAGAGTCCTGCCCCGGTACGACATACGCCAAGCTCGCTTGGCTGCAAGCCTGGCACATCCGTGACGAAACCTACGGGGCGGCATTGGCCGAGCTGGTCAACGCGCAATTAAGACATTCCTTTGCCGAGCACTGGGGAGACGGTACCACATCATCGTCGGACGGCCAGAACTTCCGCACCGGCAGCAAAGCTGAGGGCACGGGCCACATCAACCCGAAATACGGCAGCAGCCCCGGGCGAACGTTCTACACCCACATCTCCGACCAGTACACGCCGTTCCACACCAAGGTAGTAAACGTCGGTGTGCGCGATTCGACCTACGTTCTCGACGGCTTGCTGTACCACGAATCCGACCTGCGCATCGAGGAGCACTACACCGATACAGCCGGCTTCACCGATCACGTCTTCGCGCTGATGCATCTGTTGGGCTTCCGCTTCGGGCCGCGCATTCGCGACCTTGGCGACACCAAACTCTACATCCCGAAAGGCGAAGCTGCCTACGAAGCACTGCATCCAATGATCGGTGGCACACTGAACATCAAGCGCGTCCGTGCCCATTGGGACGAAATCTTGCGGCTGGCCACTTCAATCAAGCAGGGTACGGTGACGGCTTCGCTGATGCTCAGGAAACTCGGCAGCTACCCACGCCAGAACGGTCTGGCTTTGGCGCTGCGCGAGT
>NZ_NRRN01000071.1 GCF_016583625.1 Halorhodospira abdelmalekii | reverse complement strand
ACCATGGTCAAGTTCGTCGACCACGGCAACGACGTGGCGAGTGTCGTTGGTGTCATCGCCGGCCTGCTTTGGCCGCTCACCGTCCTAGTCTGGCTAATCAAAGGCGACCTGCTGCGGCGGTGAGGCGACGACGCTGGTTGATCACCCACGGTCTGCACGCGCGGTCGCTTTAATCGGCGGCCTGCTCCAGGCCGTTGACCTTTGCAGCCAAGATAAAGTCGTTCTCGTGGAGCCCACCAATTGCGTGGGTGTGGATCCAGACCTCGGCATAGCCGTAGCCGAACTTGATGTCGGGATGGTGGTCCTGTTCTTCGGCGAGTTCGCCAACACGGTTCACGAAGGCAAGCGCCTCTAAGAAGTTCTGAAAACAGAAGCAGCGAACGATCCGCTTGCCCTCCGAGTCGAGGGACCAGCCGGGTACCTGCTGGATCAGCTCTTCTGCTTTAGGGCGATCGAGCGCAGCCACACCACCCCTGCAAGGTATGCATGTTTTCTCGGCCAGATCCATGTTCTTCTCCCCTTGTGCTACATCTGGACAGGTACAGGCTATCGCTTGACAGCCACTGGTTCACCGGAGCTGAACTGGTTGTTGCGGACTAAGCGTGACACGCGAGCCATCTTGTGGCAAAAATAGTGCTGTGAGCAACAAATGGTGCCTCAAGCAATAAAATATGCCTCAAGCAAGGATTCATGCCACATGGCATCCTGTGTGCACCATACTAGGTCTTGCGCCGCAGAGTCGCTTGCCGAGAACAGCCAGCTTATGTCCAGCCATCATCGCCGCGGGGATCCGCCATGACAGAAGACCAAGACGCCCCTTCACCCGTAGTCACATACACCGCGGATCGACTGATTGAGCTCTCGGAGCGTGCCGAAAGCCACCTAGAGAAGATTCGCCAGCTGAGCTTTGACCCCGACCACGAGAAAATCCTGCGGAAGTTCTCAAAGGGCGAGGTCTGCAAGATGCTGAACATCGCCCGAGAGACTCTTCGCAGACGCATCAAGGAAGGCATCTTTCCCGAAGGGGAACTCAATCAAGCGCAGAACGCCCGCCACTACGACCTAGGCACTCTGCACCAGATGATGGAGATTGAGGGTGTCCGCCCTTCACGGGGCAACAGCCCACGTGCAGCCCGCGTTGCCATCACCAATTACAAGGGTGGCGTCGGCAAGACCAGTATTACTCTTAACGTAGCCCAGTATTTCGGTATGCTGGGATACCGCGTGCTGATCGTCGACTCCGACCCCCAGGGCTCCAGCACGGAATACCACGGCATCATCCCTGACGCAGAGCTTGAGATAAGCGACACACTCGCTCAGTTCTACGTCGAGGGCGACCCCGCAACACTAGCCAGCGCCATACGTACGACACATTGGTCTGGGGTTGACCTCCTCCCGGCCAACAGCGCGCTCTCTCATGCTGAAATCCGCCTCTACGAGCAGGAAGACTTTGGATTTTTCGCGCACCTCGATCGCGGCTTAGCAGCTGTCGAGGACCACTACGACATCATCTTCATTGACACCCCGCCATCTCTGGGCTTCCTCACGGCGAATGCGGTCTATGCCTCCGACGGTCTGGTAGTGCCGATCCCTCCGGAAGCGCTTGATTATGCTAGCTCTGTTCAGTATTTCGCGACCCTCGGGGCGATGTGCAACCAGTTTCCAAAGATTGTCGGCAGAACAAAAACCTTTGATTTTGTAAGGATACTGTGCAGCCGTTTCCGGACCAACAACAATGCCCACCAATTCTGGCTTAGGCGCATCCGCAGTTCCTATAGCGATATCACAATGGAGGCAGTCTTTAAGGAAACCCGGGCTGTCCAGATCGGCGGCACGCAGCTGCAGACTATTGGTGAAATCCCCCCAAGCGCCCCGATAGACGCCGGTGCCCGCCGCGATGCTCAGCAGATGCTGGCTCAAGTCGGGGATGAAATCCTACGGAACATTCAGCAAGTTTGGCTGCGTCTCGAACAGGGGGGCGGTGCAAGTGCTGCGACAGCAGTAGCATCTGCAACCGCGGGCGTGGAGGAGTAACGGATGAGTCAACGCAAGCGGTTTCAAGAACTCGAAGCAGCGCTAGACGCGGCCGATGATGTCTCTACTGCCTCGCCAAAACGACGACGTGGTAACCAGGGTTTACTGGGGAACAAATTTGATCAGGTCGAGGCAGGACTGCAGCAGCAGCGAGATGAAGCATTAGCTTCGCTTGCGGAAGCAAATGCCCGTATTGCCGAGTTAGAAAGCGCGCAGGGCGCTGCGAGTAGCACTGCACTTACAGCCGAACGTGAGCGGGCTGCGCATCTTGAGCAGCAGCACCGGGCTGCGAGCGAACGACTCGCCGAGCTCGAGAAGCAAAATCAGGAGCTCCAGAGACTGGTCGAACAAGGGATCGTCCCGGCCGACGGCGCCATGCAGGTTATGACTCTTGATCCGCAGACTGTCGATCAGAGCCCTTTCCAGAACCGTCTTGAGCAGTCGTTCTCTGATCAGGCTTTTGAGGAACTGGTCGCGGACATCGAACAGACGGGAGGAAACCAGGTGCCCGGTCTGGTCAGGCCGAAACCTGGGGTGACAGGGCGCTACGAGCTCGCTTACGGGGAGCGACGCAAGCGGGCTTGTGAACGTGCCGAGGTCCCCTTCACTGCCCTGGTCACTGAACTCACCGACCAACAGCTTGCTCTCGCGATGGCCGCGGAGAACCGATCGCGGCAATCCCTGGCGCTTTACGAACAGGCGCTTCAGTACAAGGATTTTCTCGACCACAAGGTCTACGCAAGCGGCACCGAACTCGCGAAAGCGCTAGGGATAAGCCGCCAATCGGTCTCCAAGACGCTCCGTATCCTGGATCTCCCAGCGGCCTTCTTTGAGCGCGTCGATGATCCCCGCACGATACGCTGGTCGACCTTTAACCGGCTTTACGAATGCTGCCCCGGCGGCAAGGACGAGGTGGCCTCGGCTGTCGAGGATGGTCTGGTGCTCTACAGCAGCACCCATGCTGATCAGCTGCTGCGCGAGATCATCCGTGGGAGGAGCCTGCAACCGATCCCGCCTCAGATCTATCGGACCCAGAGTGGCAAAGAACTGGCACGGATCGACCGGCTTAAGAACGGGGTGCGCGTTCAGATCAGTTCAGAGGAGCCTGGGCTGCTTGAGGAACTGGAGCGTCTACTTGCTTCTTATGGCGGCGAGGTGGACTCTTGAACGATCGCCGCTGGAACCCCGGTCAACCTAGGTTGACAGACCACGTGTGGCTGCGCGCTTTTGGTCAGCTCAGTCAACCTAGGTTGACACGGGTGCGCCGTACACGCACTGAAAAAGGAACCATCAAAACCTTACAAACAATGTTTGATACAAATCAATAGCACTGTTGGGCAAACACTTAGCTCGCCCGGTCAGTACGGTGTCAATGATCGCCTTCAGTACGAGACTTTTCTCGCTCTCCACGACAGTCAACCTAGACTGCCGCACCCACTGTAGTTAGTGCTGTGGTATCCCTCGCCCCTGTCAACCTAAGTTGACCAGTATCAGCTAGCATCTTCACTCCGCCAGTCATGATCCTCGGCCACGAGGTGGATGGTCGTACGCTCCCGCGTGCATCTTAGCTTTTGTCAGTTGGGACTGAACGGGCCACCTACAACGCGGGCAGCAAAACAATCGCCTCCAGGTCAACCTAGGTTGACAAGCCTCGACTAGCCATCTACCTAGACGGTCTTGAATCCTGAATTATGAGGGGCGATCCTTGTGAAAAAACTATGAAGACAACAGCGGTGCTCCTTCTCTGCTTACTTAACCGTTAGCAGGTTCTGCGTTGTCTCGGTCAACCTAGGTTGACACACTTCGACCGGCTGACCGACCTCCGCCCTGGCAGTCGTAAAATCGGATCGGCATGTCTATATCAGGCTGTCGCATTGTCATCCACGACCATGTCAACCTAGGTTGACACGCATCGACCTGCCAATCGCTCCAACGATATAGCCGCTGACAACCTAGGTTGACATAGGCCGCCTAGCTAACCACTCCTGCGGCCTTTTTCTGCCGCGAGCATTAAGAGGGGAACCAACGGCGCTAGGTTCAAAAATTGCGAGTTGCTTTTTTGCCTAACGCCTTGCAGGTGAATCTTTTCCTACGGTCAACCTAGGTTGACACGCATCGACCTGCCAAGCACTTCGGCGCTCTAACCGATGACAACCTAGGTTGACAGGCAAAGATACAGCTACCGCTTTGCTAATCCATGCTCTTGTCAACCTAGGTTGACCAGCCTCGGCTGAGCATCCTGCAACGCTGACGTCTTCCGCTCACGCCGCCAAGTGCGGCGTGTTCTTCACCATTGCGGCGGGGATGGCCGATCTACGGCTCCTGAAGATAATCGAATCCCTATCTGGTCAACCTAGGTTGACAAGTTTAGGCGCAGCCACCCCTCCAGCAACTGCACCTTTGTCAACCAAGGTTGTCAATCTCGACTAAACGCCTACTCCGGTGCCCTTATCTTCAAAATGGGCGGAAGGGGAGGCACTTGCGAGAGGATACGACAGCGCTACGGCTCACATCCTTCTTAAGCCCTAGCATTTTCATCGCCGCATCGATCAATCTGGGTTAACACGCATCAAAGAAACTCTACCTCGGTGACGGTCGTAGCCACTGACAACCTAGGTTGACAAGGCTAGACCGCTAACAGAGACCAGCATGAGCGGACCGCTGACAGTATTCCTCAAACAGGTTCTGTAGCCGGCTCAGCTCCCAACCAGCCACCCCAACATGGTCAACCCGGGATTACAGCCGGGGCACCCCCCCCCCCAGAAAGACTAGACCGCCCGCTTTCGATCTGCGGTGTGAAACTAATGCCTTTTACGGGGATGGTCGACTGAAATTTCGGAACTTTGGACAACGGCATCAAATAAACAAAATCAATTATGACCTACTCAATAAACACCAAAGAGGGCACAAATCACGATCGCGTTAGATAAGAGAACGCAAGCGCAAACAAGAGTGACAGAGGAAGAAATCCACGAAAATTAGAGAAAGCGCGGCGATCATCTACGCAGCAAGGTAAATTACAAAAATACAGGTTTGACTAGCACAAGTTACTGATCATGAAGAGCAAAAGGTTTAGATTGTGAATAATTATCGTTTTATTTTAGAGAATACTGGTGGATCCGTCTCCGCGATAATTGCGCGAGCACGGCTGGAAATTAATACTTGCGGCAAAATAAATTGGTGGGCTAAACTCGGGCCTGGTGTGTTTCAGCTTAGCTGCAATGCCACACAACTTTAGAGAGGATGTGCCGAACGTGTAGATAGACAACCCGGCAAAAGCAAAGCCCCCGGGTGCGCCAACACCCAGGGGCTCAACTTAGAAGAAAGCTCCCGCTCGTCCAGCGAGGAGGAAAAACTACCCAACAAACGCACGTATAGGGTAGTGCCTCCTCCGGGACGAGTCAAGGTGGCTTTGTCCAAATAAAGGAGGACACGGCCTTGATTCCCGCCGACAACCGCGCCCGTCAGGAGCAAGTACAGCTGCTTGACTACGCATGCGACAATCTGCCGTACACCGCGATTCCACGCGTAATTGACTGTCACCTAGCAGCAATAGCTGGGCCTCGCGACCGCATCACGGTCGATCTCTTTCGGCATCTCTGGGACATGGGGAGACAACGCGGCGACTACACTGCCATAGCCTCCTTAGAGCAACTTGCTACACGGTTGCAGACAACCCCCTCATCAGTGAGACGTGCGCGCACAAAATTGCAGCGCTCCGGGATGCTTCACTGGTACTCACCGGTACGTGACGACGGCACCAACGAGCGCACCCACTGGGTGCTGAAGATCCCCAAGGAAGTAGAACTGCTCGTCAGGGCAGCAGCTCCAAGGCAGAAGAGTGCCTCAGAAGCCGCGGAGCATGCGACTGAGAGGGCTGCGCCCGCTGCTCGTACCGCTTCAACCGGAGTACTGAACTCCGCAGCAGAGATATTGAAGGCTGCAGTACCGCAACCAGAGCCGATCCCCCCCCAAACCCCGCCGACCATCCCAACTCCGCCGCCTGAGTCGATCCCCTATGGGACCGAATCCGACCTTGAGTTAACGCCCCACACGCAACCCGAGCCGACACGACCAGAGCCCTCTCAAGAACCGGCAAGCTGCCAAACAGAGACTGCTCACCCGCCCGAGCTCGAGAATGAAGCTGAGATCACTGGACGCATGACGCCCCAAGAGCGAAACCACTTCGAGATTATGGTGAAGCTCCACGGCCATGACATGCGTACCGGTCTCGCCCCTGACTCGGCACTGACCCCGAACGACCTTGATGCGATTGAGCGCTATCGCCATGAGATCCGGCGCCACAACGCACATCAAGTCCGTAAAATGGCCAGTGAGGGTAGCCTGAAAGGGCAAGTGGGTAGCTGCGATCGCAGACACGCCGAGGGAACACAGGCCGATGCGCAGCTGGTCCGCGAGCAGCTAAGCCAGGGCGAGTTGGTCCAGGCGGCCGCTATCGCGGAGCAGTACGCCTCTCAGGTGGGGATTGCCTTCCTTGAGCTCTACCGGCAGATCGTCTGGCACCTGCTGTTCAATCCACAATCGAGACGCTCCACTTTCCACGGCCTGCGGATCGCTCAGCGCCTCTTGGAACAGGGGCGTTGGGGTGTCCCTAGGAGCATGCGGGATGACTTCCAGCCCCCGCCGCCGCCTCGGGTAGCGAGCGGCGATGGGGGGAGGGTGTCGCTAGCGGTAGGGGAGGGTAGCGCTAGCGATACCCCATATAATCCCAATATTTATAATCCAAAAACTAACCGCACTACTTTGCCGTAGCAGTTGGTTGGTTAGAGATTTTCAAAAAGCAAGGAGCATAGATGTCGCCCCCAGACCCCTTCTGCAAGCTGTACGAACACCCAAAGCTCGGACAGATCATGGTCCTGCTCGATGAAGGGGCAGAGAATGGGCCACTGATCAGGATCCACGTCCGGCCACCCGGGTTTAGTGTCTGTTGCCTCGATTTTCCCTATCCCGATACCGATAGCGGCCTGGATGAGGCTCGCGAGACCTTCGGCGCGATGACCGAGGAACACGCAGTAGCCGTGGCGGCCAAGATGGTAGCCCAGGTGGCAGTTGACCAGGCCTGATGTCAGTGGATCCGGAAGCAGTTGAATCGTTTCAACGTACAGCGGCTTCGTTCCGGCAATCCCCGCTGACCGATCAACAAGCTACGTTCGTCCACGAGCAGCTGAAGAAGTTGAAGCTCAAAAGGGCGAAAGGATGAAAGAAGGAGAGGAGAGCATCTATCTTACGATGGGCGCCGCCCCGAGGAACGGCGTTAGGAGGTGTATCCGTGCCTAGCTATGCGGATCTGCTGCTCAAGCAGGATAAGGGCGGCAGCTTCATCAAAGCCCGCAGAGCTCCTCTAGGGTTGTCCAATGGTCGCAGTGAGGAGTGGCTTCGTGATTTGCTGATCGAGAATCCAGATATCCTACCGATTCGCGAGATCGATCCCTCCTTCGCTCCTTTGGCGCCGCTATGCACGGAGCTTACGACCGAGGCGGGGCCAGTGGATGCCGCCTTCATCAACCCTGCAGGTCGCTTGACCCTGGTCGAGTGCAAGCTGTGGCGTAATCCGGAGGCCCGGCGCAAGGTCATCGCCCAGATTCTCGATTATGCTCGGGCCATCGCCAAGTGGGACTACGCTGATCTCCAGCGCCGAGTGGCCATGGCATCCGGAGTGAAGCCGAATGCACCTTATGAGGCCGCTCGACAGCTGCAGCCCGAACTCGACGAGGCCATATTCGTCGACGCCACCGCGCGCGCTCTGCGGGAGGGACGCTTTCTACTGCTTATCGCCGGAGACGGAATCCGCGAGGGAGTCAGCGGAATCACCGAGTTGATCACTCGCAACGCCACGCTTGGTTTCAGCTTCGGTCTGGTCGAGGTTGCCATCTATGAGTTCGGTGAGCAGGGACTGGTCGTTCAACCACGGGTTGTTGCCCGGACCGACACGATCGAGCGAACCTTCGTGCTCGTCCAACAGGGCGATAAGGTGTCACTGCAAGAGGGTGAGGCGGAGGGCGGCGAAAACGCCGAGGATGCTGCAGCCGAACGGGCGATCGAAGAAGAACAGCGCTGGTGGGTGCCCCTGACGCGGATCACGTTTGACGATCCGGATCAGGAGCCGCCCTTCTATCGACCCCGTAACCATGTACGAACACCGATGCCGCTGCGCGGCGTGTGGGTGACCGCTTTTCGGGCCATGAGCCACGGTATCTGTGGTGTCTTTCTCGGTGGCAGGAAGCCAGAGAGATTTCGAGCCCTTGATGTCCTCAATAGAGAGCGGGAACAGATTCTCGCCGAACTGCCGGAAGGGACGCACGAAGGCATGGATGCCACCCCTGATCGCCCAGGGTACTCCCTTTATGCGCAGCTTGATGAATTCGACAGTGATGAGGCTTGTCGGGACTGGCTGGCAAAGCAGTTGAACGTTTTTGTCAACGTCCTCCGCCCCCGGCTAAAGAGAATGAGTGCGCAGTGAGCGGCTGGCTGTCGGATCATCCGGTGCGTTCCGAAGGTGCAGTTCACCGGTGGAGGAGCTTCCACTCAATGAGTTCTGACGAATGATCCTTTACATCCACGGCTTCGGCGGCAGTGGGCGAGGCAACAAAGCCATGCTTCTGCGTCAGCAGTTACAGGACGTTGATTTCCTCGCCCCATCGCTGCCAACCCATCCGCAGCTGGCGCTTGAGACACTGAGTGAGCTGATCGAGTGTGTGGCGCGCTTCGAGTCGGTCGGCGTGATCGGCAGTTCCCTCGGTGGTTTCTATGCACTCTGCTTGAGCGAGCGGTTCCCGAGTCTGCGGGCGGTGCTGATCAATCCGGCGCTGCGCCCTTACGAAACGCTGCGCTGTGCACTGGGGCCGACCGGCGGTCTTAATCTCCACGACGGCAGCCGTTATGAGTGGCACGAGGGCCATCTGCAAGCGCTTCGATCCATGGCGCCGTCACAGTACCGGAAGGAAAACCTGCTGCTGTTCACTCAACTCGGCGATGAACTGCTGGATGCCCGCGAGGCGATCACCGCGCTGCACGGCTGCGAGCAGGTGGTTGAGGAGGGGGGCAGTCACGGCTTTGACGGATTGGAGCGTTACCTGTCGCGCATCCAAACCTTTTTGGCAGCTGCGGAGTCGAACAGTGCCCGGTGTGGGAGCCCACCACGAGGTCGGCGGTGCGACTGAGTCGGGCTCAGGCGTGCGAAGCGATCTTTCGCGCCGGAGTGGCGGCCGTGGACGGCTACGCAGCGGTGGCGAAGGCACTGCAACGCGACGGCGAGTGGCTGCGCATCGGCGAGGAGTGGTTCGATCTAAGCACGATTCGGCGGTTGATCGTTATCGGTGCAGGGAAGGCGACTTGGGCGATGGCGGCCGCTGTGGAGGCAGCCCTCGGTGAGCGCA
>NZ_NRRN01000070.1 GCF_016583625.1 Halorhodospira abdelmalekii | reverse complement strand
CGATACTGTCCTGAAAGTAGTGCGTGCTTTGGGCGTGGAAATACACGCGTCACCAACCCATAAAATGAGCGATTCCAACAAAGAGCTTCAACGGACGCGCTGACGCGCGCCGTTGAGCATTGCCGTTAGGCGCCCAAGGCATGCTCATCGACACGGCAATACGAATCCTTCAAGAACTCGCGCTCGGTCGTAATCCCGATACCGGTGAGCCCTTGGAGTCCGACAGCGTACTAAACGATGTTCGTGTAGCCCGCGCGCTCTTTTGTCACCACCGCTTGATATTGTCCTCATATCACCGAACTAATTTGTCCGCCCCCCTGACCGGGATACTCTTCCTCGGGAGTAGCTGTAGACCGATCCAGCGAAACCGCGGGAGGTATCCCAATGATCAAGAGGACGGACGCTATGAGGATACTACAAAAGCGCGAACAAGGCCTATACATCAAGGACATCGCTGCTCAGATTGGTTGCTCGGAGCGCACGGTGCGGCGCATTATCCAGCGCGGACCGGCCAAAGGCAAGCGGCCACGGGCTCGGGGCGGCAAGCTCGATCCGTACAAGCCGCTGATCGATCAGTATCTGCAAGAGCAGATCTGGAACTGCCAGGTCATCCTGCGCCGACTCCAGATTGCCGGCTATGACGGTGGCATCACGCTTGTCCGCGACTACGTACAGCCGCGGCGCTCGCAGAGGATTTCCAAGGCCACGGTGCGCTACGAGACCGAGCCTGGTCGGCAGCTTCAGCACGATTGGGGTGAGACGGAGGCTGTTCTCGCCGGGCAGCGACAGCGCATCGCGTTCGCGGTCAACACGCTGGGTTATTCGCGGCGCTTGCACGTCTATGCCGCTCCGCGCCAAGATGCCGAGCACACCTACGAGAGCCTGATCCGCGCCTTCGAGTGCTTCGGCGGCGCACCGAGCGAGGTGCTGGTCGATAACCAGCGTACTGCGGTGCTGGGGCGCGACCAGCACGGGGTGCATTTCAACCCTCGATTCCTCGATCTAGCCGAGCGCTACGGTTTTACCCCGCGGGCGTGTCGCCCATATCGGGCTCGGACCAAGGGCAAAACCGAACGGATGGTGCGCTACGTCAAGGAGAACTTCTTCGCCGAGAACCGGGAGTTTGAAAGCATCGAGCATCTCAACCGAGAGCTTGAGCGCTGGCTTGCTGAGGTCGCCGACCTCCGCCTACACGGTACCCACCAAGAGGTGGTCCTCGAACGCTTCGAGCGAGCGGAGCGTGCCGAACTGCGCGCACTGCCCCGGGAGCGTTTCGATACTGCCTACCGTTTCTACCGCACGGTGGGCTGGGACGGCTACCTCGAGGTCGAGGGCAACCGCTACAGCGTTCCGGACACCTTCTGCGGTGAGACGGTGGTCTGCCGGCT
Source organism: Halorhodospira abdelmalekii (assembly GCF_016583625.1). Lineage (GTDB taxonomy): Bacteria > Pseudomonadota > Gammaproteobacteria > Nitrococcales > Halorhodospiraceae > Halorhodospira > Halorhodospira abdelmalekii. The sequence goes on along the minus strand of NZ_NRRN01000070.1, from coordinate 8,578 downwards.
GAGCCTCGATCACGAACTGACCGTCTACGGCCGCGGTAGCAGCGAAGAGCCGTGCGAGCCGGTTGCCTGGCACGTGCTCACGGATCCGAGCGCTGGCTGGCAGACCGATCCCGAGCATCACCGCCGGCTCTGGGCCGAAGTCATACCGGTCGAGACCCGCGATCTGTCGGTTTATGAGGAGGTGGTCTGATGCAGCTCGATGCGCTCTTTGAACGGCTGAAGTTTGAATACCTACCCGATCAGATCGAGGCGGTTTGCGAACAGGCCGCCAAGGAGAAGCTCGACTATCCGGACTTCCTGGCTAAGGCACTGGAGGCGGAGTACGCCGGGCGCAATCGCAAGGGCATCGAGTCGCGGATGAACCAGGCGCGCTTTCCGGCGGTGAAGACGCTTGAGCAGTTCGATTTCGATTTTCAGCCCTCGATCGACCGTCAGGTCGTGCGCAACCTCGCCGGGCTGGCCTTTGTCGAGCGCGCCGAGAACGTCATCTTCCTTGGCCCGCCCGGTGTGGGCAAAACCCACCTAGCCGTCGCCCTAGGTATAAAGGCCGTCGAGGCGGGTTACCGAGTCCAGTTCCAGACCCTGGATCAGCTGATAAGGACTCATGCGGGTCAGGCATTACGGCTTTCTGGCCAACCGTTGCCGCGCCCGACGCTTGTCCGAGATCCGCGCCGCGCTCGCGGCGGTGCCCGCCGCGACAGCGCAGGCCGAAGAAGCCAGCGAGCGAGCCCCCTTCGATGGCTATCCGTGCCCGACTTGTCGCGCTGGCCAGCTGCGCGTGATCGCGCGCCTGAGCCCCCTGCGCCGAGACCGCGGGGGAGGTGCCAGCTTGCGCGCCTGACACCGACCGCGTCGGGTTCTCCAGCTGGACCGGCCCGAAACGGTCGGCGTCCGCGCTCGCCTGAAATTCGGGAAATGGTTTAAGATTGACCCAGAGACACCGACTTCGACCCCTCAGGAACTGACGCACATGCCGATCTTCGCGCCTCTTCCCCCTGCTCGACCCCCGGCTGCGCCCACGCGTCTTTGTCGAGTGGACCGGCCGCGACAATACAATCCCCTCTGTCTAGAGAGTGCTCGCGCCGACCGCCACGCCGTGCCGGGAGCGGATTAGTCCAACAACCGTTTATCTGGTCTGCGCGCGGGAGCCCCGCGACAACAGGCCGTCTCGGCAGCGCGCACACCAGATAAACGCTTAATCGTTAGCGGCATAAAAAATCCAGCAGTAAGGAGGCAATGATTGTGCAAAATGAATATACAGCGATTATAAAGCAGGAAGACGACTGGTGGGTTGGGTGGATTGAAGAAATCCCCGGTGTAAATTGCCAGGAAAAAACCTACGAGGAGTTGAAAGAGGCTTTGGAGGTTACCCTTAAAGAGGCGCTGGAATTTAACCGTCAGGACGCGTTGATCGCTGCCGGCAACGGCTACAAGGAAGAAAAAATCGCTATATGAAGAGAAATGAACTTCTCAAATATCTGCGCAGCCAGGGATGTGATATTTTACGAGAAGGCGGTAAGCATTCGTGGTGGCATAATCCGGCCCAAAATAAACGGTCGGCGATCCCTCGACATTCCGAGATCAAAGACATCTTAGCGAGGAAGATATGCAAAGACCTTGGTATAGAGCCAGTAAAATAGCCGCTAACAAGGCGCCGCACTTGACCGTTTTCTCGCTGCGCTCAAAAACGGCAAGTGAGCTTGGTCGTTATGCAAAAATGAAACTGAGAGTGGTTCGGAGAATTCAGCGTGAGTGATTTGCTGGAGCGGTTGCAGGAACTGGTTGAGAGGGGTGAGGTTCGGGTATCGGAGCACGGGTACGATGAGCTGGCAGATGATGGGGTCACGGCTCGTGAGGCGGTCAGCGGGGTATTCGAGGCAATGGGGAGGCTCGAAAAACTGGTCAATGATTAACCAACTCGGTCCGGTGATCCGGTTAGATCCTTCAACCCACTCTCAGAGGTGACTAAGCCCCCTCTTTAAGGCCCCCGAAGGGGCTTTTTCGGGGCTGTGTGCCGGTTTCCGGACACACGAGCCCCCCGGTGCGCGCTTAGAACGGCGTCACCCCAGTCTCGCGCAGAAAAGCAAGTCGGCGCATGTTGTAAGCCGCAGCAGCGAACGTCAGCTGTAGCAGCGCCCGTGCCCGGCCGATACAGCGCACACCGATGTCATAGCATTGCGGCAGGGCCGCAAAGATGTGCTCGACGCGTGCCCGGGTCCGCGCGATGCGGCGATTGCGCCGGCCCTGGCGCGCACCGAGTGGCTTCTTGGGGGCGGCTTTACGTTGGATCCGTGGCCGGTACCCTTGCTCGCGCAATTGCTGCTCGATGCGACGGCCCGCGTAATCCTTGTCGGCGTAGACGTCGGCGCTGGTGTTACAAGAGTGCAACACACTCTCAAGGTGGCAGACGCTAAGGTTCAGCCGCCGGCCTTGCCGAAGCGAACGCGGAGGTAAGGCCGGTCGGCTGGAACCGCTTGTTGGGCTGCATGCATGGCAAGAATCCTGTGGATTAATGGGCCTCCAGTTCTTCACGGAGAATTTTCCGCAGCGTCGCCTCATCAACAGGCCGCGTGCCCAAGGCTTCACGGAGGACACGATTGATCAATGTTTGATAGCCAATACCTTCCGCATCGGCTTTGGCACGGAATGCCATCAGCACATCGTTGTCCAACATGATCGTGATCCGGCTCTTGCCTTTGGCCTCCGCTTGCAGCCTGGCTAGATGCGGAACATTCTTGGCCCGCTTGGCTTTTGAGAAATCGTAATCGTCACGCATAGTACTTGGCCTCTTTACGGCTGGCCTTGCGAGCAGAAATGAGACGGATGCGCTCATCAGAGCCGCGCAGTGTGTAAACGACGACGAGGAGGCGGGCCTGAGCGCTCATGCCCATCAACACCCATCGGGCTTCGCCCTGCGCATCCTCGTCTTCCTGGGCTAATGCCATCGGATCCAGAAGAGCCGTGGCGGCCTCGTCGAAGCTGACACCATGCTTGGCGAGGTTCGACTCTGCCTTGTCCGTGTCCCACTCAATATCCATATGTATTGAGTATGTATGCACGACTTGCATTCCGCAAGCCCATGCGCCATCTCACTAGCCGGATCTCATGAAGCCCAACATCGTGTTCGGCCGCGGAAGAGACCGCACAGCAGCGGATCAGCTTATATCGGGCGTCAACGCTGATGCTGAGCTTATAGCCAAAGTGGCTTTTGCCGTGCTTCTTCGTCCAGTTCGCATCCGTATCCCGTTGGCGGCGCTCGTAGCGGTTCCAATCTGTCGGGGTAGCATCCTGATCCAGGATCTCACGCTCCTCGCTGCTGTAATGCTGTCGCGGCGCCTGAATCAGTGTCGCATCAACAATCTGACCACAGCGCGCGATGTAACCGTGGCGGGTCAACTCACTCTGCACCGCAGCGAAGAGCAGTTCACCGGCGCCTGCTTTCACTAGCCGCTGCTCGAAGTTCCAGATAGTCGTCCGGTCGGGGATCTTCGCCGAGCCCTGCAGCCCACAGAAGCGCTGAAAGGAGAGTCGATCCAGCAGTTGAAACTCCAGGCTCTCGTCGGAAATCTTGTAGAGGTGCTTCAGCGTCAAGATCCGGACCATGACCTCCGTCGGGTACGGTGGGCGCCCTCCGCGATCGCCACTCGGGCGCGGGGCGGCATCATCTACGACATCGGCAATGGTGGCAAAATCGACGTGCCGCTCGAGCACCTGCAGCGGGTCACCGAGCTGATCGATCTTCTCCTCGCGCTGCTGCGCAGCGTCGGGGGTACGCTTCACTGCACTGCGAGTCTGCTTGCTAGGCCGTTGATCGCTCATCGTGACCTCCTTCATGAGATCGCCAGGGCGTTGTTGATCGGGCTTGGGCACGAACAGAGCGCCTATTCTAGCTCGGCTAGGAGGAGTGCGCTAAGTGCGGCTCACCGGTGAAGGGCTGGTTTTTCGAGGTGCCCAATGGTAGTGGAGGATTATCCGAACTATCCGAAGGGGCCAAGCGTGCTACTGTTACAGAAGGATAGAGGCGGTGCTCCGATACATGTCGTATGGGGGATCCCCAAAGGGTATGACAAACCTGCCGTTTTGGTTACCGCATATAGGCCGGATCCGGCTCGGTGGGATGAAGATTTCATGAGGAGGAAGTAGCCATGGCACAGCGGGTTAAGAAAAAGTATGTGCACGAGGGCAAGTATGTTGCTGAGGTAGAAGTAGCGCTGATTGAGGACAATACCCAGTGGTCCCCCTACCTCAGCGTCGACGATGCGTACAAGCTGGATGATGTACGTGATGCCCTTCGCGAAGGCGATCTTGATGCAGCCGCGCGGTATGGGCGAATTTATGAGATGCGGCCAGTAGCCTCCCAGTAACTGCATAACCTGGCGCTCGAAGCGACGCTCGCAAAGCTCGCGCGCCTCAGCTTAGACGTTATGCGGCAGGCAGTTTGTAGGGGAGAGTCGGGATGAAGGTCAAGGAGCGAATCAAAATCCTAAAGAGGGATGGCTGGTACCGGGCCCGGCAGAGGGGCAGTCATCGCCAATTCCGACATCCTGTAAAATCGGGAACTGTAACCGTATCCGGGAAGCCTAATGTAGATATGCCGCCGGGCACGCTCAACAATGCCCTGAAGCAAGCCGGCCTGAAGAAATAGGTGAAATTATGCAGTATGTAGTCATTCTAGAAGAAGGCCCCGAGAGCTGGGGCGCCTACGTTCCGGACCTCCCGGGATGTGTGGCTGTAGGTGAAACCCGCGAGGAAGTCCTGGAGTTGATCCGGGGGGCCATTGAATTTCATCTGGATGGAATGAAAGAAGATGGGGAACCTATTCCAGAGCCTCATTCCTACAGCGAGGTCGTCCAAGTAAATGCCGCATAACAAAAGGTTCAACCGGACCCCGGTAAGCTCCGCGGCGGCAAAGCCGGGCGAGTTCGGTGGCGGGGCCGGCTAACCCAAACGTTATGTTTTTTGGTGCAGTGGTTACCGTAGGGGAGAGGATAGTCAGGAAACCGAGCCTTTGAGTCAGTGCACATTGGTGCAATTACGTCTAGAATGGTGCAATATACAAGATGAAAAGGTTTTTCCCATATGTCTGAGAAGCCGTCCAAGCGTTTCACGGTTTCCCTTGACTCAGGGGACTGCGATGCATTGCGCGCCTTTGCCGAAGCTCAGCGCCCGCCTTTGTCACTACAATATGTCGTGCGTCTGGCCGTTCGGCGCTTCCTCGACCAGCATGAAGACAGTGTCCTTGATTTGAAACCGGCGGAGACGAACCGCCATGACTGATTTCTCGGAGAACGGATTATGGCCGTAACCAGAACGGGCGGCGCATCCGCTCGCTGGCTAAGCTTCGCAGAGGCTCAAACAGCACAACTGCCCTTCGATGATCCCGCCGAGACGGTGATTACTCTCGACTACTCATCCGGCCAGCGTGCCCTTGAGGATGATGATTTCCCATTCGAAGTACTCAGTGATATTGCGGAAACCGAAAGCTGGCGCAAGGAAATCAACCGCCCGACTACCCATATTCATAAATGGTGGGCGCAGCGTCTCGGAACCGTCTTCCGGGCCATGGTGCTTGGTGCATTCGCACCGAGTGGCACCGACCTCTTTGACCTGTTTTACAAACCGGTACGCATTAAGGACGGTGTAGTCTTCGATCCCTTCATGGGAAGCGGTACGACGATCGCTGAGGCCGTTAAGCTGGGTGCCAGGGGCGTAGGCCGCGACATCAATGCGGTTGCGCATTTTTTGGTCAAATGTGCCCTGTCTGTCCATAACCGGAAAGCGATTCTCGATACCTTCCACGAAATCGAGCATGATGTGGCCGATAAGGTGCGCAGCTATTACCGTACAACCCTTCCGGACGGCAGTTCCGCCGACGTCCTGTATTATTTCTGGGTCAAGGTGATCGACTGCCCGTCCTGCGATACCCCGGTTGATCTTTTCTCTTCGATGATCTTTGCGCGCCACGCATATCCGAGAAAGTATCCGAAGTCCCGGGCGGTCTGCCCTTCCTGTGGGGGTATCAACGAGGTTCGTTATGATGCCAAGGACGCGCAGTGTACTTCTTGCAACAAATGCTTCGATCCGAGTGACGGACCGGCAAACGGACAGTCCGCTACGTGCCCCACATGTGCGCATAAATTTCCCATTGCGAAGACCGTTCGGACCAAGGACGAGCCGCCGGAACACAGGCTCTACGCCAAGCTAGTGCTCATGCCCGACGGCACAAAGACCTATCTGCCCGCAACAGAAGAAGACCACAAAATCTATGCCAAAGCGCAGCGGTCATTGTCCCGGCGAAAGAATGCGTATCCGATTGCCGGAATCACACCCGGTCATAACACCAATCAGGCGTTGGGATATAACTATCGCTTCTGGCATCAGATGTTCAACGCCCGTCAGCTTCTCTGCCTGTCTTTCCTTGCCGACCGTATCAGAGAAATAGATGATACAGTCCTGCGGGAATTGTTCACCTGCCTGTTTTCCGGTGCGCTGGAATTCAATAACATGTTCGCCTCTTATAAGGGTGAGGGGACGGGGGCGGTTCGTCACATGTTTGCGCACCATATCCTTAAACCTGAACGCGTACCTCTCGAAGCCAATCTTTGGGGGACCCCGAAAAGCTCGGGATCGTTCTCGACAATGTTCGAGGGGCGTATCCGGCGTGCGCTTGATTATGCCGATAATCCGTTCGAACTTCGCGTCGATCACAGTACGGGCAAGAGAAAAACCGAAAAAGTCTATGGGCTTTCCGAAAAACTTGGATTTCCGGTGGCAGAGGATTACGCATCCTTCGTGGAAGGCAAACGGGTTTATCTGTCCTGCGGCGATTCCAGTGCAACCGATTTGCCCGACTGTTCTGTCGATGTCATCCTGACCGATCCACCGTTCTTCGATAACGTCCATTACTCGCAGCTAGCCGATTTCTTTCACGTCTGGCAGCGCCACATTCTCGGCGACGACGGATACCGGCAGCAGGATACCACCCGTTCAGAGCGCGAGGTACAGAATGCGCAGGCCGATGATTTTACAGAAAGACTGTCCGGCGTCTGGAAAGAAGCGCACAGGGTTTTAAAAGATGATGGGCTGCTCGCCTTCACTTACCATCATTCCAGGCCGGAAGGATGGCGGTGCGTTTTGCGTGCATTGATGGAGGCCGGCTTCGGGATTACGGCGGCTCAGCCCATCAAAGCCGAAATGTCGGTCGCCATGCCAAAGCACCAGGCCAAAGAGCCGATTGATCTCGACATCATCATCGTTTGCCGCAAACGCTCGCAGATCCAAAAACACAAATGGAATGGCGATCTCTTCAGTACAGTTACGCCTGTCGTAACCCGTCAGGCTAGTCGGTTAATTGACTCTGGACGGCGCTTAAGTCGCAATGATGTGCGCATCATCGTTATGGCGCAGGTTCTCCGCCAGCTTTCTCATGCGCATTCCATGGAGGATGCTCTGCATATACTGGATGACATGAACGGTGATACCGAAGCGCTTATCGAGAAAATCCATTTACTGCAAAAAACATAGACCGAAAAAACAATAGGGAGTGTCATGGCCCGTGTCTAAAGTTTCTACCATATTCAAGACCTGCGTTCAGGCCATTCAGGGCGGCGTGTTGATCGAACGGGAAGGCCGCAATGATAAGGAGTTCCACTTCCAGAACTGGTTTAAAGACCGCTTGGAATCCATGGCGCTGAACTATGACTCGCCGGGTCGCAACTCATACCCGGACTTCCGCCTCGTTCATGATGCCGAAGGTTTTGAGCTGAAAGGCTTGGCCTATCCGGGCCGGGAAGCTGATTATGATTGCAATAGCCAGGTACCGTGTGGTGAGCACAATGGGCGCCAGGTCTATTACGTGTTTGCGCGCTATCCCACCGATCCGGACGGGAACAGCTACCCCGTGCTCGATCTGGTCTTATGCCACGGCAGTTTCCTGAACGCGGACAACACCTATGTACACAAGAATAAGAGTTTCAGGGGGTTTGGTAGCTATGGAGATATCCTTGTTCGCGACAGGAAGATGTATGTCGCCCCGACACCGTTTGCTCTTGCCGAGGGGACTGCTCACCGCCGAACGCTGATCATTCCTGATGGCCATGAGGTTGATGACGATCTAGTGGAAGTCGGGACATTGGTGCGGCGCGAAGTTGACGAAATTGTTGTGGCCTATAGTTTTGATCTGCGTACCAACGAGATTGCGACCTCCCATGTTCCAAACCCCAATGCAGGGCGTGAACATGTATTCAAAGCATACCGTCTTGCGGGTGATCCCTCGGATCCAGTGTCGTTGAGCTAGCAAAAGAAGAAACGAAAATAAAACTCGCTGCTTATCAGGTTATTGCAATAAATAGCACACTTTTTCCTATTTGGACTGTTGATATCGACGGGGAACGCAAGCTCCTGCGCATTGCCCAAGGCAAGGGCGCGAAGGATCGCCTGGTGGTGCTCTCACCAAGCCTGCTCGAGGCGCTGCGCGCCTACTGGCGCCTATACCGCCCGCGCGAGTGGTTGTTCCCGAGTCGGGACGGGACCCCGCTGAGCCCGACCAGCCTGCAGAAGGCCTTTACCGAGGCCAAGC
>NZ_NRRN01000069.1 GCF_016583625.1 Halorhodospira abdelmalekii | reverse complement strand
GCGGGAGCGCATGGGCGCCTTGAGCAAAAGCGTCTTTGTCAGACCATCCATTGATGGCTGGGGCTGTGGCTGCGGTTTTAGAGGTTCCAGAGTGAGTGATGGCAGGTCGCATGGTAGCGAATCTTCGAGGCGTGGAGGTGCGGGTTCAGCGCGTTCAGTCGCAGCCAGAGTCCGTTGTTGATGCCGCGGTTGCTGCGCTCGCATCGCAGTCCACCGAGCCGAACGGACTGCAGCAGCAGTGGGGCGGGCTGCAGCCGCTCAAAGGCTCTAAAGCGCGTGTCTACCGCCTCTACCATGCTGGAGATGGTTACGTCATCAAGCACTACCGGTTAGAGCACGGGGTGCTGCGTGCACCGGTTGCTTGGTTGAAGGCTCGATTGCGCCCGCCGCGCTATTTGTGCGGGGTTGCCGAGCGTTTGCTGGCTGCCGGGGTCACGACTGCCGAACCGGTGGCCGCGCTGACTATTCGCCGTTCTGGTCATCCAGCGGAAGGCGTTTTTATCATGCGCGAATTGCCTGGGGTTACGCTGAAGGATTTATCGGGGCCACTCTCAGCGGCTGAATGTGAGGCGCTGAGTTCGGCCATGGGGGCGCTCTGGGGGCGGATTACCGCCGGAAAATTTCTGCATATGGACCCGATCCGGGGTAACTTTTTGGTCAATCTCCAGGCCGATCCGGTCTCTGTTGCGGCGCTCGATGTCGATAACATTTATCCGTTGCCTTGGCTTCCGGGACCGGTGCGTCGCCACCGTATGGCGAAGATGGTGCGTTGGCATCTGCCTGCGGCTGTTCGACTGTGGGGTGGTCCGCCGCCGCGCGCGCTTTTTCGTCGGTTTGTTGAGGCGTATGCCCATAGTGCAGGAGTGCCGTCTGTTACAGCCTGGGCTGAGTGGTGGGGGGCGCTCAGAGACGCTATACAGCGCCATCCTAAGTTGCGTCTGATGCTGCGCGAGAAGATCTAACGGGCGCTTAGAAAAACTACAGTGTATACTCTTGCCTTCGTGCACCCGCGCTTAGCCGCGCGAGAGACGGGGCGCTAGGTGCCCAGAGCGATAGTAAAGCAACACTGATGGCCAACCTGCTATTCGCTGCCGTGCCTTCTCTCCATATTGGGATCGTCGCGGGGCGGGTTTTGCGGATCATCAAGCTTAGGGGTGCCGTGCTCAAACCAGAGCGACAGGGCGTGGAGAAACGGTCGGTCGTAGTGGGCCATGACTCTCTTTGCCCAGAGCCAGTGGACCAAGTCGACCTCGACCGTCACCTCTTCGGCCACGCCGAGTATTTGCGCAATCGCTAGCCGATGCGTGCCTTCTCCGCACTTGATGATCTGACCGTCTCTATTGACGCGAACTTGGATCTCCTTGTCACCGTGTTCTCTGCCCGGGGTGAGGCCGTTTTGCCGTATGCTTTCAGCTAATTCAATGATTCCATTGAAGTATTGGTCGATCTCCTCAGGGGAGCGCAAGTCTTTGTGCCGAGTATAGCCCCTGCGTGCCAGTTCTTCATTCAGTTGGGCATAGAGCGGTAAGGCGCGATAGTCGACGCCGTCGATGAGCATCTTGCGAACATGCTCTGTCTCCCAGCTTTCGGAGGCGAGTGGAACCTGGTCCCAAGCGCCGGGCGCCACCAAGAGCGGAATCGACTTGACCCACGGCTGCCACTCGGGGCTGGCGGTGTTGTGCAGAATATGACCTAAGGCGACTTGATACGGTCCCGCGCGCTGGCGTCGCGGTGTGCCGAGAAGAGAGATCCAACGTGGCGCTTCGGGGCGACGTGCCCACGGCGCAAGGAGGTACGCCGGCAACCCCAGGCCATACAAGGAGACATAACGAAAGGGTCGAGTGTACCGTTTGTGGGGCATACCTGTTCCTTGCTAGGAGGCGCGCGTCGCTATTGACGCCAATGCTTTGAGCGCTCCTCCTAGCGGCGTGGCGGCACGCACCGCGGTCAGCACAGCGGCCGCTCGTGTAAGTTCACCTTGCCGCATCAGTCTCCAGGCCTTCTTAAGTATCCGGGCCTCAAGGCGCCATGTCGGACGGAGGAAGTATGTCGCATCATCGCCTAGAACGTCTACCGGGTCGGGCCGCCCGTGCCAGCGTGCTTCGCTGCTCTGCCAGGCGAGTTCAGAGTGGAGCGCCTGGACCAGAGAGCGTTCGGGATTGGCAAGGACGGTTCCGCTGCCCTGATACTTCCAATAAAGTGTCTCGGGGACAGTGCGGAAATCGCACAGCGGCGCTAAACGCAACCAGAGGTCGGCGTCTTGGGCGTACTTGAAGGCTGCGCGATACCCGCCTGCCTGCTCATAGCTTTCACGGCGAATTAGCGCCGCTCCATGCGTTCCAGGGCGCGGGATCCGTTTCGGTAGGCTGTGGGTGGCGGTGTGCTCCTTAGGGGCGTGATGCGCCCGGGTCGGGTCGATGCCTGTTTCAGAACAGTAGCCGACCCCGCAGCCGACAACGCCAACGCTTTTGGATGACTCCGCTATTTCAATCTGGCGCGTTATCTTTTCGGGCGCGCACAGGTCTCCAGCGCCGAGTAGGGCAATGTAATCGCTTGATCCGGAGTCGATGGCATCGATCAGCGTCCTGGTTAGGCCTTTGTTGCGTTGGCGGATAACCGTAGCGTTCCGGTCTCCTCGCTCGCGACAGAACGCTTCGATCCGCTCGCCGGTCTCATCGGTAGAGCCGTCATCGATGAGTACGAACTCGGTGTGTGGGTAGTCTTGAGCGAATAGATGCTCAAGCGAAGGGTAGACTCGGTGCTCGCGGTTGTACCATGAGGAGTAGATCGTAACGGTGGGGGTCATTGGGCGTCCGGTAACGAAGACGTAAAACTGGCATTCCAGCACAAGCATATTGTGCAACACAAGCGGCAGCGGCCAAAAGTCTTCCGGAGCCTCTAGCTTACCGCGCTGCTCCACCGGTCACCGGGAGCATTCAGTCACTCAAGAGCCAGGATCGCAGCGACTATGGACGAAAACGTTCCGCTAAAAAACAAGTGCACCTACCACATCGGCGGTGAGGCGAGATATTTTGCAACCCCAGGTTCACTGGACGAGCTGGAGCAACTGCTCGACGACTGCAAGAAGAGCGAGACTCCTTGGTTTCTGCTCGGCGCGGGGTCGAACGTGCTCTTTTCCGATGACGGGTTTAGCGGGGTGGTGATCCGGTTGGCGGGTGCATTCAAGGAGATCGTCTTTGATGACGCTGCAGAGCGCGTTGTAGCCGGTGGCGCAGCGCGACTGCCCTACCTCTCCAGGACGTGCGCGAAACGGGGCATCGGCGGTTTTGAGTTCCTATGCGATATCCCCGGCACGGTCGGTGCTGCGGTGCGGATTAATGCCGGCACAAGAGAGCATGAGATTAAAGATCGTCTGCTCTCCGTAAAGGTATTGGACCCTGAAGAGGGTGTGCGAACGCTGACGGCAGAAGAGCTGCAGTTGGGCTATCGGAGATCGATGTTGCTGGAGAGGCGCTGGATCGTCCTGGAGGCGCACTTTAGCTACGGCTGCCGTGCGTCCAGGGCGGCCCTGCTTGAGGCCATGGCTGCCGAGCGCCGCGCACGCAAGGCAAAACAACCGGCGAATCCCCGCAACTGTGGCTCGGTTTTTAAGGGGGCGGAGAGGCCGGCTGGCTGGTATATCGAGCAGTGCGGCCTGAAGGGCTGCCGCATCGGTGGTGCGATGATTGCCGAGGAGCATGCGAACTGGATCGTGAATGTGGGGGATGCGACAGCCGCCGATGTCAAAGCGTTGATCGAGTTGGCACAAAGCAGTGTCTATGAGCGTTTTGGTGTGATGCTTCAGCGCGAGGTGGAGTATGTCGACGTTGGGGCATCTCGAGAAACCCCGCGCTCGGCTGGATGAGTGATCCGGCCTGTGCATCAGGCTTCAGCACGAGCGACCGACACCAGTAGGAATCAGAGAAATACCGGCCGCTTGCGCTCTTCCAGTCTGCTCGAATAGCAGAACCCCGCCCTTGTAGTGCAGCCTCAAGGGCGGGGCGTGGATATTAGCCGTGTATCAGCCGTATATCAATCGTCTTCTATCAACCGTGATCCTACGGCGTGGGCTCTCTACCCCGAGGCTGCAGCCTCCACCAAGGCGTCGATGACCTCAAAGTAGTCCTCGGCGGTGCCGCCGATCGGCACGTGGGTCGGCAGCGAGAAGTACTCCCAGCCCAGTTCGCGCTTGATGAACTCGGCGCCACGACTCGGTTCAAAGTCGGCGAAGATCGTTACCCCGCGTTCACCCTGCAAGTCGCGAACGAGGCTGCGCAGATGGCGCCCAGTCGGCGGTACACCCGGCAGCGGCTCTAAGAAGCCGTGGATGGGAACATCAAGCCGCTCCATCAGGTAGTCGATGTTCTCATGGAAGAGTAGCACCCCGGGGGCATCGGCGACCCGCTCCTGCCACTTTGGCATGCGTTCTTCGACCGCATCGGCGAAGGCTTGCGCGTTGGCACGGAAGGTCTCGCGATGCTGCGGTCGGAACTCGCTGAGACGGTGCGCTAAGGCGTGGCCGACCTCGGCCATACGCATCGGGTCGAGATAGACGTGTGGGTTACCCATTGGGTGGACATCGCCCCGTCCGCGGTCGGCGTGGTGGGTCTTACCGATCAACTCGACTTGGGCGGCGGCCTCGAAGTAACCGCTTCGCCCCGGCATCACGGCGGGGTTGTTGGCACCGCGCAGAGCGGCCGGGATCCACCCCTCTTCCAGCTCTGCCCCGACCGAGACGAGCAGTTCGGCCCGACGCAGGGCCGCCATCATCGAGGGACGGGCCTCGAGATAGTGGGCATCGCGATCGGGCGGCGCCATGGTGGTGACGTCGACGTGCTCACCGCCGATCTCCTGGGTGAGCATCGCCATGTTGGAGGTCGAGGCGGCGACACGGATCGGATCGGCGAAGGCGGCTGGCGCGATCGTGACGGCTGCAGCGAGCAGCGCGACGCTTGCGGTTCGGTATAGCATCATCATGGCTCCCTCCCTCGGTTTAGAATGTATGGGCGCCGTGCACGCCTAAGCTCAGGTTGTACTGCACCAGAAACTGCCAGGCATCCTCGCGCGGACCGCCCGGTTCGTCGGCAGCGAAATCGGAGTAACTGAGCTGGCCCCGGACAAACGAGAACTCGCTCGGGTAGTGGGTCACCACTGCCGAGTAGCGGTAGCTGGTGTCGAACTCGTCGTAGCAGTTCGGGCCGGCGGTGCGATGGTTGTGGCTCTGATTTTTAAGCAACCCGAGCGCCTCAGCGCGCAACCCAGCGCGCCAGCGTGGGGCGATGCCGTAGACGGCTTGCAGGTACATGCCGTCCTGCTGCCACGTCACCGCGCTGTTAATATTGTCCGGGTCGCCGCGGCCCTCGCCGAAACGCCAGCTGCCATCGTCGCGTTCAGTGTGCGAATAGACGATGTAATCGGCAGAGATCTCCCGGTAGAACCACTCCCCCTGCAGGGTGAGTTGGCCCGCGCCCTGATAGCTGCGCGGTGGAGTGTACTTATAGACCGCATCGAGTCCGGCAAACCAGGAGTGACCATCCTCCCAGAGTTCCATATCCGTCGAATGTCGCTCTTCATCCTCCCAAATGGTGCCGTAGCCGGCCGAGAGACCCAGCTGGGCGGCGTGATCGAATCCAAGATCGGGTCCCCACTTGGCAAAGGCGGTCATCAGATTGGGTCCAGCGGAGTGGCCGTACTTGGTCAGCATACCGTCGTCGTCGCCCTGCAGCGCCTCGACGCCGAATTTGAGATAGGTGAGCGTCGGGGCTAACCAGTTGACCTGAATGCCAGTATCTTGCAGGCCGTGGTCACCGAAGAGGTGTTCACTGACCAAGGGGCGGTCTACGAAGTCCCAGTCGTGTGGATGGAAGGGGTTGATATAGCCGATGTTGGAGAGGAAACGGCCCCCTTTGATCTGCAACCCCCAGGGTAGGGCGCGGGTGGTGAAGTAGGCCTCCTCCAGGTCGATCGTATCGGTCCCTTCGATGACCAGCATGGCGAAGGCGTCGAAGTAGGGATCAACGGTGGCCTCGAAGGCAAACTCGGTCTCGCGCAGCTGGAAACCGTCTTCGAAGCCGTGGTCGTGGCCGTTGTCGCCGTGATCATGGCCCATCTCAAAGCCGCCCGGGTCGTCGATGTGCCCGGAGAATTCGTTGGCGTAGACGCCATCGAAGATTACCGAGATCAATGGGTTCATCAAGGTGCCGGCGCCGACCTGCTCGGAGGAGGCGCGTCCTGCCGGTGCGCCACCGAGGTGCTGTTGGTGCGCCTCAAGATGAGGGTGACTGGCAGCCCGGTCTTGCGGCATTTGCGCGTAGGCGCTAGAGAGCGTGAGTAGGGCGAGAGGCCAGGCCGCAAGCGTTACGGCGAGCGGCCAGCGCCTTTTGGTGGCGTGGCGGTGAAGTGTGTCGGTCGATCGCATGAAGTTCCTCCCAATTCGGTGTGAAGCATCGTAGTGTCGTCATCAGTGTTGGTACGTCACCTCGGTCTCGTCACTCCATAATCCCCGTGCGATGCGTTGCTGCGCCTGCTGCATCGACCCACTGTATCGACCCACTGTATCGACCCACTGCATCGACTCACTGTCGTCCCGGCCGCTCCCCGTCTTGCATCCGCAGCAGACCTCAAAAGGCGTGCTGCAAGGGGTGGTGCGACGGCAGCGAGGCACAGGAGGGCAGACAGGGCGCAGCCTGAAGCGATCGCAAGTGCGATTCAATTGCAATTGATGCTTGATGTCAATACCCGAGGTTTGGCTAGGGCTCTCCCGGTGCCCTCTCCCTGTGCCTGGTTAGAATGGGACTAGAATGGAAATGGGACTAGAATGGAATGGCCACCGATACCTGCGCGGTTCGGTCCTCTGGACCGTAGCGCAGTGTGGCCAGGGAGACCATGACGTTCCACCAAAAGTGGATCGCGACACTCTCACCGAGTTGGTAGTCGTTGCGCTGGTGGACCCAGCCGAGGTAGAAGCCGGCCGCGGTAGCCACGGCGGCGTTGGCCGATACGCCCTCACCCGTGTGGGCCAGCCCGAAGGCCACCGAGGAGGCGGCCAAACCCCAGCGTTCTCCCCACTGGTGGCTGAAGCTGTTGTTCAGCATCCCGCGAAAGAAGGCCTCCTCACCGATGGCAACCGCCCCGTGCTGAGGGAAGACGTAGGCGGCTGCTTCACCGCGACTCATCCCATCCTCAAAAGAGGTGACCCAGCCGTCGTCGGGGCCGATCAACAGTGTGCTAGCGGCGATGGCCAGGGGTGCCAGTGTCGTCCAGCGGGTCAGATACTCGCGGTTAAATGGGGCTAAGGTGAGCGATTGCAGCGACTCGGCGTGGGCGGGGGTGTTGTAATTGCGGTTCCCGAGCAGGCGGCGGCGCTCAATGTAGGCGTCGTAAGATGAGTAGAACATGCTCGCTAGCATGACGCGACTGGCTAGATCGGCGTGTTCGTTGACCCGGGTGGTGTAGATGATCTCGTTGTCTTCGTCGTAGCGATCGTCGAACTCAATGAAATCTTCATGGTTTTGGTAGTAGGCAGAGGCCGCGATAGAGCCGAGGAAGGTCGACAAGTGGGCCGCCCCCTTGCCCGGCTGCTGATTGATGAACTGACCGGTGCCTGGCGCGAAAAAACTGCCGGTTGCCACCCAGCCGGCTTGCGAGCCGAGAGCCGCCGCGCTGGGCGCGAAGAGCAGTAAGATCAAGGTGGTGAGAGCCCTTTTCATGATCTTCCTATCCTAGCACGGAGCTGCCCGACGCGTGCTATCGCAGCAGCAGGGAGGGGTTGACGCCGACGCCGAGGGCTGTAAAATACTCGCCTGTAGCGACGCAGCGGGTGTAGCTCAGTGGTAGAGCACAACCTTGCCAAGGTTGGGGTCGTGGGTTCGAATCCCATCACCCGCTCCAGGTTGTTGCAGAGACGCGTTTCATATCGCCTATGCGAGCATCACGAGTTTTAGGTTGCTTTGTTGCTCGAGCCGCGTTGGCGATACAGATAGCCGATACGAGACACCGGTACAAGTTACAAAGGCGCGCATGCAAGGAGTGCAAGCGCAGTAGGGATCCCCAAGGCCCGCTTCGGGTTCCCAGGACTCTTCAGGAGAGCAAAGGCCATGGAACAGGCCGCGATCATACCCTTCCCGACGACTCAGTCTGCCCCATTACCCACCGTTGTAGCCGCCGAGGTTGCCACCGCCGAGGGTGGACGTGCGCTGACCGTTACGCTGCACGGTGACCCCCGCGAAGCCAATCGACCGGTCCCGGTCCTCGCCCACGCCCGTGACTTGTCAGGTCTGGCTGTTGGCGATGTCGTCGTCGTCTTGTTGAGTGCGCCCGGTGATTCGACCTTACCGGCGTCGCTTGTGCCGACGTCGCTCCCGTCAGTCTCCTCGTCGCCCTCAACCCCTCTATCGACCTCGAACTCTCTACGAGAGCCTGCCGCGCTGATCCTCCATGTGATCGCGCAGCGCGGTGAGCGGCCGCGCCAGGGGCTCGAGTGCCGGCCCGACGGCTCCTTTCTCTTTCGTGCCGATGCCGGCGATGTCCGCTTAGAGGCGAACGGTGCCATGTTAGAGTTGCGCGCCGACGGGCAGATCCAGATCGACGGCGATACCGTGCATACGCACGCCCACGGCGAAAACCGCATCACCGGGCAGCGTATCGAGCTCAATTAAGCGGTATCAATGCCGCAATAAAAATTGGCAGGGATTGCCAGGCAAGGAGTCGAGACATGGATCGTCTCACTGCGACACCGCCGGCGGAGCACGTAGCCGCCGCATACGTTTTACTAGAGCGCTGGCAACGGCTCTACGCCCAGGGGCTGAGTGCGGCGCCCATTCTGGCGCAGTGCGAACGGGCGCTGCTGCACCATTTGCGGTTGATTGGCCCGCAGACGTCAGCCATGGAGCCAGGGTCCGGCGCCTTTCTCCATTGGGGTGCCCAGCTCCTTGCCCAGCCCCCTGTGATCCCCGGAACTGGCTCGCCAGCGGCGGCCTCTCTGGCGGCTTTTAACGCGCTAATCGGCGACGCTGAAACCCGCGACGCTGCGCTGCGAGCGTGGCTTTGGTGTACACCGGCCGGGACGCCCGCGGCAACGCTGCCGGTCGCTATGCTGAGTCTGATGTTGGAGGGGGAGGGGGAGGCGCCGGCAGACAGTTGGACGGAGCGACTCTGGCGCAGCTGTTCGGCCTGCGGCGTTGTAATGCCGACGGAGATTTTGGCCCAGGCGTGGCGTCACGAGAGTCCGGCGGTGCGCGCGGGGGCGCTGCGTTATCTGGTCGATGCAGGTCAACGTGAGAGCCTGCCGGCACCGTCACACGTTTGGCCGCTGCAGCAGGGCGCCGATTGGCCCACTGTAGCATCGCTGACAGATTCCACAGCATCGACCTCAGGGAGCGGGGTGGCGTTAACGCAGAACCCGCAACTGCGGCGCGCGCGGCTGCGTGTCGGGGTGGCGCACGGCGCGCTGACCCGTGAGGGATTGGCGCGAGCACTGGAGGCGGCGAGCGATCACAGCTACGAAGCGCTTCTGCTGCGTGCCGCCGCCGGCGATTCGACTCTGCCTGAGCAACTTGCGCTGTGCCTAGAACGAAACGCCGAGTGGGTGTTGCCGTTGGCGGCGCTGACCGGGACGACAGCAGGTGCTGAGTTTTTGCTTGAGGTGCTGGCCGAGCCGCGCTACCGCAGTGCAGCCGGGACGGCGTGGCAGTTGCTCACCGGACGGCCTTTGGCGCTGCAGCCGCAACTGCGCGTGGCTGGCAGTGGACGGCGGCCGGATGCGGTCCTGCGCATCGGCTATCGTCCCGATGTGGCGCAAGCGCAGCGCTGGTGGCGCGATCACTGCGGATTGTTTGATGAGGCCGAACAAGGCGTATTACTCGGTGAGCCGCTGACCGATCGCACCCTGGCGCGTGCGCTCACTGGCTATGGCGGCTGGCTGATTGAGCCGTTGCTGGAGGTGGCGGTGCTCCGCCTCGGCTGGCGGCGCTTGGGGTTGAGTGGCGAGCAGACCTGTGAACGCCGCCAAGCGGTGCTTGCTTGCCCACATAAGCGCACTGAGGGTGTTGCCGAGTCGTTAGGGAAACGCTGAAGTAATCGGGCTTTCGGCGTGGAAAGCCGAAGATTACAGCATCGATTGATTTTTGTTCAGGTGCTGGACGTCAATTTTCCGATTTTGGGCCAAAACGGGCTTATTTTCGTGTGGTG
>NZ_NRRN01000068.1 GCF_016583625.1 Halorhodospira abdelmalekii | reverse complement strand
CGATGAACTCCCGCAATTGGGCCTCAGTGTAAAGACGACGATTGCTGTCAGTCCGTGCCGCTGGAATGAGGCGCCCCTCGCGGTCCCAGCGCTGCAGGGTCTTGACCGAAACACCCAGCCGCTTCGCCGCCTTGCCTGTACTCATGGTGTTCTCCATGAGTCAAGAGTACACTATCGCGCATTTTTTGCAAGACTAGAGTCTAGCTCCGTCTTCCGCTTCCCGTTGATCCCGTACGTGATCCGGACCGAGATTCAGACCGTGCCGGTCTCTTTTGAAGGTGCGGCGGTGCTGGCAGCGGTCTTGGTCTCCATGGTGGCCGTTGCCATCGCGATACAGATCAGGGTGATGCGTGGCGGGGGGCGTGATTTTCTGACTGCCTCGGCGGCCCCGAGCGAGCGCCCGCAACCGCGGTTTTGGCCGCTGCTCTCAATCGCCACCTTCGCTTTTCTGGGGCTGGCGATCTTTGCCCCGCTGGGAACCAGTCTGTCGGTCTCATTCATGGCCAGCTACGGCGGCGGGTTGAACTGGTCGAACCTGACACTGGCCAACTACCAGGACGTCTTGGCGAGTGGCTCGGCGCTGTTGCCGGCGCTCAAAAACAGCTTCGGTATTGCCGTAGCTGCGGCCATCATCTCGTTGGTGATCGGTTTCTTCGCTGCCTATCTGCTAGCGTACAGCGGGCACCGGTTGCGCCGATTTATCGATGTGGCCTCCATGGTGACCCTGGCGGTGCCCGGGATCGTCCTGGCAGTTGGTTATATCTTCTGGTGGAACCAGCGCTGGATGGCCGATCTGGGGATCCAGGTCTACGGCAGTGGCTGGGCCATCGTGCTCTGTTCGGCGGCGGCCTCCGTACCCATCGCGGTGCGCGTCCTGCTCGGCGCCATGTCGCAGACTCCGGGCTCTTTCCTTGCGAGTGCAGCCTTGCAGGGGGCCGGGATCTGGACGCGGATGCGAGCTATTTTGATCCCGCTGACCTTGACCGGACTGCTCTCTGCGGGGCTGGCAGTATTCGCTACCAGCGTCTTCGATCTGGCCATCACCACCATGCTACAACCCCCCGGCTTTCCGACGATCCCGGTCGTCATCGATGAGCACTTTCGTACCGTTGAGTACGAATGGGCAACCGCGGCCACCGTAGTGGTCTGTCTGATTACGGCGTCGGTGATCGTCGCAGTGCGTCTCTCCGTGCGCAGCCTCTTTAGGGCCTACTTTGAGATTGCCGAGGGCGGCCGGAAGCAAGAGAGGAGGCAAACAGCGTGAATTGGCATGCTCATACTCTTAGCGCAGGCTCTCATGCAGCCGATGTGCAGATTCGCAACGTCAGCCGCCACTACGAAGGCGGGGTCGCCTTGGACCGGGCGTCACTTTCGATTGAGCCGGGTGAGGTGATGGCTATCCTCGGCCCCTCCGGGTGCGGCAAGTCGACCCTGCTGCGGCTCATCGCCGGTCTCGATACGCCCACCGCAGGCGAAATCGAGATCGCCGGTGAGACGGTCTCGCGGCCAGGGCGCATCACTCCGCCGGAGCGACGCCCGGTCAACATGGTCTTCCAGGACTTTGCCTTGTGGCCGCACATGAGCGTCGAGGCCATCATCCGCTTCGGTATGAAGCACCGCGGCGTACCGAAGCCGATTTGGCACTCGCGCATCGAGGAGCTGTTGGCCATGCTCGATCTGGGTGGCATGGGTAAACGCTACCCCCGCCAACTCTCTGGTGGCCAACAGCAGCGCGTTGCCATCGCCCGCGCCCTGGCTACCGACCCGCAAGTGCTGCTCTTCGATGAGCCGCTCTCTAACTTGGATGCGCAGCTGCGCACCCAGATGCGAATAGAGATCGCAGAGTTGTTGCAACGCCTAGAGACGACGGCCATCTACGTTACCCACGATATCCAGGAGGCCGTTGCACTCGGGCGTCGCCTGGTCGTGATGCGAAGCGGGCGCATTGAGCAGATCGGTTCGGTGCGGGAGGTCTTTCAAGCGCCAGCCAGTCAGTGGATCGCCGGCCTGGTCGGCTACAGCGATAGCCTTCGCGGCGTGGTCGAACAAGTGCAGGGAAAGGTGCTGGTGATTGCATTGGGTGACGGCAGCAGCCTCGCTCTACACAGTGGCGATCCGGCACTGACCCCGGGTACGCGGGTGGCTCTGCGGATTCGTCCGGAGTCGATTCGGCTGCTGACGGAGGATGAGTCGGCACACTCTGGTGAGCGGGTCGTAAACGTTCGCGTGACCAAATGCTCTTTCGAAGGCCACAAATGGCGTGTGCTTGGCGACGTCGCTGGGCAGTCGATCACCTTCTTCTCTCTTCACCCGCTCGATGCCGCAGGGGTGACCCGGGTGGCCGTGGATTGCAACGGCGTATGTGCCTTCCAAGAGGGAGATCCCGAAGAGCGGGATCGAGCTTGCCTGGAGGGAGCTGTAGAGAGCGCTGTGGCGATGCAGACCGCTTAGTCGGTTAGTCGGCCAGTAGGTGGCAGGTCGACCAGGCGAGCGCGTTCATGCGCAGAGACGACCGTGCGCAGGAATTTCCACCTTTTGTAGCCTGATGATCCGATTCATCTGAACGCCGGGTGGCCAGAGCGGGCCACCCGGTCTCTTTTGTTGCTGCGCCCCCGACCGGTGTGCGCGGCGGGCTGCTGCGCGCTCCGCTGACCAGTCGAGCCGCTACGCCAGCCGCTAGAAGAACTCGTCGCCGCTGCGTAGCTCGTTGACTAGGCTGAAAAGGTGGTCCTTGATCTCGTCGCGGGCGTCACGGAAGGCGGCGAGCACCTCCGCCTCACTGCCGGTGACCTGTGCCGGGTCGGGAATCGGCCAGTGGCGGTGGTCGACGCCTGGCGGCAGGGCGGGGCAGTGGGACTCGGCGTGATCGCACAACGTAATCACCATGCTGGCGCCGGCAATCATCTCATCGGTGACCACGGTCGAGGTCTGATCGGAGATGTCGTGGCCATCCTCCTTCATGACCTGGATGGCCATCGGATTGACTCCGTGCGCTTCGAGACCGGCCGATAAGATCTCGACCGACGGGTCGGTACCGAAGGCCTTGGCAAACCCCTCGGCCATCTGCGAGCGGCAGGAGTTACCTGTGCATAGAAAGAGTACGCGTTTCTTGTCGCTCATTGGTTTTCCCGGACCGTTGTTGAGAGTGTGTGCCGCAGTGTACCTGATTTTATTCAGACTTGAAGTCGAGCTCGGCCAGCTCGCCGAGGACGGCGCTGGCGATGTTCGCTAGGTGTGCGGCGACGCGCTTATAGTGGCGCGCGAGCAGCGAGTAGGCGACGGCCTCATGGAACTCGATGCGACTTTCGTCTTCAAAGAGCTGCGCGATGATCGCTTCGCAGCGGTCTTGAATGTCGCGGGCGGTCTGCTTGACTTCGCGGGCCTGCTGCTCGCGTGAGCTGTCGCGACACGCCTCACCCACCAGGTTAAAGAGCGTTAAGGTCTCGGCGCTGATCTGTTCGAGCGGATCGTGGTACTTCGGTACGTGGAAGCCTTCGGTATAGTGGCAGCCGATCTCGTAGACGTTTTTGCAGTAGTCACCGATGCGCTCGGCATCCCGCGCGACGGTCATTAGGGCTAAGCAGACCGGCACATCGTACCCGGGGTTGACGGTGAGGTGGCGTAAGACCTTACGGCGGATGGAGCGCTCAAGCTCATTAATCTTGCGATCGCGCTCATACAGCGCTGAGGCCACCTCTTCGGCGGTGAGGCGGTTGTGGAGGACTTCGTTGGCGCGCTCGAACATCCACGCCCCCTCCGCCAACATCTCGTTGAGCTCGGCAAAGGCGCGATCGACAGCCGATTCTTTGGTGAAGACGCCCAGGATTTTTTGAAGCATAGGCAGCAATGGTCCGCAGTGTTCAGTAGGTGGGGGCGCGGTCGTTTGGCGTTAAGAGCGAGGAGAGATCGCCAAACGACCGGCCATTGGTCGCAGCTTATGCAGCGACACCCAGTAACTCGGTGAGCAACAGGCCGGTAAGCGGCAATACCAAGAATAACAGGAAGAGAAAGAGAAAGGCGTAGATCGTACTGCGGCCGGCCAAGCGTCCGTACCAGTTCGCGGCGCGAATGGGTAGGGCGCGTAGTGGGTACCAGATCACGCTACCGAGAAGATTGAACAGTACATGGAAAATAGCGACGGTGAGTGCTGCCGCCGCCGGATTGGCGGTTGCCGCGAGCACGCTGGTCACCGTTGTACCGAGGTTAGAGCCGATCATAAAGGGGAAGACCCGCTTCATCGGCACCACCCCTGCGCCGGCCAGCGGCACCATCAAACTCGTCGTGATCGTGCTCGACTGGACGCCGACCGTCGCCAGCAGGCCGATGCAATAGGCGCGCAGATCGGTGCGGAAGAAGTAGCTGCGAAAGAGACTGTCCATGTAGTGCAGCAAGGCGCCGCGCAGATTCCTCACCATCAGCAGCAGACTGGCGAGCATCAATAGCAGCCCCAAAAAGGCGACCAAGAGACCTTGCGCCAAAGTGCTCGGCATCAGCCAGCCGCCGATGCCATCGAGCGCGTTAACGATTGGCGAGGTCAGAATCCGGACCGGGTTGTCGGGCCGGGCGACCTCGGGCAGGCCGAGGGCCTGGGCGAGGCCGGCCGCCGCTTGGGTGACTAGGCCGCGTCCCTCCTCGTTGAAGACACTGCTGATCCACTCCAAGGGGAAGATGACCGCGACCGTGAAGATGTTGAAAAAGTCGTGCAGCAGGGCGGCGGTGAAGGAGCGACGGAAGGTGCGGCGGATGCGCAAGTTGGCCAGGGCAACGATCAGGGCGGTGACCGAGGTGCCGATATTCGCCCCCATGATCGCGAAGACGGCGGTCCCCAAGCTCATCTCGCCGGTGGCGACTAAAGTGACGATGAGCGCCGAGGTAAACGATGAGCTCTGGACAATCGCCGTAACGAACACGGCACCGAGAAAGGCGACGAAGGGGTTTTCGCCGTACTCGAAGGCGCGGATAAGAAAGTCGCTCTCGGCGCCGAACGTGCCCAAGCCTGAGCCCATCGCGTTGAGGGCGGCCAGGAAGAGATAGAGACAGAGACCAGCGTAGACGCCGTGGAGCCATGCCGGGGCGTTGGCGATGCGGTGCCCCGGGGCGTTCGCGGAGATTCTCTGCGAGGTGAGGTCGGTTCGTGACATGACGCAAACTTGACCAGTGGCGGCTCTGAGCCGGGATTAGGGGGTCGCAGTTGGACCCGCGCTAAAGCTGCCCCGGCGCTATATGACAGTCAAGTTACGTTTTTATTACAGAGGTGGCGTTATGCCCCCCGCCCGTCGTTGGGTGTCTCTGCTATCCGGGCCAGCCACGCCCAGTGGGCATCGGCCCAGCGCAGTGCTGCAACGTAGTGATCCGCAACGCGTGACGCTACAAAGCCGAGTTCGGCGATTGCCTCCCAGTGGCCTTGCTCTTGTGCCAAGGCACACGCAAGCACTGCGCCGTAGGGGCCGCGGCGTTCGAGTAGAGCCTCTCTGGTGGCCGGTGTCAGCGGTAACTCGTCGCAGATCACAGCGAGCGGGGCATCGAGTACCGCATCCAGTCCGGAGAAGAGCCCAACGGTAAAGGCTGTGGATGGGTCGTGGGCCAGTCTGGCCGCAGGGCCGACGTGGCGGCGATCGGCGGCGAGTTGCTGGCAGAGCTGTGCGCGCATGAGCAAAGCGACAATGCGCTCGGAGGGTTGGTCGTGCGAGGCGGAGAGGGCCATCAGGGTGGCCCAGTTGGCTAAGCCGCGCTGTCCGAGGTAGAGGATCGCCGAGCGGATTGAGTCGATCCCTCGCGCCGGGAAGATCGGCGAGGCGAGATAGCGCAGCAGTTTATAGCTCAGGGAGGGGTCTTGGTTGACGAGCTGCTCAAGCTGATGGATCTGGATCTCTGGATCTTGCATTGCTGCAATCAGCCGCAGCAATGGCAGGCGGCCGCTCGAGACGGTGCGCTTGCTCATGGTGCTCGGGCGCGAGAGGAAAAACCCTTGAAAATAATCGAATCCCGAGGAGCGGCACAGCTTCATGATCTCCTGCGTCTCAATCTTCTCAGCGAGCAAGCAAGCAACGCGGTGGCGCCGCAAGATGCGGGCGTGGTGGACGATCTGCTGTGGCGGCATATCGAAGACGTCGACCTTGACGATATCGACGTAGGGCAGTAGGCGATCGCGCTGATCGCTGCCGAGGACGAAGTCGTCGAGTGCAATGCGGTAGCCGGCTCGGGAGAGTCGGCGCACGGCGTCGATCATCTCGGCGTCCGGCTCGATATTCTCAAGCAGTTCAAGGACGACCCCCTCCTTGGGTAAGGCTAGATCCTGCTCACCGAGAAAGCGCCGCGAGAGGTTGATAAAGGCCGGGCGCCCGGCAGTCAGCGTTTTCAGGCCGATTTCGGTGAAGGTGTTCATCAGCACCGTGGCCGTAGCGGCGTCATCGTCGATGACGTCGGCGGTGGTGGCCCCGGCTGAGCGGCGATAGAGCAGTTCGTAGCCGTAGACCTGCAGCTGTCTGTCGTAGATCGGCTGGCGCGCGACGTGGACTTCCATGGGGTTATACCTCGTGATCTTGGTCGTCGGCAGTGCAGCAGTCGACAACAGCCTGGTCTGGCCCGGTGGTGGCTCGGCAGCACCGATGGCGCTACTGAGTGCCTCCAGGCGGACGTGCAGAGCCAGTGCCCTGCGCCGGGGGAGGGTGTTCATCCTGGCAACGAATGTGTACCGGTGCCAAGCGGCTGGCGCACGCCTCGAAATGTCCCGGGGCGTCGATGTGACACTGCTCACAGTCGGGCATCTCGTAACTGGTCGCCGGCTGCACCCCGAATGGTACCAGGCGCGTCTTGCCGTGGTAGCGGCAGATGTGATCGTAGTCGGTCACGACGATATCCCACTGCCGGCGCGACCCCTCCATCGCAAAGCCACAGAGTGCGCAGCGTCCGCCGTGGCGCTTGAACAGACGTTCTCGCATATCGGGGTGCAGTGGTGCCTTGCGTGCGAAACGGTCCCAGGCTTCGCGATCGTGGCGTGCGCTGGCCTCCTCGGCGCTCAGTTTGCCCCAGTGTGTCTCTGCGCCTTGGGCGGCTCGCAGCGCGCGGGTGCGGCGCTGCTCACGGCGCTCCTGCATGCGTTTCTGCACCTCGGTGGTGCGCTCAATCCAGCGAAAAATATCGACGATCGAGCCGCGTAAGACGAAGATCTGTGCCTCGTCGTGGCTGCGCGGCTGCGCGGCGTGCTCATCGGGAATCCAGATTACGCCGCGGGCGGCCAGGGCCTCGGCGATTTGCCCGCAGCGGCGCAGCGCTGTCGGATAGCCTTCACGGGCGTGTTCGGAGGGCAGGACGTAGATCATATAGTCGCCTTGCTCCGTACCGACGATAATGTTTCCATTGCCGTGCGTGGTCGCCACATCGAAGCGGTAGTCGAACGCAGGTCCGTGCTCAAGAATCCACATGCGCAGTCCGCGCGATAGACGTTCTGGGTTGACTCCGTGGCGGGCCCGATCTTCGCGCTCCTGAGTCGCTTGGCGGCGCCGCATCTCACGGCGAAGGAGTGGTGTTGCAGCGCGAACGCCGAGCACGCTGGCGATGCCGGCGGCGATCAGTACCAGAGGCCAAGTGTGGTGCAGCAGGTTGTGGATATCGCCGAGTACAGGGAACTCCGGTTCGCGCGTGAAACTGGGAAAGAAAGCAATCAGGGCAAGGGCTATGGCGATATTTTGCCAATGGCGGGCGGTGCGCCAGCGGCGGACGGCCGTGGGGCTGTGCTGATTGCGGCGCATGCGATTACTGCAGGCCTCACGCAGGGCGAGCAAGGCGAGCAGTACCAGGACAGCGAAAGCGGTCATCGTCCCTCCTCATGGCCCTCTGGCATTGCATGCCGGGAACGCCTTATAATATGCACTCTAGAGCAGCGGGGCGCGAGGTCTGAGGGGTTCTTCATGGCCCCGGGGCCCGCATGACATTGAGCGAAAGTGGCGGAATTGGTAGACGCGCCGGGTTTAGGTCCCGGTGGGGTTAGTAGCCCCGTGAGAGTTCGAGTCTCTCCTTTCGCACCAGTTGCGATCACGCCCGATGCACAAACGTAGCAGACCCCAAGGAATTTTCGATGCAAGTTTCCGTGGAGACAACGGCAGATCTGGGCCGGAAGATGACGGTCCAGGTGCCGGCCGAGCGTATAGAGAATGAGATCGAGAAGCGGCTGCGCGATCTATGTGGCCGTGTCAAGATGGACGGCTTTCGTCCCGGCAAGGTGCCGCTGAAGGTCGTGCGCAGACAGTACGGTCGGCGTGTTCGCGAAGAGGTTGTCGGCGAGGTGCTGCGTGAGAGCTATCGCGAAGCGCTGCAGGAGCAGGGGTTGCGGCCGGTCGGCGTGCCGAGTGTCGAGCCACGACAGGACGAGTCGGGGCAGGATCTGATCTACGAGGCGAGCTTCGAGGTCATGCCAGAGCTCGAGATTACCGGCGTTGAGACGATCCAGGTCGAGCGACCACAGGTTGAAATTACGGCAGGTGACGTCGACAACGTGTTGGAGCGGTTGCGTCGTCAGCACGCCGAATTCGACCCCGTCGAGCGCGGTGCGGAGTCCGGTGACCAGGTCGTCATCGACTTCACCGGAACGGTCGATGGCGAGAGTTTTCCGGGTCACTCGGCGACGGATGCGGCTATTGTGATCGGCGCTGGGCAGTTGCCCGATGAGTTCGAGCAAGCGCTGCACGGGGCCGTGGCAGGCGAGGAGCGGAGCTTTGAATACACCTTTCCGGAACAAGTTAAGACGCCGGTAGCCGGGAAGACGGCGCAGTTTACGGTGCAGATCAAACGGGTCGACGCGCCCCGCCTACCGCCTCTCGATGACGCCCTGGCGGAGCGTTTCGGCATCGAGGAGGGTGGTTTGGAGGCGTTGCGCGAGGCTGTGAGCGCCAATCTTCAAAAGGAGCGGGATCAGGCGGTACGGCACCGGCTGAAGCGGCAGGTGCTTGAGCAGTTGGCTGAGCGCAATCCGGTCGATCTGCCGGACTCCTTGGTCAATAGCGAGATCGAGGTGCTGTGCGAACAGTCGGGCGGCACCGCTGCAGAGCTCTCCGCGGAGGAGCGCGCAGGCTATGCCGAGCAGGCCCGCAAGCGGGTGCATCTTGGGCTGCTCGTCAACGAGCTGGTGCGTCGCGAGCAGATCGAGCTCGATCGTGAGCGCATGGTCCGCGAGTTGCAGCAAATGGTGGTAGAGGCCGGAGGGGGCGCTGAGTTGCTGCAGCAGTATGTGGGCAATCAGCGCCTGATGGAGAGCATGGAGGCGTCGGTTATCGAAGAACAAACTGTCGACTGGCTGCTGGAACGGGTTCAGCAGCAGGAGCGTGCAATGAGTTTCGAGCAGTTGTTGGGGGCTGGAGCGTCGCCGGCGGAAGGCGCCACAGCAGCGGATACAGAGGAAGAGCGGCCATGAGCGCGCCCACAACAAGCGCACCATCGGGCGCATCCGATCTCTACGCCACCGGCCTGGTGCCGATGGTCGTCGAGCAGTCGTCGCGGGGAGAGCGGGCGTACGATATCTTTTCGCGCCTGCTCAAAGAGCGCGTCATCTTCCTAGTCGGCCCGGTCGAGGATTACCAGGCCAACCTTCTGGTGGCACAGCTGCTCTTTCTCGAGTCTGAGAACCCCGATAAAGATGTGCATCTTTACATCAACTCGCCGGGGGGGTCGGTGACCGCTGGGCTGGCGATCTACGATACCATGCAGTTTATCAAGCCTGATGTGGCTACTCTCTGTGTCGGCCAAGCTGCCAGTATGGGGGCGTTGCTGCTTGCCGCCGGGGCGCGCGGTAAGCGCTATTCGCTGCCAAACTCGCGGATGATGATCCATCAACCGCTCGGTGGGTTCCAGGGCCAGGCAACCGATATCGATATTCATGCGCGAGAAATTTTGAGTATGCGCGAGCGGCTCAACACCATCTTGGCGTACCACACCGGGCAAGACATTGAGACGATCGCCAAAGATACCGACCGTGACAACTTCATGACGGCAACGGTCGCTGCCGAGTACGGGCTTGTCGATCGCGTGCTGGAGAGTCGTGTGAGCTCAAGCGGTGCTGCGGCGAGTTCGAGTTGAGGCCGTCCAGCAAGATTTGCGTTGCTGTACGAAAAGGTGCATTGTTGATAATAGGCGCTCGGAGAGCGATAGCTGAGGCCACCCAAGTTCCACAGTTAAAGACGTAACTTGTTGATATCCGGACGCCCGGATTTCAAAAAATGCCACAACATTGCTCAGCAGGGTTCCTTCGGCACCTCCACGCCGGCGGCCTCGAAGAGGTCGAG
>NZ_NRRN01000067.1 GCF_016583625.1 Halorhodospira abdelmalekii | reverse complement strand
GCCTTTCCCACCGGATCGCGCAGCTTCTTCAGCCACTTATCGAATTCTGGTGTGCGGAGGAATGTATACATCCGCCAATAGTATCCGTCTGGATACGGCTAGTCAATGCCCGAGAGGATTCCAACGCCAGCGCTAACCGGATGCCGAAGGAGCGCAGCGACTGAGGCAGTCCGTGTTAAGCGCTTTGTTCGGCATTACTGTTTTCAACTGGTTTCAGCCCGGCCAGCAGCGTTTCTGGCGCAATATCCTGTTCATGGGGCCACGTAACAGCGCCAAACACAACGTCGACCTGGCGAAAGTACGATTTATCTTTTAACTCTCTAAAAACGCCGTGCTCTAAATATGGCTTGAGATCAAAAAGACCTTTCCTTCCATCTTCCAGTTCAACGTAGATTTGATAGTCGTCCAACGGACGCACTTTCTTCACATCCCAATACATACTCACCTCACAATGGATCTATCTTGTATGGGGTCTCTCCGGCCACCGCCAACTCCCAGTCAGCCACCAGTTCATCACGATGCAGCTCGATCCAAGCTTGAACGAGGCGCAACTGTTTCCTTGGAAGCTCTCCTGCGAGTATTTCACCATCGTACAGTCCGACTGACGCTTCGTGCTCCCCATAGCGCGCATGGATGTGCGGCACGCCATGGTGCTGGTTATCCAAGAAGTACATCCGGATGATGATCCCGTAGAACATTGAAATCACGGGCATATATTCACCCCTCTATGTGGATATCCCTATCATTTTGGCACGTCCCCATAGTCCCTGCCGAACGCCCAGCGTAACCGGCCGGATTTGGAGCGCCAGCGGAAAACCCGGTCCGCGTTGACGCTGTTGTTATGTGCATACTGCTTCCTGCCTACGGATGCCTTCGTCCACCAGCGCCTGCTGCCAGTCCTTTTCCATCACCATCCTGAACCGCATGGGTTCGTCCTGGTCCTCAAGCGCAAGTTGGCCAATGGAGGCCGTCACATCCGCGTAGCGTGTGAACAGTTCGAACAGCTTCCGCTTGTACTCGGTATCGTCGTTACCTTTGAGGTGATCTCCCTTGGTCTCCAGCACCGAGAAGCGGAACTTGCCCTCCTCGACGCCATGGACGCACGCGAGCAGGTCAGGGTACACCCGATGCCGCTGCCAGCCCTGCAAGCCATAGGAACGCTGATTGACGGCGATTCGGTGCCACCAGTACACGCATTGGCTTTCATCCAGATACCAGGCTGTATTCTTCTCCAGCTCGTTGAATTCCTTCTGGTACACCTTTTCAAACAGGCTCTTCTCTAGTGGCTCACCGTTCTTGCGATAAAGCAGCGGGTCAACATCAGACACGTCGATTTCCAGGGTCTCGGCAATTTTCCAGTTCAATGCCGGGTCATTGGAGGCGACCAGTCGCAGGGCGATTTCCCCGCTATCAAGCTTTTCTCGAAACAGGCTTTCGGCCATGGCGTTAACCTGCTCGCGCAAGTCGGCCTTCATGGTCTGCACGAGGTCCAACCGATTCACATAAATCTGTTCATCGGTGACGCCTTTGGCCCGCAGGGCGGCCAGGGTTTCGTCCAACAGGCGCATGCCCTGCCAGGGGTTGGGCACCACATCGAGTAACTGACGCACCAGATAGGGGGCGTCCAGCCCTTCATCGGGTAAGGCATTAACCGCCTCCTGCTCCAGTTCGAACACCGTCTGGCCGGTCTCCTTGGCCTTGCGGTCCAGGGTGACCCGAGCCACCGTGCGTTGCAGCTTGTCATCGTCCATGGCGGCCTTGTCCACCCCCAGAAACTGCAATGCCTCCCAGTCCAGTGCGCCCAGCACATCACGGTCGTAGTCCAGCGGGCGGTAGCCGTCCGGGGCACTGGTGTCCCGGTGCAACACCCGCGGCAGGAAGATGGGGGGCAGACCGGCGAATTTGTCCCGCCGGTGAATGGTCTCGCGGCGCATATTCTGGGGCTGGCCGCTGCCCGGGTCCACGGATTTGACGCTGGAAGCCAGATCGGCCATGCCTTCATCCTCCAGCCCCTTGCGCACTCCATTGACCGCCTCGGTGACATCCTGATCGAAAGTAAACACATAGCACTCGTCCAGCGCGGCCACGCCGGTGGCCTGAGCGTGGGGCTGGCGCAGCACGCGGCCAATCATCTGCGTCAGTGCCGTTGTGGCCGTGGTGCGCGACAGCACCGCCAGGGCATAGGCGAAGGGGCAGTCCCATCCCTCGCGCAGGGCGTCCTTGGTGATGATAAAGCGCACCGGCGAGGTAGAGGATAACAGGTCTTCGTCGGCCAATTCGTCATCACTGGAGGTTTTCAGGCGGATATGCTCCTCCTTCACCCCCAACTGATCGCGCAGGTATTCCCTTGCATCTTCGGCATGCACCAACCCACCGTCGCGCTGCTCCTTACCGGTGCGCTCCACACGAATCAGCACAATGGGGCGGATATAACGCCCGGTCTCGTTCTGGAACGCCAGCGCCGCCTGCTCCAGCTCCTGCTGTTTGGCGTGCGCTAGTGTCAGGGTGTGCTTCCAGCCGCCCTTGCCTTCGTTGATCACGTTGATGGGCAGCTTGATCATCTCCTCATCCTTGAGATCTGCCCCCGGCACATTGACCAGCACATTGGATTGGTGCTTGTTGTTCGTATTGGGTGTGGCGGACAATTCCAGGATAAAGCGCGGGTTGAACCCGGCCAGGGTGTCACGGGCCGTATCGGAATAGGCCTTGTGGCCTTCGTCGATCACCACCACCGGGCGCACCAGCCGCAGCACATTGCCCAGGCTCTGTTTGACGGAAATCGAATTCGGCACGATGCCCTCGGCAAAGCCCATATCCGCCAGATCGTTCTGATCCAGGTTCGGCACCCGATCAAGCAAAGCCCGGTTGGCCTCGCTGTCGTCTTCCACCGGGAAGAAGGAGGTAAAGCGGCCGCTGTCGCGAAACAGACGCAGGGTTTCCTTGGACTTGCGCGCCGCCGAGGGCAGCATCAGCAGCATGACGCACAGCTGGCCCTCCACATCCCGGCGGGTAAAGGCATCACTCTTTTCCAGCAATTTCACCCGCCCGCCAGAAGCCCGTTCCAGCATCTGCCGGTAGGGGTGCTCGCGGTTGGCCAGTTGCTTCCAGGTCTGCCGGTAGATGGCCTCGGAAGGCACCACCCACAGCACCAGCCCGGTCTGGCGCTTGAAACAATCCGTCTGCACCCGCTCCAGCGCAGCCGTGGCCAACAGCGTCTTGCCGCCGCCAGTGGGCACCTTGAAGCAGATATTGGGGATCGACTGCCCCAAGCCATCGTGCCGCGACAGGTGCGGCGCCACAACAGGATTGCCATTCTGATACAGATACGGCAGAAGTCGCTCCGTGTTGAGCTGATCCCAGGCTTCCCGGCAATAGTCACCCAGGGGGGCGGTCTTGCCCTTGCTCTTCTGGAACTCGACGAAATCCTCTGCCTGTTCGCGCTGTTCGGCCAGTACCGTCAGATAGCGGTCCAGCTTGCTCAGTACGCCTTGTTGGTATTCCTTGAGTTCCATGCTCAATCCCCCAGAATCCGGTGGACAGCATAGGGCAACTGGCAGAACTCGATGCGCCGAGCGGTCAATTCCTTCTGGCTCATGAACTTGGCCACGGCAAACACAATGGCGCGCTTGCCGCTCTGGTTGCTCTTTTCAATGGCCGTCACCCGCTCGGCATTAAGCGCGGCGTCATTGGAACGCAACCACTCCTTTTCCGGCTGGTAGAACAGGTGCACCCGGAACAGATCGGTCTCGCCGATAAAACCATCGGGGGCGGGCTTGCCAACCTTCTCCAGCGACTGCCCAGTGGCAGTGTAGAACACATAACGGGCCAACGCCTCGAAGCTCGGCAGCCCCTTGCCGGTGAGCAGGCTTTCAATGTCGATTGGATCACCCAAGGTGCAATAGGTAAAGCTGCCGCCCAGCCCCGGTGCGGTTTTCTCCACCTTGCGCTCGCCGGTCACGGTGAGCACACCATCCTTAATCTGCTTTTTGATCTTGTCGTATTCGTGGCCGTGCAGGTTCTCGATGGAAGCGACATACTCCAGCACTTTGGCCTGTTTCTTCTCGAAAGTGCTCCAGGTGATGTTCTCCCGGTGCAGCTCCTCGCGCTGGGTGCCGGTGTAGGGGTAGCCATTGATTACGCGGCGCACGCGTTCGGCGGTGAGGGTATCGGCGTAGTCTTCGCATTCGACTAAGATAAAACGACGGTTTCCGTTGTCCTTCTTGTTGGCCTCCAAGACCGCGTGAGCCGTTGTACCTGCCCCCGCAAAGGAATCCAGAATGATGGAATCTGGCTTAGTTCCGAGCTCAATAACTCTTTCCACTAACGCCACAGGCTTCGGAGTAATAAATACATCTTCAGAGCTCTCGAAATTCAGAATTTTTACAAGCGACTGCTTTGCCTCTTGAGTATGCCCCACTTGCGAGTAATCCCAGAATGTCTGTGGAACCCTTCCGTCCTTAACCTCCGACAGGAATATTTTCGGCGCGGGAACATTGTTGCCGTCTTCGCCCCACCAAATCCGTCCATCCCTATCAAGCTCCCATAGCTTCTCTTCAGAAATTCTCCAATAAGAGCCAGATGGGGGCCCAGGAATAACCCGCCCTCCTGGACATTTAATCGAATAAGTGCCTTTACTGTAAAAATTTCTTGCTGCCAGATTGTTGGGACGCCAGGGACCCCTGGGGTCTCCTGTATCCCTGTATGCAGCATTTTGCTCATCACTTCGCGCCAACAGGTTTGGCACCCATCCTTCAGAATGTTTCGCATAGACCAAGATATAGTCATGGTCCTCCGAAAAATGCCGTGCACTACTCTTGGGTGCGTAATTTTTTCTCCAAATTACTGTGGAAATGAAGTTCTGTTTGCCAAACATTTCATCCATCAACGAACGAAAGCGATGCACTTCGTTGTCATCAAGCGTAATCCAGATGCTCCCGCTATCCGAAAGAAGATCGTATAGCAAATTCAATCGGGGCCACATCATGCACAACCACTTGTCATGACGCTCCAGGTCTTCCTTGTCCACCGGATTGGCCGACTTCTTCAGCCACTCCTTCATCAGCGGCGAACGTACATTGTCGTTGTAGCACCAGCCCTCGTTGCCGGTGTTGTAGGGCGGGTCGATAAAAATGCAATCCACCTTGCCCGCATGGGTGGGCAGCAGCGCCTTGAGCGCTTCCAGATTATCACCGTGAATGATTAGGTTATCGTCCAGCGAGGGCTTTTGCCCCTCAGCAGGCAAGGATTTTTCAGCCACCACCTGCAATTCACGAAACGGCACTCCGAGGTGGTGGGAGTAAACAAACTGCTTGCCCTTGAATTCCAGCGTCGGCATTAAAAACTCCTGATCCAGTCAAAGCACGCCTTGAAGGCGGGCATCTGTTGTTCAATGTCGGCCGCGCTCATATCGCGCAGCCGCTGCTCTTGTTCGATAATGGCGTCTTCGCCCTTGTCGTCGGCGCCGGTCACCTGTTCAATGCAGCCTTGCGGCCAGGCCCACACGCGATGGGTCTGGAGGGCATGTTGGGTCTGCTCGGCAAGGGCCTTGCCTTCGTCGTCGGCCGAGAAAAGCGCCCAGGTATCAGCGGCCATGCGCCCGTTGGCTTTATCGTTTTTGGGCAAGCCGTTATCGTGCAGCGTAAAGCTGTGGTCGGCTTGCAGGCGCGCCAGCGCGGATTTTACCTTGTTCAGGTCGTCACCGTCCCGTGGTAATAGCCCGCCGGAACGGGCATGGGTATAGGCAAAATCCAGATCCACCACGGCACAGGCGGCAATACCCATGGCGGCCATGACCGGCAAGGCTTTGGGGATATTGCCGCAGCCGCCGACGGACACAAAGGCGATATGGTCAATATCCGGGGTGATGCCGTAAAGCCGCTCGTAAACCAGCGGCAGCAGGCGTCCGTCCGTCTTGCCCTCGCAAATCACCACCCTGTTGGCAAAGTAGATCTCGGCCAGGTTGCCCAGCTCGAACAGGGTGCGCGACTGGCTTTCGGCGTTGCTCAGCGCCCCCTCCACCGCTTGGCGCAAGGGCTTCTGGGTGGTCGCACCGGCTTCTGCGGTTTTGCCCACGATCACGGTATCGGCGGCGTTGTCCCGGCTGAGCATCAGCGGGGAGTGAGTGGAGAAGACAATCTGAAACCCGGCCTCGGCGAGATGGGCCAGCGCCTGCCGCAAGCGCCGCACCCCCTGGGGATGCAGATACAACTCCGGCTCGTCGATCAACAGCAGGCGGCGCGCCGGGCGGTTGTCGTCCTCCTTGCGGGTCTCCGAGAGATAGCGAATCAGCGCCATCTGAATGGCCCGCTGAGCCCCCGTACCCATCTGGTCAAAACGCCGCCGGTCGCCGGTGGTTTTGTCGGTAACATGCAGATCCCCGGCCTTGAAGAATTCCTTGACATCGACTACCTGCAAATCCAGATCAAGCGCCAGACCGGGGAAGAAGTGGGTGAGCGCATCGGTGGCGTCGGTGTCGAACTGCTGCAAATGATCAGAGCGGTTATCGCCATCGGCGGTCAGTACATGGCGAATCGTCTCAAGCGCTGTGTTCAACTCGGCGTGAGCCGCCAACAGCGGCCCCATGATTTCATCCAGCAGGCCTTTGATAGTCGTACCGGCCTTGGCCTTGCCCAGATCCTCGCCGAGATCGTGCATGGCCTGCACCACCAGTGGTTCCGGCAGCAAAACCGACACGGCCTGGGGCAATCCCGTCGGGTAATCGCGCCAATGCTCCGGCAATTCGTCGCCGTGGCATTGTTCTGTATCCCACACTTCCTTCTTCACGGCGTTCTTTCCCGTGCCGTTGGCAATCACTCGAATCCACAACCGGCCATCGCGGCAATAGGGCTCAATGGCCCTGCGATGCTTCTGCTCGGGAATGCGATCCAGTATCGCCTCACTGATACCATCAATACAGGCCGCGACTTCAATCGGTGATTTGGGATCGGCAAAATCGGCAAGAGACAGCGCTTTTGGTTTCAACACCCATTCGATGGCTTGAAGAATAGTGGACTTGCCGGTGTTGTTCTGCCCCACCAGCGGGGTATAGCCCTCGAGTGGCAGCGACACATCACGGCAGGCCCGGAAATTCTTTATGACAAGGTGGCTAAGGCGGTGCATCCATACCTCTGTTGTTGTTCTGATTCATCACGTTGAAAGTCACATCCACGCCACAATATTGGGCCGAACATAACGACTGCCATCAGCCGCGCGAGGTACGAGCGTCGACTGAATGGCATTGTTATACATCAGGCCCATGGCAGGGCCGATATTGCAGCATGACTGCCCAGATATCTTTCAATGCGCTTTCTCGCCCTCGCATCAAGCTGTGCACCAGCATTCTGATGCCTGTCATTGAGAAAGCCCGCAGTTTTCGTGAGCAGCCAATCGGTGAAATCTGAACTCTCTTGGCGCAGCAAATCGCGCACCACCCTGCCAAAATGGTTTTCACTTGGGTCAATTACTTCCGCGTGAGCCGCTTCATAACCTAGAGAGGCGAACTTTGCGCGATCACTTTGCGTTATATGGCCTTGATTGTGAGACAACGTGTGTCGGATCTGAAATACCGCTTGCAGAGCAATAACACGTGGTCGCAATGGATTATTGAGATTGCTAGGCATGTACCTTTTTGAGCCGATGAGCATGTTTGTAACATCGTCGACATTATCAAGTTTATGGAAAAGCCTATGCTCAAAGATAAGCGAAGCAAAAGATGCTGATCCCTTCGCCGCCCAAAGCACTTTTGCCTCCACATCACCTTTTATCTTTTCTGGTGGAACATAATTACGCAATGCCTTTGCGAGTCCGATGAAGGAATTCTTGAGAAGAACCTCAAAGGCATTTATCGCTTCAAGCAATGACTGCTGCTCTGCGTACCAGCGGTACTTACGGTAAACCCCGTCTTTGGGGCCTCGGCCGTTGGGATCAAGCTGTCGCTTCGCGTCTAAAAGTTCGTTGTGCCTAGAATCAATCCATTTAAGGTAACTTTCCTGGTGCCGCAGTTGCGCCTTAAACTGTTCAACGGCAGTAAGATCCACCTGACGTGCAAGGTGGCGAATAGCTTGCGCCTCGGTCGTCGCGATTTCTTGGCGATCGACAAAAGCCACGACATTCGTTGCTCCTTGCGGCCTGGGCACCTATGGACGTCCTTCTGATGTATAACGTTGAGGTCAGCGGCGCGAGGTACGAGCGTCCGCTGAAGTGACTTGTTCAGTAGCATTTAAAGTAAGTACTTCCATGCAATTCCAACCATTAGCCCCAGAGTCAAGTAAAACGGCCAAATAGAAAATGATAGCAACGCCAAGAAGAATGACCTGAAAGCGTCGCCATGAGGCACGATGGCATATAGGTCGGTAGAAGCAATCCCTCGGGAATGCAGCTTCTCTATGAACTGGTTATACGCACCTCTGAACCTCCTCTCCAAGGAAAGGTAATACGTATCCAAAGCCAGAAACAAGATTATCGGTATCAAAGCAATCGCAGCATAATGGGGACTATCCTTGTCGATAACGAGCACCAGTATTGCGGATACGATCGCGATGCACCACCCTTTGCAGGATGCGCTATTCGTCGCCATCCTTTGAATGACAGACTGTGCGATTCCGAGATGCGCTTGAACGGCGTCGGAGTTCTCGTGAAATCTCTTATCATTATCTGTCATAGCCATTAATTCCTATTTCGGATATCGATGGCTTCCTCAATCCAGTCAACAATATTCTCCTTGATATGGCTATACACGTTGGTACTGCTTGAATATGGAGGATCATAGGCTTTTACAATGCTACTGAGCTTCTTGCCATCGACTGTAAAATCATCAAAGGGATTCCTTCCTTTTTTCGCCTGATCCCCATTGAGGTCCTTTAGGTTATGTATGCAAACGCCAAGCAAGCCCTTACCATCTTTCCACCCCTTCTTTATTTCATACTTTATCCACTTTCGCCCTGCAGTTCCCGCACCGATTAACACGACGACGCAAGACTTCCCCTTCATCTGTTCGTTGATCCAACGCTCAACAGCGGCATCGCCGCCTTGGGTTACTGACTCCCATTCATTATCACTAGCCAGTTTATTTCCCTCGATTGCACCAATGTTTCGAACTTGGGACGCCCGCCAGTTATCCGGCTTGTAGTGAAAGCTTGAAAAGATTTTCCTAGGCATATTGCTTCCTCCTGTGTGCTGCTGAACGTCAGCCATCAGCCGCGCGAGGAACGAGCGTCGGCTGCATGGCCTTGTTCGGCAGTCAGCGACGCCCCTTCCAGTACCCAGGGGCCCGGTGCAAGTTCATCGAAGAGTTCCCTCTTCTTCGGAGTAAAGCACCCCATACGGGAATCTTCGCACCAACGCCCTCCGGACTTCTCCATCAAACACCGGCCATGCCTGTGGATAGGCGACAGCGCGTTGAATTGCTGAATAGATCTCAACGGAGAGGTCATATCCGAGGCCTGGCTCGATCCCTTCGTAATATTCGACAGCCTCTTCAAGCTCGCGCTCGGCTTCAGGATGGAGATGAAAGCTCATTCAGCCCGGTCCCTCCAGATCCTTGCAAACACCTCTTCACCAGGAACGCTCTCCACCGCTCCGGAGCGAACCTCTTTCAAACGCTTAGCTGTCACCGCCGCCCACTTCTCATCAATCTTCGATTCCGGCGGATTTAGGCTGCGAAGGAGCGAATCAACTACGAGCGCCCTCTCCTCCACCGGAAGAGCCTCTGCATCCTGAATCAGATCTTTGATATTCATCCAACACCTCTCATCGAAAGTCTCTTACTGCCGAACGCTAGCGCTCAACCGCGCGAGGAACGAGCGTCGGTTGGAGCGCCTTGTTGGGCATTATTTGGAATATGCACAGCTTCCGCGTGCAACTTCAGACCAAGTGCCGTCATGACCTTAAGAATTGTGTCAAACCCCGGAGTCCGTTCACCAGAAAGCGCTTTGTATAGGCTTTCACGTGACACGCCTGCATCACGTGCCACTTGCGACATACCTCTCGCACGAGCAATATCACCAAGGGCCTTTGCAATAAAAGCAGCGTCACCTTCTGCCTCTTCTAGGCAGGCTTCAAAATATGCCGCCATTTCTTCAGGCGTACGGAGATGCTCAGCAACATCGTAGCGGGACGTAGCTGTTTTTTTCATGGGTCATCCTACAGATTGCGGGCAAGGCGTAGTGCGGCCTTAATGTCTCTTTGCTGGCTTCTTTTGTTACCGCCAGCCAACAGGATCACTAACTCACGCCCTTGCTGTTTGTAGTACACCCGGTAACCGGGGCCATAGTTGATTCGCAACTCAGAGACTCCTTCACCTACTGGCTCGGCGTCTCCCGGATTTCCTGCTGCCAATCGCTCAACTCTCGCCAACACTCGGGCACGGGCACGAATATCACGCAACCCATCAAGCCACTTGACATAAGCTTCCGTTTTGCGAATCTCCATCATGCTACGAAGCGTAGCCCGCAGGATACACCTTGTCAATCACTATTATGCAGCCCAACGATTAAGCGTTTATCTGGTGTGCGCGCTGCCGAGACGGCCTGTTGTCGCGGGGCTCCCGCGCACAGACCAGATAAACGGTTGTTGGACTAATCCGCTCCCGGCACGGCGTGGCGGTCGGCGCGGGGTAAGCGTCCGGTAGATCCCGTGTAGCCGAACTTTACTCGGTGCTGGCATGCTCTCCGCAAGCTTGGGTTTGCGGCGCCCAGTTATAGGGCAGCAGTTCGTGGAGGCGGTTAACGGGATGGTCCTGG
>NZ_NRRN01000066.1 GCF_016583625.1 Halorhodospira abdelmalekii | reverse complement strand
GTTCCAAGCCGTGCGGTACGCAATCCCCTTCTGTTTCGCCCACGCGCTTAACTTGGTACTCTTCATGCGGAGAATATTGGCATAGACAAGCATGTTCGTCTATCTATTTTTGCAACTGTTTGAACCCTCTGCGATCAAAAATTGCCGCTGTTCCTCTGACTCGACACCCTCAGCGACCACCTCAAGGCCGAGCGCTTCGCCAAGACGGATAATCGCCCGATTCATCGCCATCTCTTGCTGCTCCCCTGCCTTGCCACGGATTCCGGCGACAAAACAACGATCGATCTTGACCGAACTCGCCGGCAATCGGCCGAGGTGACGCAGCGATGAGAAGGCGGTGATCACCCCCGCTGACGGAGTGATGGTCACTCAGGTCGATCTGAAACGAGAAGAGCATCGCCCCCTCTTCGGGGTGCTCCACCCAGGTGTAATCGGCATAGACTTTAAGCCGCCTACCACTCTGATGCGACATCGGAAAGACGCCGGAGAGGGGCAATTTTCCGGTCACCGCGGCGGTCTCGAGTTGCCGCGAGACATCGACCCGGCGCTCCTTGGGTACAATCAGCTCAAGGACATTGCGGCTCAGAGCCTGCGTGCACCGATAGCCGTAAAGCCGCGCCGCCGCGTCATTCCAGAAGAGAATCACGCCATCAAGACGCATCGCAATCAGAGCCACCCTGGGCAAGCCAACTGCGACGCGCCCGATGAAGGACTCTTCGAACTCACAAACACAAGCCGCCGCGGCTAAGTCGTCGATGCTATCAGAATCGGCATTCCCTACTGATCCGCCAGTTGTTCCACGCTCCCCCACAACCCCTCCCCCTCTTCGGCCTGCACTGCTCAGCAGCGCAGTTCTCAGAACATGCTCCCGGAACCGATCCAGGTTCTGCTCAGTCGCCTACACCAGAAACACCCGCCCCGGTGACGCATTGTTCACTGTTCCTTGCCTACCATTCAATACCACCGACGGTATCACCTTCTTGTGCCCCGCTAGGTCTGCGCCGTTTGGCCGGGACGATGGATGCCTTCGCCCCGCCATTCTCGGCCGCACACAGGGGTTCCTGCGGCAAAGAGGACCGGTTCGCGGGCCTGACTGCCGCGCCGAGTAGAATGCTGCGCGTGGCCGTGTAAAACTATAACCTGTTGACTTAGCCCGACGGGCACGGGGGTTATTGAAATGCATCCACGACCACCATGGTTTCCCAATTGAAATTTTGGCTAGAGTCTGTGATTTTTGAGGTGCCCTTGGCTGTGTTACGCTGAGGCTGCGCCCGCGCGGCAGGAGAGAGGGGAAGCAACGGTGGAATTTCTGTCGGGAGTCTCCGTTTGGCAGGTTTGGCTCGCCCTGGCGTTGCTGATCCTCGTCGGCGATCTGGTGTTCTTTGGCGGGGCGCTCTCCTTCGGCGGCGGCATCTTACCGATTCTTGCAGGCGGAGCGCTTGGCGCGGTGGTCGCAGCACTGCTGGGAGTCGGTTTCGTCGGTCAGCTGGTCGGAGTCGCCGCCGGGATGGCCGTAGCTGCAGCACTCTTTCTGTGGTTGAGCCGCTTCTGGGGCAGACGCGCAGAACACAACGCCCCAGTTGACCACCGCATTACCGGCAAGACGCATCGCGTTATTGAGTATAACGGGCAGCTGGGTGTGCGACTGCTCGGTGATTTCTTCCCGGTCGAGAGTCAGCAGGCAGGTTATCTGGTGCGGGCGGGGGATGAAGTCGTAGTGGTTGAGTTTCAAGGCATACGCGCGGTCGTTTGCAAGGCTGAAACAGGGCCGGAGACGACCGCACACTCTCCTCAGTAAATCGACCGAGGTGTAGAACATGGAAGATCCGACAGGGATTGTAATCATCGCTATCCTTATCTTTTTTATCGGCATGTTCCTGAAACTGGGCATTGTCTTGATGCCGCAGCGAAGGAGCATGGTCATTGAGCGACTGGGAAAGTACCACCGAACCCTCTCGCCAGGGCTCAATCTGATCATCCCGTTTATCGATCAACCGCGGGCGATTACCATTCTGCGGTATAAAAATGGGCAACCGATCGTCTCCACCGAAAAACAGATCGATATGCGAGAGATCGTCCTGGATTTCCCGCAACAGGCGGCCATTACTCAGGACAACGTCGGCGTGCAGATTGATGGTGTCCTCTATTACCAAATCGTCGATCCAAACGCCGCTGTCTACGGCACC
The DNA here is from genome assembly GCF_016583625.1 of Halorhodospira abdelmalekii. GTDB lineage: Bacteria > Pseudomonadota > Gammaproteobacteria > Nitrococcales > Halorhodospiraceae > Halorhodospira > Halorhodospira abdelmalekii. Next base: position 8,564 of record NZ_NRRN01000066.1, on the reverse strand, counting down.
GAAAATCTTGTACTCGCCATCCAGACGTTAGCCCAGACCTCGCTGCGCTCAGAGATCGGCACCATGGAGCTGGATAAGATCTTTGAGTCACGTCAGGAGATCAACGATCGTCTGCAAATCACGATGGACGAGGCCGGCGATAAGTGGGGCTTGAAGGTGAACCGGGTGGAGATCCGGGATATCGATATGCCTCATGACATCCGCCAGGCGATGAACCAGCAGATGGTCGCTGAGCGCAATCGGCGGGCCACGGTCCGCGAGGCCGAGGGCTACAAGCAGGCACAGATCCTGAAGGCAGAAGGCGATAAAGAGGCGGCGATCCTGAACGCGCAAGGCGACAGAGACGCGGCGATCGCCACCGCCGAGGGTGAAAAGCAGGCTGCGATCCTGACCGCGCAGGGCGAAGCACAAGCCATCGCCCAGATCATGGAGGCGATCGCTGGCAAGGCTGAGCCGCACAAAGCCATCGAGTATCTGATCGCACAGCGCTACATCCACATGCTCCCGGAGCTGGCCAAGGATGGAGACCGGGTCTTCGTGCCGATGGAAGGGACCGCTCTGCTGAGCTCTGTCGGCGGTATGCGTGAGCTCTTTGGCCCCGGCGCGATGAGCGTCATGGACAAGGCAGGGAATGGCTAGAGAACTTTCGGGGCACCTCGGGTATCTCGCTCGAATGCCCCGAAAGGTCGGGTCAGCCGTGACGAAGTAATGGCTGCAGTGCAGTTCATGCCCTCCACAATAGAATGAGCCACCACCGCCAAGTTCTTACGCCGTAGAGTGCGGACCGGTGGGAAAGATCAGTTTGGTCTAGCCCTAGGAGGGGTGCCTACTCCCCGTTGTCAACACCGTCGTCCTGATGACGCCTATCCGGTACTTGATAGCGCGTGCTGCGGCCTCCTCCGGGCAGCTTCACCAAGCACCCCTTCTCGACCAGTCCGACGAGGTGACGGGTGGCTGTTGCCTTACTGACCTTGGCGACTTTCTGGTACTGCGATGCACTGATGCCGTGCGCAAATCCTCGCTCTCCTCCATCCAGCAGGCGGTTGAGCACCTTCACCTGCTCGGGGAGCAGGCCGGCCGACCTGAAGCGTTGCCAGAAGCGGGCCTTGGCCAGCGTCCGCTCGACCTGCGCCAAGACATCCAGCAAGGTGGCATCCAGAGTCTCCAGGAACCAGACAAGCCAGGCCGTCAAGTTTGGCGAGCCACGCTGGCTCGCTTCCAGGCGGCGATAGTAGTCGGCGCGGCGCTCGAGGATGGCGGCCGACATGGCATACAGCCGGATGCTCTGCTGGTCTGCCTGCGCCAAGGCACGATCGGCAATGGCCCGGGCAATCCGGCCGTTGCCGTCTTCAAACGGATGCAGCGTCACGAACCAGAAGTGTGCCAGGCCGGCCCGGACCAGGGGATCCAGTGCCGGGTCATGACGGCTAGCTTCAAACCATACGAGGAACAGGTCAAGCTCGTGCTCCAGCCCCTCTCGCGACGGCGCCTCGAAATGTACCTTGGGACGATCCAGGCGACCTGAGACCACCTGCATTGGCTCCGCCCCACGCCATTGCCCTGGGCGCAGCGTCGTCAGCGCGGCATCAGCCTCAGGGAACAGCCAGCGATGCCACTGAAACAGCCTCTCTGTGTCCAGCGGCGTGTCAGGCTTGAAGGTGGCATCCAGCATCAACTCCGCCAGGCCTTCAGAACGTGGTGAGGTCGTGCCCTCCGGCTCCTCTACGCCAAGGCGCCGGGCCAAGGAGGAGCGAACTGACGCTACATTCAGACGCTCTCCCTCGATGGCCGAGGAGGTAACGATGTTCTGCAATAACGTATCCAGGGCGGCTCTCGCCTCAGCGTTGTGGTCATCCGCGGATCTCAGAGCCCCCGATCGTCCCAGCAAGATGCCGAGATTTCGCCAACACACCTGTGCCCGCGGCTGAATCTCAGCCGCTTGCCAGGTAAAGCATGGCCAGTCGGGATGCTGCCAGATCCACATCGTGGCGTGATCGTTCATGACAGGCCTCCTGGGAAGACGGAAGAGCCGAATCACGCTATTTTTTTTGCTCATATAATGAGCCGAATATTGACCAGTTTCGGCTCACCTGGCAAGCCTTAGAGGGATTAGACACGAACAGTCGTGTTAGACCGGGGCATCCTAAAGATGACTGACAGCAAGATCGAATCAGCCAAGAAGCTGCTGGCGAGCGGAGTGCCGCCCCAGGACGTTGCTAAGACACTCGGTGTGCCCATCCCGACGCTGTACCGTTGGGTACCAGCCTCAGCAAATGCTTAGCGTACGATTTTTTCCGTTTTCTGAGACGACCCCTACTGCATCTGCCGAGCCCAACAGAGCAGCTCAACAAGGGCATCAAGGCGTATCGGCTTGGTCATATAGGTATCGGCGCCGCTCTGCAGGCACTGCTCACGCACCTCGGCAGTCGCATGAGCGGATAGCATAGCGATCGGCGTATGCGGCCATCCCTGCTCGGCTTCGGCCGTACGCAGCGCGCGCGCGGTCTGGGCACCATCAAGGATCGGCATCTGCATATCGAGCAGGATCAGATCGAACGTCTCTTCGGCCTGCTGCCAAATCTCCAGTGCCGCCTGCCCGTGCTCCGCCACGGTCGGCTGTGCGCCGCAGCGCTCCAGTAGCGCTCGGATCAGAAGCGTATTGGTCGGATCGTCCTCAGCCACCAAAACCCGCATTCCAACGATGATTGGCTGTTCTTCCGCTGCCGGGGAGCAACGGCAATCGGTCTCGCTGCGCTCTGCCGTCACGCCGCCGCCCTTCGATAACAACGCAGCAGTAAAGAAGAAAGTTGACCCTTCTCCGGGAATGCTGCGAAGCCATAGGGTTCCCCCCATCAGGCGCACCAATTCGCGACTGATGGCCAGCCCGAGCCCCGCACCCTGCTGACGGTTAGCCTGCACATTGCCGCGCTCAAATGGCTCGAAGATCCTTTGCTGCAGCTCAATCGTTATACCTGGGCCAGAGTCTTCAACCGCCACTTGTAGCAGCCCCTCACTGTAGCGTGAGAAACGGACACGCACATACCCGCGCTCGGTAAATTTGATGGCGTTAACGATCAGGTTAAAAAGCACCTGGCCAAAGCGGGTGGTATCGCCGAATAACTGCTCCGGAACATCAGCATCGACCAACCACTCCAGCTGCAGACCCTTCTCTTCCGCCTGTCTGGCAACGATCGCCAGCTGCTCGGCGAGGAAGGCGCGAAACTCAAACGGCTCGCGCTGGAGCACAAGGCGCCCAGCCTCCAGCCGCGACAGATCGAGCAGCGTGTCGATCAGCCCCAACAGCGTGCAACCGGCTGCCTGGCACAGCTCAATCTGGCGGCGCTGCGTGGCATCAAGCGGCGACTCGGCCAGTAGGTCAGTAAAGCCGATGATGGCATTTAGTGGGGTACGCAGATCGTGGCTGACGGCGTTGAGGAAGTCAGTCTTGGCACGGTTGGCCAACCGGAGCTGGGCCAGTGCCTCTTGCCGTTCACTGATATCGCGGAGTATCGTCGATATGTAGGCGATTTCGCCCGCGGCATTGCGATGGACAATCAGCACTTGTGAAGTCGGAATATACCGACCATCCGCCCCGATAATGGCTGTCTCGCCTTGCCACAGCCCTTCACAACGGGCCGTCGGTAGCCCTTCGTTCAAGAGCAGCTCGGCCGCCCATGGTGGATGGAAGCGGCGGATCGCCTCTTCCACACTCAGCGGTGGCATTGAGCCACCATCCGCACCACCCAGAACGCTATCGAGAGTCGGATCATCGATCCCGACGTTTGCCTTACCTGCAGCGTTCAGGTAAAGCAACTCTCCATCTTCGCCGTGTAACGCCACGATGTCCGAAGTATTATCGAGAATCGCGACCAGCTGCTCGAGCCTTGTCATAGCGACGGCTTCATTGGTGATATCGCGGGCGACGCCGGCACGCAGCACTTCTGCCGTGCCGCTGACCGTGAAGGGGGAACTGCGAGCCTCTACCCAGCGCACGTCGTCATCAGGACGGACAACCCGGTAGCGGATATTAATCTCTTCGCAAGCCGCAATCGCTTGGTGTACTGCGGACTCGACCGCTTCACGATCCGCTGGATGAATGGCCTCAAGAAAGCTGTTTGGGTTGGCATACAAGGACTCTAAGGATAGGCCCCAGATTCGCTCATAGGCGGGATTGACGTAGAGCGTCCGCTCTTCGGTACGCAGCCAGAAGGCGTCGTGGACATGCGCGGCGATCAAGCGGAAGCGCTGCTCACTCTCTGCGACTTCCTGCTGCGCCCGCTTTATATCGGAGATATCGCGAATAATCGTCGATAGTTGGGCCACTTTGCCGGAGGTGTCACGGTGGCCGATGATGACTTGAGAGGCTGGGATCTCTCGACCATCGGCGTCTAAAAAGGTCGTCTCGCCCTGCCAGATGCCTTCGCATCGCGCGGTCGGCAGCCCTTCGTTGAGGAGAAGCTCGGCCGCCCACGGTGGGTGGCAGCGGCGGATCGCCTCTTCGACGGAGGAATAGGGTGGCAAGCGGTGATCAGCGTCGGCTACAGCCTCACCGAGGTGAGGCAACTGCGGCAGGGCGAAACGCACCCTGCCAGCCTCATTGGAATAGATCAAATTGCCATCGGTATCATGGAGAGAGACTAAGTCCGGGGTGCTATCGAGAATCGCGATCAGTCGTTGCTGAAAGCGGTCGCGGGCGCGCTGTTCGGTGACGTCCTGCACCATACAGCTGAATCGCTGTGGCTGACCTGTGTGATCAAACTCGATTTGGCCCCGTTCGTAGACCGTGCGAATCTCACCGTCCGAGCGCACAATCCGAAATTCGCTCTCCCACTGCTCACGCTGCTGATCGATGATCTCCTCTAGCTCTGCCTCAACGGCGGTGCGATCATCGGGATGGACAAAGGCCAAGAAGCCCGCTTTAGTATGATCAACAGCTGCCGTAGTCGTACCGAAGATCCGACAGGCTTCGGCAGAACTTTTGCTGTACCCGGTCCGCAGATCCCAGCTCCAGCTGCCGATCTGGGCCAGTCGCTGGATCTCTGCGAACTCCAGCTCCCGCTGCTTTAGCTCGGCTTCAAGCTCGTACTGCGCGGTACAGTCGCGGAATGTAATCACCACGTCGTCCGCTGCTGTCTCTCCGCTGAGCAGCACTGCCGCCTCCATCGCGACCGGGAACGCAGCGCCCACACGCGGCTGAAGCCACACCGTCGTGTCACCGCATAGCGGCTCGCCGGTCGTCGCAACCGCGAGCAATTGCTCAGTGACGGCAGCTGCTTCGAGTGAAGTGCGGTCGGCGTCGACCACGGTGGCGAACTCTATACCGAGCAGCGCGGCCTCATCGGGGTAGCCAAGCAGTTGGCAGGCGGCGGCATTGAGATAGGTGAAGCGGCCCGCTGGATCAAGGGTGCAGAGGGCCCCAGGGGAACTGTTGAGCAGTTTTTGTAAAAAATCAAACGTACGCTGCCCCATTCTATCGTTACCCATACAGCCCCCTACCCCAATCATGCGCGAGGTGATGTGCCCCGCGCACAAGCAGCGGGACAAGTACATTCCGATCAGCGATCAGCCACCAAGAAGGGGGAAAGGGCTGTGATGCGCCGAGTTATCAAACTGCTACGATCATATGGCCTTGTCAAGTACGCACTAACCACAAGGTTTTTGCTTCCGCAAAGTTCTGACCATATCTATAAGCCGCTGAACGTGGCGGTCTCCAAGACGGCGTTGAACTTGTAACGGGAACTTCAGCCTTCGGGCCCATACGTGCCCTGATCGGGCATCAGGCGCCCCTTCTTCCGCGCTGGGGTAGCGTGGCGGGGAGCGATGATCTCGATCAGAACGATCGTCCTGCCTCGCGGAAGTGGCTGTTTAGAAAATGTTAACCAATCGATGATCACCCCCCGTTCACGTCTGCAGCCAATGCAGCACCGGACGGGTGAGGAAATCGTCCAGCGCAATGCCGTCGCCCCCGACCAGCAACGTACGATCTGGCCTAAACGCCGCTGCGAACGCAGCGGCGCCGGATCTTGCTCTGCCTGTTGCGGTACTCTTGACTTCGATGGCGACAAAACGCCGCCCGGCGCGCACCACAAAATCGACCTCCGCGCTTCGCTCCCGCCAATAGAACAACTCGCACTCACCGCATGCGGCGGCGTTAGCAAGGTGCGCACCAACGGCCGATTCCACCAGTCGTCCTCGGTACTCAGGGTCGCATATTGCCTCGTCAGGCATCAGACCGGTGGTTGCATTCATCAGCGCCGTGTTCAGAACCTGCAACTTTGGGCTTGAGCCGCGACTGCGGGCCGCGTCACCAGTGAACTTCTGCAGTCCGCGCACCATACCCGCGCAGGCCAGCAAGTCGAGATAATGCGCTAGGGTGGTGGTGTTGCCGGCGTCTTGGAGCTGCCCGAGCATCTTGGTATAGGAGAGAATCTGCCCGGAATAGCGGCAGGCGAGCTCGAACAGCCGTCGCAGCAGCGCGGGTTTGTCCACCCGGGTGAGCAGGAGCACGTCGCGGGAAATCGAGGTCTCGATCAGGCTGTCGGTGATGTAACGGCGCCAGCGCTGCGGCTCTGCCGCGAGCGGAGCGGCACCCGGATAACCGCCAAAGTAAAGATACTGATCCAGATCGAAACCGAAGGCATCACGCATCTCCGCGTATGACCAGTGCGGCAGCTGCAGCACCTCAAAGCGCCCGGCCAGGCTTTCCGTCATGCCGCGAGCGATTAACAGCGGCGCCGAGCCCAACAATACCACGCGGAGCGGCAGACCGCGGCGGGTATCTTCGTCCCATAGCCTCTTGACCGTTTCCGACCACCCCTGGATCTTCTGGATTTCATCAAGGGCAAGCACCGTGCCCTCATCGCCCGACTCCCGGGCGACTAGGCGCGCTGCGTCCCAGTGCTGGGCAATCCACTCGGTGCCGCGCAACGTAGGTTCGTCGGCACTGGCATAGCGCAATGCCGGACCGATCTCGTCGGCTAGTTGCTGTACCAGTGTGGTCTTGCCGACCTGTCGCGGTCCCGCCACCACCTGGATGAAGCGGCGCGGCTCGATCAGGCGTCGGCGCAGCTCCGCTGCCAAGGGACGCTGGTAGGTTGTTGACGATTTGCTCATCATGGTGAGTATTTTTACTCAATGTGGTGAGTAGAGCAAATTTTCGGGTCGGAGCAGGCCCAACGGTCGTGTCACCAGGGGGCATTCGGCTCACTCGAGGGAGAGCCGGCCCTCCAAATACCGCAACACCCGCGCCCGCTCCTCCCGTGCCTGCACCGCCGCAGCGCTGCCGTCTCGTGACGGGCTTCGTCGCGCTCTTGGCGCAGCTGCTCGATCTGGCGGTCTCGCTCCGCTGCCAGTTGCTCGGCCTGAATCCGCTCCTGCCGTGCCTGCTCGGCGCGGGCGTCGGCCGCCGCGATCTCGCGCTGTATCTGCTCGTGTTCGGCGTCGAGCCGCGCCCTCTCCTGCTCCAGCCGCTGCCGCTGCTCGACATGCTCCGGATACAGCCCCCGGCGGCGGCAGTACTCGGCAATTTCCTCCTCGCTGAGCGTGGCGGTCTCCAAGACGGCGTTGAACTTGTACCGGAAACTCCAGCCTTCGTACCCATACGTGCCCTGATCGGGCATCAGGCGCCCCTTCTTCCGCGCTTCGGTCCGCCAGGCATAGATCGTCGGCGCGGAGATGCCTTCCTCCGCGGCCACGTCAGCAACGCTGCGGTTGTTCGGAGGTCCAAGCTTGCGCAAGACCGCTTCACGTCGTTCGTCGGAGTACTTCGTCGGAACCTCTCACTGCCCCCAGCTCTGGTTTAAGACTTTATCAGATGAGGTTCCAACTACCCTGGCATAGGGGGTATCCTAAAAAATAATTTATCATCGGTTTGCGCATCCTAGAGGGCAATCATCGACTGGTCCACCTTTACTAAATATTCACTTGCAAATTCGGTGCGTTACCGCTACTCTTCCTCGAACTCCGAGTTGCTGAACTTCAGCACGTTGCAGCTCTCCTTAATGGTCCGGGCCTTGAGCGGGTCGACGTTCCTCGTGCCGTAAAACCGCGTCTTGGCAATGCTGATTTGGGGACGGCACTGCACTGCCTGCGCCGCTCGCTTGCGGCGACCCCTGCGGCAGGTTCGGATCTGTGGGGGGGCGCCTAGCAACGGGCGTTCCGCCCGTGAGAGGCGGCATCAATATAAAACAATTCAACGTAAGGACGTGAGTGAGCATGAACACTAAACCAACAGTCATTATATCCTCGCGCGATGCAGACAGGCTCGAGACGCTATTAAATTCCTTATCAGACGACGCCTTTCCTGGTAAAGCTGAATTGGAAGCGGAACTGGCGAGAGCGACGATAGTGGAACCGAAGGACGTCCCCTCGACCGTCGTGTCCATGAACTCCACGGTGAAATTTCGGGTGGAGTCGTCGTCGCAAGAGTTTAACTTAAGGAAACGCTGAAGTAATCGGGCTTTCGGCGTGGAAAGCCGAAGATTACAGCATCGATTGATTTTTGTTCAGGTGCTGGACGTCAATTTTCCGATTTTGGGCCAAAACGGGCTTATTTTCGTGTGGTG
>NZ_NRRN01000065.1 GCF_016583625.1 Halorhodospira abdelmalekii | reverse complement strand
GGATACTCCTGTATATCGAGCGGTGGCTGAAAGCCGACCTGGTACTCTCCGACGGGACACGATACCCGAGGGACCGGGGAACTCCGCAGGGCGGAGTCATTAGTCCGCTGCTAGCGAATCTCTTTCTTCACTACGCTTTCGACTGCTGGATGAAGCGGAACTGGCCAGATGTCCCGTTCGCCCGCTATGCGGACGATGCGGTTTGCCACTGCCAGACTGAAGCCGAAGCCCGACGACTGATTGAAGAACTGGAGAAGCGGTTTAGCGAGTGCGGCCTGGCCCTGCATCCCGAGAAGACCCGGATTGTCTACTGCAAAGGGAGTCGACGACGTGGGACGTACCCAAATCAATCTTTTGACTTTCTGGGGTACACGTTTCGACCACGTCCGTCGCGAACGCGACAGGGGACACTGTTTGTGGGCTTCAACCCGGCGGTCAGTCGTAAGTCACTAAAGAAGATGGGGCAAAAGGTACGAAGCTGGCGCCTTACAGCTCGTGTTCACGACACACTAGATATGTTGGCCGAGGTCATCAATCCAGTGGTGCGCGGCTGGCTGCGTTACTACGGGCGCTTCAATGTTGGACAGCTTCTGCGATTCCTTTCCCGTCTTGAGCTGCGACTCGTACGCTGGGCACGCCGCAAGTATAAGCATCTGAGACGAAGCTGGCGTCGCGCGTTTGAATGGCTCCGACGGATCCGGGCAGCAAAGCCGACACTCTTCGTTCACTGGCAGGCGCTTTACACAGGCTCGAAGGCCCGATGACAAGAGCCGTATGAATCGAGAGGTTCACGTACGGTTCTGTGAGCGCCTCGGGGGGCGGTTCCCCGGGGCGACTCGACCGAGATAGATCATCGACGAATGGGAAGTGCTGGAAGGGCTCCCAGAGTCTGGCGAGCGCCTTCCGCACCTGCTCCGGGCTGGGTTCTTCCGGGATGCTGGGCCATCCGTCCGGATGCTCAGCCAACAGGAGTAACCCTGTGTACTGGTCGTATCCCGGTGTTTTGAGCAGGCTTCCATCCGGCCGTAAGATCGGCCCGCGAACGATACCCGTCAATTCCGGCATTCCCCATGCGCCACGGTTGTGCATGACTCGCTTCGGAAGTTCGTCCGGGCAATCCTTCACCATCCACACTTGTTTGCGTCCGTCGAATCTCAGCCAATGTGCCCGCTCCTCAAGGTGGGTCTTCAGCCAATGATGAGTCACCTTCTGGATGTGGCCCTCCCGGCTAAGGATTCGGACGAGTTCACCGCCTCGTTGATAGACTGCGCCGGCACCGGTAAGGATTTGATCGGCTACTCGGATCAGTGCAGGCATCTCGCCTGGGTTTATCCGTATGCTCGGGAGATCGCCGATGAGATCGAAGCGCTGCCCTCCATGGGCGTGGCTATGAATGTAGGGCATGCCCCCGCCTCGAAGGTTGGCCCAAGCGATCCGGGTATCGCCCCTATAGTCCGGCTCCAAAGGATCAGCGAAGCGCTCGCCGTGCCATTGGTCGCGGTTTTTGAGGATTTCCCCAACAGTCACCCAGTCCTGCATACTGTGGCTAAATAGCTTGAACTCCGCCGGGAGTTCCCATCGGTCCAAGACCCGCATGAGCCGCTCACGAGCCTGTTCGTCACTGCCTTCCTCAGCGAAGAATTGAATGCGCTCTTCGATCCAAGCCCCTCGAATCTGCGCCTGTTCTTCGCGTCGAGCGTATCGGAGGTCGGCTTGGAGCGATTCCAGCCTATCCCGATCCTCTGCATTCAGATCAGGGAGTGTCCGCCGCGTATCAATGGGTGCAGCCGTCGGGTTGCGGACTTCGGGCTCCGGGCGACGCTGTTCAAGCGGCTGCACACAGTGTGCCCCGGCGGCGAAATCGAGCCGTTCTGGTTGCCACACGGCTGTATCGACTGGGGAGCGATCAAGGTACTGACCGGATTTGCTGATGTTGTAGTACCCCCGCCCCGCGAGCCAGAGACGCTCGTGGAGGACCTGCCCGGCGCGTCGGATGTCGCGAGCATCGGCGACCTGGACGTATACCCTGAGCCCACCTGCGCCTACCAGCTCTTCACCGGTTTCGGCGTTGTAGATGTAGGCCGAGCCACTCGATCCGACGACCGCAGGAGCGCCTTTCAACTCCGGCCAAACTTCGATCAGTGCCTCCAAAAGTTCCTCTCTAGTCAGCGGAGTTTCATTTTCTGGAGGATCGTAATCCAACAGGAGCCATCCCGACCCCGCTGGCCAGTCAAAGTGGTCGCGAGTGCGTGTGATCTCGCCCTCTAGGGCACAATCCCGTGCAGCGATCATTGCCTTGGGCTTCGCGGTGACACCAAAGCACAACGCCTGACGGGGCTCCATCTGGCTTATAAGCTCCGCAAGTTCTGCTGGCCCACAGATGTCGATCCGCTTATAGTTCCCCCGTATCAGATTGCCGCCCGACTCCTTGACGAGCCCTTTCTCAGGATCAAGGCGATAGCTTTTCGATAGCCGCCTCGGTTCTACGGCATGGATCACGGACAGTGCCGCAGGTGACGAGGATTCAGTACGATGCTCCTCATGCTCGCTCTTCAGTTCGGCTGTTTGTAGTTCGTCTGTTTGTAGCTCGTAGTTTGTCGGTTTGGTCAACACAGCTGAGCACACGGTCTGATCGTTGCGCTCTTGAACTTCAGTAGCTTGCATCGCTTTATCCTCCCCGGCACGTAGCCGGCCAGGTCCGTCTGAACACAAGCGAGGAATCTGGATTTGCTACGCTGCTGATCCATCCCCTGCCCACTTAGCCCACCTCAGGCGAGGTCGACTACCGCTAGAATACCCATAAACGCTTTGGGACTACTTTTAGCCCTAAGCTATTGATTTTTAGTGATAGGCCCAAGAGGGTACAGAGGTGAAATCCGAAGAGGTGTGTTCAGCGACCTGTGGTCCGAAGCCTTCTCCAGCTGCCGTAGAGGACGGTGTGGATCGCTTCGCGTGGCCGAACCAGCTTGGGTAGGGGTTGAGCACGGGACGCCGCTGATCACGGTTTGGCAACGGGGAGGCACAAGCCCCTTGAGTGAGGTGCCCCGCGCATCCTGCGAGGGCGCCGCCCGCTGGTTCTCCGTCGAGGCTTTTACAGATCGTCCTCACCTCTTGCCACGAGCCCACGCAGCTCCTCGACGGCCAGCGCCGGCTTGGCCGCATCAGACGCCAGCCGACTGAGGCCGGGCTCGAAGCACTCGCCTGCCTCACGGCTGCGCTCAACGATCGCTTCGCCCGGCGTCTCGACGATTGCGGCTAGGGCTGCCTCCTTCGTGGAGAACCGCGCAAAGCTATATAAATCATTGTGTTATAACCCCGTGGTGGTGTCAGTGGGTGCGTGTTGCTGTGGGCTTCCCATCGTCGTCAGAGCGGGCTAATCTAGCTTCGGGGGAAGTCTCTTGCTGGCTCGGCGCGGTGGCCATCTTGGCTGCAAGTGTGATGGTGGGCCTAGTGTCGTGAGCGTTCGAGCGTGAGCTATTCGGCTTTCCCCATGACTCTTTGGTGATAGGAGTGCTCACCAAGTGCTCAATTGCTGAGCGTGGTGGACTAATCGATGGTCGAGGCCGTTGGTACTGTCTAGCGCCACGGCATTGGGATTAGGAATAAAAATAATGAGAAATAGAGAGTTCGATTTTTTCAATGGAGCCTTTCTGGAATACGATCTTGGGCTCAATGTGCTCAGTCCGAGATCCGCAGGGGAAGATGGAGATTTCCTGACACTCGTCAAAGCCGCCTATATGGCTCGCGGCGAGTTGACAGCAGAGCAGGTTCGGCAAGTCGACCTTGATCTAAATGCAGCGATGCACCAAGGCCAAGCTCGCGTTGACCACTGGGTTGGGCGGCTGCAGCGCGGCGATGTGCAGCCCGATCAGTTGCTGGTGCAGATGCTCAAGGAGGCTCAGGCGGGGAATCCAGGGCTCAATGATGATCCGACGCACATCGACTTCCGCCAGCAGTTTGCCGCTGCGCTTGAGGAGTTCATTCGAGAGAATGGCATCGCTGATCCGGTGCTATTAGGTAATGGCCTGACTGACCTAGTGGGCACGATACGCCAAGAGGTTGGTCTCCGAGTCGCCGAAGCTCATGGCACCCAATTCCGATTGCAAGATCTGGATCGGCTCGCCGGTGATCTACCACGGTGGTTTACAGTAACCATAGATGACGAAGCTGTTGCTGCGCAGTTGATGACTAGTGACGGACATCTCCGGCCTGATCTGATGAATGCCGTAGGTCTGAATATACCGGATAGGGTGGTGAGTGATCTGCCCGATGCAGCGCGTGCAGCGGTGCAGAGCCGCCAGATTCCGGAGCGAGGGCCGACGCCAGAGCCAGAACCCGGGCCAGAGCCAGAGCCGGAGCCGGAGCCGGAGCCAGAACCCGAGCCGGAGCCGGAGCCAGAACCCGAGCCGGAGCCGGAGCCAGAACCCGAGCCAGAACCCGAACCCGAGCCGGAACCCAATAAAGTACGCCTTGAGCTGCCATTAGGTGATGGATGGACGCCGGGGAGTAATAACATCAGATTTGATATGGTTTTCCCCTCGGTGGCTACTTTGGACAATTTTTCCTTACAGGGTGGCGGCGCCTTATCGACTTCTTTGTCTAGCACTACTTTAGGTGGAGAGACCAGATCCAGTTATTTAATTTCTGCTGCTAACGGTGCCGAAAATGGCGTGCTTGAATTTGATTTTATCGTCAGCGAAGAAAATGCCGAGAATTTCGCTGTTGAAGTAAGCAATATGATAGTTAATGGGAGGTTGTTAGGCTCGATTATCTATGTGGTCGAAGATGGTTCTTTGGTTCGGCGTGCGTCTGAGCCGATGCCACCACCTGCGCCAACGCCGGAGCCAATTCCGGAGCCAATACCTGCGCCAATGCCGGAGCCAATTCCGGAGCCACCACTTGCGCCAACGCCCGAGCCAACACCTCTGCCAACGCCCGAGCCAACACCTCTGCCAACGCCGGAACCACCACCTGCGCCTCACCCTGGGTCAGATACTCAACCACCGGAGTTGTTGAGCCTTTCCATTACTGATCAGGTTGATTTATCAGGCGACTCGGTATACCTTAAGTTTACGGTAGGGGCAACTGACGACTTGTCCGGTGTGGACAGGGTTTCCATCTGGTTTGATCAAAACCTCAGTTACGCGTTTTCAGAAGGCTCTGCAATTACCGGTTCTTATCGACTTGTTGGTCTCTATAACTGGAGCGATGAAGAGAACGCAGTCAACCGAAATTCCGTAAAAATTTGGCCTTTAGAAACCAATGACTCCGGCACATACAACATCACTCGGGTCGATGTCCGAGACCGTCAAGGCAATGAGAGGCGTTACGACGCCGATGAGCTGGAGCTGCTAGGATTTGATACCAGTTTTGAGCTAACTGGAGGTCGGTCAGATACTCAACCACCGGAGTTGTTGAGCCTTTCCATTACTGATCAGGTTGATTTATCAGGCGACTCGGTATACCTTAAGTTTACGGTAGGGGCAACTGACGACTTGTCCGGTGTGGACAGGGTTTCCATCTGGTTTGATCAAAACCTCAGTTACGCGTTTTCAGAAGGCTCTGCAATTACCGGTTCTTATCGACTTGTTGGTCTCTATAACTGGAGCGATGAAGAGAACGCAGTCAACCGAAATTCCGTAAAAATTTGGCCTTTAGAAACCAATGACTCCGGCACATACAATGTCACTCGGGTCGATGTCCGAGACCGTCAAGGCAATGAGAGGCGTTACGATGCCGACGAGCTGGAGCTGCTAGGGGTGGATACCAGCTTCGAGCTGCTATGATCCTTGGTAAGATATGGCCATACGTTGACAAGGGCGACGATCGGTTTTAATGCCCATCCAAACAGTGGGTTACGCGATTTAAGAAGGCCGATTTAATCAGTGTCGTCCGCTCCACCGATCAAGTCCCTCCTCGCACCTTTTTGAGGGGGGGGCTTGATCAGCCTCATCGCCCACCATTAGCCCATAATTGCCCCTAGCCTCAAGACGAACAAATTGGCCAGTCAGCAAGGTATGATCAAGACCTGCGTCCACAGCGACGTGACATCCGAGACGGAGAGCACAGCAGCAAATGGCAATCAAGAAATCCGAACTCTACTCCTCCCTCTGGGCCTCCTGCGATGAACTGCGCGGCGGCATGGACGCCTCGCAGTACAAGGACTACGTCCTGTTCATGCTCTTCATCAAGTACATCTCGGATAAGTACGCCGACTCTGACGACTTCGCTCCGCCGGTCCTCATCCCGGAGGGGGCCAGCTTCGCCGACATGGTCGAGCTTAAGGGCAAGAGCGACATCGGCGACAAGATCAACACCCAGATCATCCAGCCGCTGATTGAGGCCAACCAGCGGCTTGCGCGCAGCGACTTCCCCGACTTCAACGACCCTAACAAGCTCGGCGAAGGCAAGGCGATGGTCGATCGCCTGACCAACCTGATCAGCATCTTCCAGAAGCCGGAGCTGAACTTCGCCAAGAACCGGGCCGAGAACGACGACATCTTGGGCGACGCCTACGAGTACCTGATGCGCCACTTCGCCCAGGAGAGTGGCAAGAGCAAGGGCCAGTTCTACACCCCGTCTGAGGTCAGCCGCATCATCGCCCAAGTGATCGGCATCTCGCCTGAGACTGCCGTGGCGGCCACGACCGCCTACGACCCGACCTGCGGCTCCGGCTCGCTGCTGCTGAAGATCGCTGCCGAGGCTGGCAAGCACATCACCTTGGAAGGGCAGGAGAAGGATGTCACCACCGCCGGTCTGGCGCGGATGAACATGATCCTGCACGACTTCCCCACCGCCAACATTCTCAACGGCAACACCCTAGCCAACCCGAAGTTCAAGGAGGGGGAGGCGCTCCGCACCTACGACTACGTGGTCGCCAATCCGCCGTTCTCGGATAAGGGCTGGAGCGCCGGCCTTACCCCGGACGACGACCCTTGGCAGCGCTTCGCTTGGGGCTCGCCCCCGGCCAAGCAGGGTGACTACGCCTACCTGCTGCACATCGTCCGCTCCATGAAATCCGGCGGCAAGGGCGCGGTGATCCTGCCCCACGGTGTGCTGTTCCGAGGCCACGCTGAGGCCGCTATCCGCAAGCAGCTGGTGCGCTCTGGCTATCTCAAAGGGATCATCGGTCTGCCGGCCAACCTCTTCTATGGCACCGGCATACCTGCCTGCATCTTGGTGCTCGACAAGGAGAATGCCCGAGCTCGCAAGGGCATCTTCATGATCGACGCCGCCAAGGGCTTCATCAAGGACGGCAACAAGAACCGCCTGCGCGAGCAGGACATCCACCGCATCGTCGATACCTTCAAGAAGCAGGCCGACGTGCCGCGCTACGCCCGCATGGTGCCGTTTGACGAGATCGCCGATCCGAAAAACGACTACAACCTCAACCTGCCGCGCTACATCGACGCCAGCGAGCCGGAAGATCGCCACGACCTGCACGCCCACATGAACGGCGGCATCCCCGAGCGCGATATCGACGGCGATCCGGCGGCCATCCCGCCGGTTCCGGGTCTGGCCGCCTACTGGCAGGTCTTCCCGGGCCTGCGCCGGGCGCTGTTCCGCACCAACGGCCACCCCGGCTACGCCGAGCTGGCAGTGGAGGTGGCCGCGATCAGGTCTACCATCCTTGAGCACGAAGAGTTCGCCGCCTTCAGAGCCCGCATCGCCGCTCTCTTCGATGAGTGGCGCAGCCACAACCGACCCGTACTCAAGGGCTTCGACGTGGACGGCCAGCCTAAGGCGCTGATCACCGAGATCGGCGAAGAGCTGCTCGATACCTTCCGCGCCGCACCGCTGCTCGACCCCTACGACATCTACCAGCACCTAATGGACTACTGGTACGAGACGCTGCAGGACGACGCCTACGAGATCGCCGCCGATGGCTGGGTGGCCGAACCTCGCCGCCTGCTCGAAGAGGTCAAAAGCGGCAAGAAGAAGGGCCAGATGAAGGACAAGGGCTGGACCTGTGATCTCATCCCCAAGCCCTACATCGTCGCCCGCTACTTCAGCGAGCAGCAGGCCGAACTGGACGCTCTGCAGGGTGAGATCGATACCGTCGCTGCCCAGCTCACCGAGCTGGAAGAGGAGCACGGCGGGGAGGATGGCGCCTTCGCCGAGTTGGACAAGATCAACAAGGGCGAGGTCTCCAAGCGCCTCAAAGAGATCAAGGGCGATCCCGAGTACACCGACGAGGCCAAGATCCTCAAGCAGTGGAGCCAGCTCGACAGTCGCCAGAGTGAGCTGAAAAAGCAGATGAAGGAGGCCGAAGCCGCCCTCGACCAGCTCGCCTACGAGACGTACCCCGAACTCAGCGAGGAGGAGATCAAGACCTTGGTGGTCGACGACAAGTGGCTCGCTGCGCTGGAGACCGCCGTTCAGGACGAACTGGAGCGCGTCTCCCAGACCTTGACCGCTCGGGTGCGCCAGCTGGCCGAACGCTACGCAACCCCACTGCCTAAGCTGGCTGATGAGGTGGAGAGCCTGTCGGCGCGGGTGGAGGAGCACCTGAAGACTATGGGGGTGGCGTGGTCATGAATGGGGAGGCGATGGATGCGCGCGATGCTTCGGCGGGGTATGCGTCGCAGGTGGAAACGCCGGCGGTGCCGGAGGGGTACAAGCAGACCGAGGTGGGGTTGATTCCTGAGGATTGGGGACTGAAGCAACTAGGTATGGCCTGTCATATTGCGACAGGAAAGAAGGATGTAAATGAAGGCAACCCTAAAGGCCGGTACCCATTTTTTACCTGTTCACGCTCATCCACTTATAGCGATTCATACTCTTTTGACACAGAGGCAATACTGATAGCGGGCAATGGCGATGTCGGGAACCTTCATTATTTCAAGGGCAAATTTGAAGCATACCAAAGAACTTATGTCCTTTGTAGTTTTGCTGATGATGTGGGCTTCTTATGGCAGCAATTATGCGCTTATCTTTCTGAGTCTTTGGGTCTTGGCAAGATTGGGTCATCAATACCTTACATCAAGAAAGAACACCTTTTTGGTTTTAAGTATGCAAGCCCACTTAATGAGCGTGAACAACGTGCTATCGCCACCATCCTCTCCGACATGGACGCCGAACTCGAAGCTCTGCAGCAACGCCGCGCCAAGACCGCCGCCCTCAAGCAGGCCATGATGCAGGAGCTGTTGACCGGGAGGACGCGGCTGGTATGAGCAACATGCCCAGCACCGACTCGGCACTGGTTGACGATCTACGTCAGCTGATCGACGCGGCTCGTCAGCGAGCCGCGGTGGCTGTCAATGCCGAGCTGACGCTGCTCTACTGGCAGGTGGGTAACCGCATCAACAAGGAGGTTCTTGGCGATGAGCGGGCTCGCTATGGCAAGCAGGTGATGGCCACCTTGGCCGGTGAGCTTACCTGCGCCTACGGGCGGGGCTGGTCGAAGCGCAATCTGGCGAATATGTGCCTGTTTGCTCAGTGTTATCCCAGTGTCGAGATTGTGCAGACGCTGTCTGCACAATTGAGCTGGAGCCATTTCATTCTGCTGATCGGGCTGAAGGACAGCCTGCAACGGGAGTTCTACACTGAGCTCTGCCGGCTGGAGGGTTGGTCGGTGCGCCAGCTGCAGGAACGCATCCAGTCGATGTTGTTCGAGCGCAGCGCCATCTCGCGCCAACCGGAGCAAACGATCCGGGCTGACCTTCAGGCATTGCGCGAGAGCGGTCAGCCCTCGCCAGAGCTGCTCCTCAAAGACCCCTACATCCTCGACTTCCTCGGCCTGAACGACCGCTACCTAGAGCGCGACCTAGAAGACGCCATCTTGCGCGAGATCGAGCAGTTTCTGCTGGAGCTGGGCGCTGGCTTTACCTTCGTAGCGCGCCAGCGGCGCATCCAGATCGACGACGAGGACTTCTACATCGACCTGCTCTTTTACAACCGCAAGCTCAAGCGCCTGGTGGCCATCGACCTCAAGCTGGGTCGCTTCAAGGCCGAGTACAAAGGGCAGATGGAGCTCTATCTGCGCTGGCTGGCCCGTTACGAGCAGGAGGTTGACGAAAACCCACCGCTGGGCATCATCCTCTGCGCGGGCAAACAGCAGGAGCAGATCGAGCTGCTGGAACTCGACGGCAGCGGCATCCATGTGGCTGAGTACCTAACCGTGCTGCCGCCCCGTGAAACCCTGCAGGCCCGCTTGCAGCAGTCGGTCGAGAACGCGCGGGCTCGGCTGCGAGCCGATCGGCAGGAAGGATAATGACGTATGAGCAGTGTTCGCCTCGAACGCCACACCCAGGAGCGCGTCGTAGCCCTGTTTACCCGCCCCCAGGCAGAGGGTGGGCTGGGCTATCGCCATCTCGGCGACTGGCACCAGCGCGAGCAGAACCGCGCCATCGAGACGGAGCTGCTGCGCGCCAATCTGCGTGAGCGCGGCTACTCCGATCCCCATATCAACGCCGCTTTGCAGAAGCTGGAGACCGCCGCCGATGTCACCGGCGTGACGCTCTATCAGGCCAATCTGCGCACCTACAACCTGCTGCGCTAACCGGTGAAGGTGCTGCTCTGGCCGGGGCAGCCGCATGAGGATGTGCAGCTGATCGACTGGGAGCAGCCCGAGCGCAACGACTTTGCCTTAGCCGAGGAGGTCACGCTCAAGGGCGGCCACGAGCGCCGCCCCGATCTGGTGCTCTATATCAACGGCATCGCGGTGGTGGTGATTGAGCTTAAGCGCAGTTCGGTGGAGGTGACCGATGGGGTGCGTCAGCTCATCACCAACCAAGAGTCGATCTTCAACGAGCACTTTTTCACCACCGTGCAGCTGCTGCTCGCCGGCAGCGACGCCCAGGGGCTGCGCTACGGCACCACCGGCACCCCGGAGCAGTTCTTTGTGCAGTGGAAGGACGAAGAAGGCAGCGCTGGAACCTCGCCCGGCGTGTTGCTGGATCAGCCGCTGGCGCAGCTATGCAGCAAAGAGCGCCTGCTCGACTTGATCCGTAACTTTGTGATCTTCGATGCCGGGCAGAAGAAGGTGCCCCGGCCCCACCGGTACTTTGGCGTCAAGGCCGCGCAGGCGCGGATCGCCCAGCGCGAAGGCGGGGTGATTTGGCACACCCAGGGCAGCGGTAAGAGCATCCTGATGGTGCTGTTGGCCAAGTGGATCATGGAGCACGATCCAGCCGCCCGCATTCTGGTGGTGACCGACCGCGACGAGCTCGACCGGCAGATCGTCGGCGTCATGCGCAACGCCGGGGTGGTGGGCGAGAATGACCCGTCGCCGCGCATCACCTCACGCGCACAGTTCGTTCAGATGCTGGGCGCGACTACGCCCCGGCTGCTCTGCGCCTTGGTGCATAAGTTCGATCCCGGCGACCTCAAGGGCGACCCGCCGCCGGTCCACGGGCGCTTCTACCAAAACGCGCCGCAGTGCTCCGCCTATAGCCGCGCAGTGGCTTAGGGGGTGGTGAAGCGGCGCATCTTGCAAGTGGCCACCATTCTGTTATGATCGAGACCATGTCACCGGATGGATTGAGCACAAAGCGGAAGAAGCTTTGCGACACGAAGTCGCTCAAAGGAGTCGTTCTATGAACGTAGGATAGTGCTTAATCCTATCGCCACTCTCCTCGTGCGTGATGGTGACTGATCGTTCGAAGCAGGAGGGAAAGCCCAAGGGGA